>JAQXIW010000042.1 GCA_029007985.1 Oscillospiraceae bacterium | reverse complement strand
GCAAACGGCGGCAAAACGATAGCTTTTTTGGGCACGCCGATAACACAGCCCTACCCAAAGCGGAACGAGGACTATCAGCACTATTTGGAGACAGATCATCTTGTCGTCAGCGAATACATACCCGGCACAAGATACTACAACACAAACTTCATATCCCGCAATCGTCTCATCCGGGCGGTGTGCGACGCTCTGTGCGTAATTCAGGCGACCTTCAAATCCGGCTCGCTCGCCACGGTAAACAGGGCGCTGGATATGGGCAAAACCGTATGGGCGATACCGGGCAGCATCTTTTCCCCGGCGTACGAGGGCTCAAACAACCTTTTGTACGAGGGCAAGGCGAGAGCCCTTTGCAACGGTCATCAGATAATGGCGGCTCTGGGCGCCGATGTCGAAACCGCTGCAGCCACGGAGCCCGACAGGGCAAAACCTCGGCCGGCAGAGCCTCTCACAATAGAGGAATCCCTGATTCTCGACGCCATAGACGGCGCGGAATTTTCCTCGGAGATAGTGAGAAAAACCGGCATAAATCGGGGCGTGGTGCGCTCTGCGCTGATTGAAATGGAAGTAAAAGGTCTGCTTGTCCACACGGCAAACGGCGAATACATAAAAAAGAAATGATAAGGAGACTGTAATGTCAAAATTAGTCATTGTTGAGTCGCCTGCAAAGGCAAAGACAATAAAAAAATATCTCGGCGCAGACTATCAAGTCATTGCGTCGATGGGCCATATCCGCGATTTGCCTAAATCGCAGATGGGCATAGATATTGAAAACAATTTCAAACCGAGATACATAAACATCCCGGGCAAATCAAAACTCATAAAAGAATTAAAAGAAATGAGCGCAGAGGCGGACGAAGTCTACCTTGCCACCGACCCGGACCGAGAGGGAGAGGCAATTTCATGGCACTTGGCGCACATTCTCAAATTGGACACCGAGCGGAAAAACCGCGTGACCTTCGGCGAAATAACAAAAAAGGGTATAACCGAGGGCATGGAGAATGTTCGCTCTCTGGATATGGACTTGGTCAACGCCCAGCAGGCAAGACGAGTGATGGACAGAATCGTGGGCTACAAGCTGTCGCCGTTTTTGTGGAAAACCGTCAAAAGCGGTCTGTCCGCAGGCCGTGTTCAGTCGGTCGCCGTAAAGCTGATTGTGGACAGACACAGAGAAATCGAGGCGTTTGTCCCGTCGGAATATTGGAACATCGACGCCACCCTGTCGCCGCTCGGACGGTCTAAAAAGTTCAAGGCCAGATATTACGGCTCAAACGGCAAAAAAGTCACGGTCAAAACCGGCCGGGACGCCGAAAGAATAAAGGCTGAAAGCGAGCAAAACGGCTTTGCCGTCGCAAAAGTCACAAAGGCGGATAAAAAGAAAGCCCCTGCGCCGCCGTTCACCACATCATCTCTGCAACAGGAGGCGTCCCGCCGCCTGGGCTTTACGGCTCAGAGAACGATGAGAGCCGCCCAGACTCTCTACGAGGGCGTTGAGATAGACGGCTACGGTACTCTCGGTCTTATCACATATATGAGAACCGACTCGCTGAGAATTTCCGACGAGGCGTATTTTGCAGCAAAAAAATTCATCGGCGAAAAATACGGCGAAAAGTATGTGCCTAATTACAGGAGAAACTTCAAATCCAGAGCCAACGCCCAGGACGCCCACGAGGCAATAAGACCTACCAACATTGCCATAACGCCGGAAATCGCGCGGCGCAGTCTGACGGGGGACACAGCCCGACTTTACAAGCTCATCTGGGAGAGATTCACCGCCTCACAGATGGCGGACTGCATACACAAAACCGTCAACGCCGACATTAAAAGCGGCGAGCATCTGTACAAAGCCAGCGGCTACACCGTTGTTTTTGACGGATTTACCGCCCTGTACGAAGAGGCGACCGACGACAAAAAGGAAAAGGAGACGGCTTTGCCGGATATGGACGACGGCACAAAGCTCAAGCTGTCTAAAATAGATACCGAGCAAAAATTCACTCTGCCGCCGCCTGAGTACACAGAGGCCTCTCTCATCAAGGCGCTGGAAGAAAACGGCATCGGCCGCCCGTCTACCTACGCCCCTATCATCACCACGATAATCGACAGGGGATACATCGAGAGAGGCGACGGCAAAAAGTTGGTCCCGACTTTGCTGGGCATAACAATCAACGACATTTTAGAGGACAAATTCCGGGATATTATCGATGTCAAATTCTCCGCCGAAATGGAGAGTGATTTGGACAAAATCGGCGAGGGCGACAAGGAGTGGACAGATGTTCTGCGGCAATTCTACTCTGTGTTCTCAAAGGACTTGGAAAACGCCGAAAAGGAGATGGAAGGTCAAAAGGTGGTTGTGCCGGACGAAGTCACCGACGAAATATGCGAGCTCTGCGGCAAGCCTATGGTAATCAAAAACGGCAAATTCGGCAAATTCCTCGCCTGCTCCGGCTTCCCGGAATGTAAAAATACCAAGAAGCTGGTAAAACACGCCAAGGGCAAATGCCCAAAGTGCGGCAAGGGAATGATTGAGCTGAAATCCAAGAGGGGCAGAACCTTCTACGCCTGCGAGGGCGGCACGGAGTGCGGCTTTATGAGCTGGGAGATACCTACCGACCAAATCTGCCCGGTCTGCGGCAAAACGCTGTTCAAAAAGACGGCAAAATCCGCAAAGGCACACTGTGTAAACGAAAGCTGCTCGCGGTATACTCCGCCGGTGCGGCGCACAAAAAAATCAAAATCCGATGCCGATTCGGGGGATAAATGAGATGAACAACACGGTTAAAATCATCGGCGCCGGTTTGGCGGGCTGCGAGGCGGCTTACTTTCTGGCGCAGAGAGGCGTTAAAGTACACCTGTACGAACAAAAGCCGACAAAGTATTCGCCGGCTCACAAAAGCGAAAATTTTGCCGAGCTGGTGTGCTCAAACTCCTTAAAAAGCATGAGAGAGGATTCCTCACAGGGTATGCTCAAGGCGGAAATGGCGCATTTCGGCTCTATCGTGCTGGACAGCGCATTGAAATGCAATGTTCCTGCCGGCGGAGCGCTGGCGGTGGACAGGGATATTTTCAGCGAGTTAATTACACAAAAAGTAAAATCACATCCAAATATTACAATCAGTTATGAAGAAGTCACCGAAATAGACACCGACGAGCTGACAATTATAGCCACCGGCCCTCTGACGCAGGGCAAACTTTATGATGAAATCAAGCGGCTCTGCGGCGACGGAATGTCCTTTTTTGACGCTGCCGCCCCTATCGTCACGGCGGATTCAATCGACATGGACAAAGTATTTGCCCAATCCAGATACGACAAGGGCGACGACGACTACCTGAACTGCCCGTTCAACAAAGAACAGTACGAGGCTTTTTGGCGCGAGCTGGTCAGCGCCGAAAGAGCACGGCGGCACGAATTTGAAGACATCAATGTCTACGAGGGCTGTATGCCGATAGAGATAATGGCGGCGAGAGGCGAACAGACTCTGCGCTTCGGTCCGCTTAAACCGGTGGGGCTGAGAGACCCGAAAACCGGCCACAGACCGTGGGCGGCGGTGCAGCTCAGGTGTGAAAACCGAGAAAAGACGATGTACAATCTTGTGGGCTTTCAGACTAATTTGAAATTCGGCGAGCAAAAGAGAGTGTTCGGTATGATACCGGGCTTAGAAAACGCGGTTTTTGCCAGATACGGAGTCATGCACAGAAATTCCTTTATAAACTCCCCAAAGGTGCTTACCGACAACCTGAATTTGAAGGATTACCCGAACATTTACTTCGCCGGTCAGATAACCGGTATGGAGGGCTATATGGAGAGCGCCATGTGCGGTCTGCTGGCAGGATATTTTGTGTACAGCAGGCTGTGCGGCAAAAAGGCAGAGATACCGCCGGCGACAACTCAATGCGGCGCGCTTTTAAGCTATATCACAACTGAGAACAAGGATTTTCAGCCTATGGGGCGGAGCATGGGTATTCTGCCGCCATTGGACGAACATATAAAAGACAAAAAACAGAGATACGCCGCTTACGCACGGCGAGGCAAGGCGGCTGTTGAAAAGATAGATGTAAACTGAAAGGGAAAACATGAGAATTATACTTGACGCTTTCGGCGGCGATTTGGCTCCGCTTGAGCCGTTAAAAGGCGCACGGGCTGCCGTAAAAGAATACGGAGTAGAAATTTTGGCGGTGGGCGATGTCGAAAAAATGACAGCCGTTTGCCGTGAAAACAACATAGATACAAAAGGTATTGCCTTCAAACAGGCAGACGGCGTTTTCGACATGCACAGAGACGCCATGGACATAGTAAAAAAGGCAAAGGACACCTCGCTGTATGTGGCTTTTAAGGCTTTGGCGGACGGCGAGGGCGACGCCATGGTTTCCGCCGGCTCTACCGGCGCGGTCATCATGGGCGCGACATTTATTATAAAAAGGCTCAAAGGCTGTAAAAGACCGGCTCTCGGCATGCTCATGCCGGGCAAAAACCCGGACGGCTTTCTGCTCATGGACTGCGGCGCAAATGCCGATGTCCGCCCGGAAATGCTGTCACGGTTTGCCACGATAGGCAAGGTCTATATGGAAAAAGTCACCGGCAGACAAAACCCGAGAATAGCTCTGCTCAACAACGGCACCGAGGACTCAAAGGGCGACGATGTGCACATTCGGGCGTACAAGCTGTTGGCCCGGGATAAAAATCTCAACTTCATCGGCAACATCGAGGGCAGAGATATACTCAACGACGAGGCCGATGTGGTGGTCGCCGACGGATTTTCCGGCAACATCGCCCTTAAAACAATAGAGGGCGCCGCGGCGTTTATGAACGGCGAGATGAAAGAGATGTTCAAATCCGGTCTCGGCGGCATGATATCCGCAATGCTTATGAAAAAACAGCTGAAAGCTTTCAAAAAGAGAATGGACTACACCGAGTACGGCGGCGCGCCTGTTCTCGGCGTTCAAAAGGGCGTTATCAAGGCTCACGGCTCCTCCGACGCCAACGCCTTCAAAAATGCCATTCGCCAAGCTGTAAAATACGCCGAAAACGATGTGGGCGAAACCATAGAAAAAGCCCTGGCGGAAAGTGAATCGGGTGAAGAAAATGCTTGAAATCGAAAAGATAATAGGTTATCAATTCAATAACAACACCCTGCTTTTCACCGCATTGACTCACTCCTCCTTCGCCAACGAAAACAAGGGCGAGGTGCCGTTTAACGAGAGACTGGAATTTTTGGGTGACTCTGTTTTACAGCTGATTTCCGGCGAAAAAATGTACCGAGAAAACCCGAAAATGCCGGAGGGCGATATGTCAAAACACCGCGCCGCCCTCGTGTGCGAGGACGCTCTTGCCTCTTATGCCAAGGAAATACGACTGGGGGATTATCTCAATCTGGGCAGAGGCGAGGAACAGTCGGGCGGCAGAGAGAGACCGTCAATTTTGGCGGACGCCTTTGAGGCTCTCATCGGCGCAATCTATTTAGACGGCGGTCTGGCGCCGGCGAAAAAATTCGTGCTGAAATTTCTCGACAAGGCCCACTTAAATCTCAAGGACTACAAAACTCTCTTACAGGAGATAATTCAGCAAAACCCGGGCGAAAAGGTGGTTTATGTTCTCGCCGGGGAATCCGGCCCCGACCACAACAAAAGCTTTGAGGTCGAGGTACACCTCAATTCAAATGTCATAGGCAGAGGCAAGGGCAGGAGCAAAAAACGGGCGGAGCAGGCGGCGGCAAAGGAAGCCCTCGCTTTAATGGGATATAAATACTGAATATTTGCCGAAACCGCAAAATTTATACCGAAGACCGCAATTTCTCACACAAATCATAGGAATGGCCGAATTTTCCGCGGCGCTTCGGTTTGATATTGCGTTTTCGCTCATTTGCCGCTCCGACATTTCGGCTCAGCCGGCTATCCGACGAAAATTCAACACAACATTAAAACTCAATTCATAAATGAAAAAACACAACAATTTATCTATATTCGTGCCGCACGAGGGCTGCCCGAACAAGTGCAGCTTCTGCGACCAAAACAAAATATCCGGCACTCAAACGCCTCCGACTGCACAGGAAGTGTCGAGAATGTGCGACGAATTTTTGCCGACGGATACGGCGGACGGCGCAAAATACGAAATAGCCTTTTTCGGCGGCTCCTTCACGGCGATAGACAGGGGATATATGCTGTCTTTATTGCAGGCGGCATACCCTTTTGTGCGGCGGGGCAGAGCATTCGGCATCAGATGCTCCACCCGACCGGACGCAATAGACAGAGAAATTCTGTCGCTGTTAAAGGAGTACGGCGTCACCGCCATCGAGCTGGGCGCACAGGCTATGCAGGACGGCGTATTGCGGCGGAATTTGAGAGGCCACACCGCAAAGGATGTTTACGACGCCTCCCGGCTGATTAAAGAGTACGGCTTTTCTCTGGGCTTGCAGATGATGACGGGACTGTACGGTCAGGACGACTATGCCGCCGCCGCAACAGACACGGCAAAACAGTTTATAAAAATACATCCCGACACGGTGCGTATTTACCCGACGCTGACGCTGAAAGACACTCTTCTTGAAACGCTTTACGCGAGAGGCGCATACACGCCGCCGTCATTGGACGAAACGGTGGAAATATGCAAAACTCTCGTTAAAATGTTTGAGGACGAGAACATAAAAATTATTAAACTGGGACTTCATTCCGACGCCGGCATGGAAAAAAGCTTGGTCGCCGGCCCATATCACCCGGCTTTCAGAGAGTTGGTAGAGAGCGCCGCTTTTCTGGACAGAGTCAAGCAATCGCTGGAAAATTCCGACAAAGGCAAATACGAGCTCTTTGTAAACAAAAGACGGAGAAGCATTGCCGTCGGTCAAAAGCGCAAAAATATAAATCGGCTCTCGGCGGCGGGCTATACCGTCACCGTCAGAGAGGACGAAAAACTCACAGGTACAAACTACTATATAAAGGGGAAACAAGGTGTACTTAAAAGCCATTGAACTACACGGATTCAAATCCTTTCCGGAAAAGACAAAAATAGAATTTGACAGCGGAATGACGGTCATCGTCGGGCCTAACGGCTCGGGCAAATCCAATATTTCCGACGCGGTCAGATGGGTGCTGGGGGAGACCCGTCCCTCACAGCTGAGAGGCAGCGGCAAAATGGAAGACGTTATTTTCGGCGGCACGACAAAGAGAAACCCGATGGGTTTTGCCTCGGTCAGTCTTGTTCTGGACAACGCCGACAGACATTTTGATTTTGAAGCCGACGAGCTGACAGTCACCCGCAAATATTACAGGGGCGGCGACAGCGAATATCTGCTCAACGGCGCAAAGGTCAGGCTGCGCGACATTCAGGAGCTTTTCTTTGACACCGGCCTGGGCAAAAACGGATATTCCATCGTCTCACAGGGCAAGGTAAACGAAATAGTCACCGCAAAGCCGGAAAACAGACGAGAGATTTTTGAGGAGGCCTCCGGCATCGCAAAATTCCGTTTCCGCAAAAATGAGGCGGAAAAAAGGCTGGAGACAGCCGGCGAAAACATAAACCGAGTGAGCGATATTCTCGCCGGTCTGGAGGAGAGAGTGGGCCCGCTGGAAAAAGAGAGCAAAAAGGCCCGGGAATTTTTAGAGCTTTCACGGCAGAAAAAGAAACTCGAAATCTCTCTTTGGCTGGACACGGTGGACAAATCGAAAGAGCGGATTAAAAAGCAGCAGGATAATCTCAAAACTCTGACCGCCGACTACGACAGCGTCAGCGAACGGCTGGAACAAAAGGAAAAATACACCGAGGAAAGATACCTGTACGCCAATTCCCTCATCGCAAAGAGCGAAGAAAACACAAACGCCATACGCGAAACCGAAAAAAGCATCGCCCGGCTGCAAAGCGAAATAGCGGTTTTGGAGAGCGAGAGAGCATTTGGCGAAAGACAGATTGCAAATCTCAAAAACGAGCTTGCCGCCTTTGACAGCGACGGCACAAACACGGCGGACGACAGGATAAACAGCGAAAAAGCCGTTTCGGAATACGAAAAAGCTATATCCGAAAAAAATAAGCGGCAGACGGTTTTACAGGTAAAATCCGACAGACTGTTGGCTGAGGCCGAAAAAAACGGCGACGAAAAAGGCAGACTGACGGGCGAATTGAACGGCATATATCTGTCTGTCCAAGACGCTAAAATTGATATAAAATCTCTGGAAACCCGGAGCGAAACTGTCTCTCGGCAGGCGGACGCCGTAAGAGCCGGCATAGAAAACGCCGAAAAGTTCCTTGCCGACACACAGCGCAGCGCAAAGGAAGTGGCGGATTTCATTTCCGCCGCAGAGGAAAACATAACACGAGCCGGCAACATCAAAAAAGGCCTTTTGATGAAAAAGGCGTCGGCGGACGAAAAATACACACGGGCGGCGGCAAAGCGGGACGAAAATATCCGCCTGCAAAATCAAACAGCCGACCGCATCAGAATGTTGACGGATTTTGAAAACCGCATGGACGGTTATTCAAACGCCGTAAAGGATGTGCTCAAAAAATCAAAAGAGGGCGCTTTGGGCGGCATTCTGGGCTCGGTGGCTCAGATTATCACCGTCAAAAAGGGATATGAGGTCGCCGTCGAGACCGCGTTGGGCGGAGCTCTGCAAAACATAGTCGTTCAAAACGAGACTTCGGCAAAAAGAGCCATCGAATATCTTAAAAAATCCAAAATAGGCAGAGTTACTTTCTACCCTCTCGACACGGTCAGACCGTCGAATTTTTCGGAAAATTTGCCGGACTGGGCTCAGACAGCAGACAGGGTGGTAAACCGGGACGAAAAATACAAAAATGTTGTGTCGAATCTGCTGGGCAGAGTCATAATAACCGACAACCTCAACAGCGCCTCGGCTCTGGCAAAAAAACTGTCTTACAGATACAGAATAGTCACCCTGGACGGCCGGGTCATCAACGCCGGCGGCTCCTTCACGGGCGGACGGGTGAATAAATCCACGGGCCTCTTCACAAGAAAAACCGAGATTGATTCGCTCAAAGCGAAACTATCCTCCCTTAAAGCCGACAGCGAAAAACTCTCGGCCGACAAAGAGGAGGCAAAGCGGGCGGCAGACGCTATCCGTGTACAGACAGAGGACTGCGACAACGAAATATCCGCCCTATCCGCCGAAAAATCGAGCGCCCGGGTCGAGTACGCCCGACTTTCACAGGCGGCTCAAAACTATGCCGACAGCATAGCCGATATGAAAAAATCCCTGGCGGATTACCGGCGGACAATATCCCAAAACACCCAAAAGAAACTGCGGCTGCTGGACAATATATCTGAATTACAGACAAGCGCCGGCGAAATCGAGAAAAAAATCGACTCGCTCGACGCAAAGGACGCCCGGTCCGTGCGGGCTCAGACAAAACTTGCCGACGAAATACGGCAACTGAAAATCGAGGCCGTCGCACTGACCGGCAAACTCGAGCTGGAAAAATCAAAGCTCGCCCGGATTATTTCCGAAATGGAAAACCGCGAGGAGCGCAGAATGGAAATTCTCGGCAGCATTGCTCGGTACGAGGGCGAAATAAACGCCAAAAAATTGCAGACGGCTAAAAAAGACAACCGGATAAAGCAGCTCAGAGAGGAAATTTCCGCCAAAGAAAAGGAAAATTCCGACATAGTCGCCGAGAGAATGGAAATAGAGCGCGAGAGGGCAAAACTCAATGCCGAGAGCAAGGAACTGACCCGACAAAGAGACAGCCTGTACACAAAGGCGGTAAAATTGCAGGAGAGAATAGCCTCGATGGAGACCTCATACGACGACATCATCGCAAAATTGTGGGAAAATTACGAGCTCACCGTGCGGAACGCCAGAGAGTTTGCGATAGAATTTACCGATGAAAGCGCCGTCAGACGAGAGCTCACTTCGGTGAGAGCCGCCATAAAGAAATTGGGCAGCGTCTATGTGGGCGCAATCGAGGAATACAAGGAAGTCAGCGAAAAGTATAACTTCCTGAAACGGCAGTACGACGACTTGGCGGAAAGCCGAGCACAGCTGGTAAAACTCATCGCCTCGCTGGACAGCGAGATGAAAAAGCTGTTCACCGACAGCTTTGCTGTCATAAACGAAAATTTCGGCAGAATTTTCACCGAGCTCTTCGGCGGCGGCACAGCCCGTCTGGAGCTGACCGACGAGGAAAATGTGCTGACCTCCGGCATCGAAATCATCGTTTCACCGCCGGGCAAGGTGATAAAATCCCTGACGGCGCTTTCGGGCGGCGAGCAGTCGCTGGTGGCGATAGCCATTTACTTTGCCATACTCGCTCACAATCCGTCGCCGTTCTGTGTGCTGGACGAAATCGAGGCGGCGCTGGACGATGTCAATGTCAACCGTTATGCGCGGTACGTACACAGAATATCCGACCGCACACAGTTCATAGTCATCACCCACAGACGAGGCACAATGGAGGCGGCGGACGTGCTTTACGGCGTCACAATGCAGGAAGACGGCATATCAAAGCTTTTGAAGTTAGATATTCAAAATCTTTCGCCGTCAATTCTCAACTGATGAAAGGAGAACAAAATGGCAGACAATAAGCTTGACTTCGGTCTGAGAAAGACAAAAAAGGGCTTTTTTCAAACAATTATCGGCGCATTTACCGCGCTGACCGAAATAGACGACGAATTTTACGAGGATATGCTCGACCAGCTTATTTTGGCGGATGTGGGCTATGAGACCTCACAGCATCTTGTCACCGAATTGGAAAAGAGAGTGGGCAAGGAGAGAGCAAAATCCGGCGAGGACGCGGTGAGAATACTCAAAAACATCATCGCCGAGGAAATGACAGCCGACCGGGATTTGAATCTTTCCACAAAGCCGTCGGTAATCCTTGTCATCGGTGTAAACGGCGTGGGCAAGACCACCTCAATAGGCAAGCTGGCAAACCTGTATAAAAAACAGGGCAAAAAAGTGCTCTTACGGGCGGGCGACACATTCAGAGCCGCCGCCGCAAACCAGCTGGGCGAATGGGCACAGCGCTCCGGGGCGGACATCGTCACGGAAAAAGAGGGCGCAGACCCGGCTTCCGTGGTGTTTAACGCCGTGCGGAAAGCAAAAAAAGAAAATTACGACATCGTAATCTGCGACACCGCCGGCAGACTGCACAACAAGAAAAATCTTATGGCGGAGCTTTCAAAAATCAGACGAGTCGTCACAAAGCGGGGCGAGGACATCGCCGTAGAGACTCTTTTGGTGTTGGAGGCCGTCACCGGTCAAAATGCAATCAGCCAGGCAAAAGAGTTTATATCCGCCGCCGAGGCAACCGGCGTAATCTTGACAAAACTTGACGGCACGGCAAAGGGCGGCAGCGTCATATCGGTCAAAAGACAGCTGGGCGTGCCGGTAAGATTCATCGGCGTGGGCGAGGGCATAGACGATTTGATGATATTCAACGCCCGGGATTTCGCCGACACATTGGTAAGCTTAAACTGACGGGGTGTACTATGATATTTGCACGGGCAACAAACAACAAAAAGAAACTTGCGGAAATACAGCGCATTCTCAACGCTCTGGGCCACGAGGCAAAAAGCCTTGCCGAGCTGGGAGTTTGTGTAGACGCCGAGGAGACCGGCACAACTTTTGAAGAAAACGCTCTCATAAAGGCAAAAGCGGTCGCTCGGGCTACGGGTATGCCGTCGATTTCCGACGATTCGGGGCTGGAGGTCGACGCCCTCGGGGGCGAGCCGGGTGTTTACACCGCAAGATACCGGTCAAAAGACGGCTCTCACCCGACCGACGACGAAAACATAGATAAATTGCTTTACAATCTCAAAGATGTCCCAAAGGAAAACCGCACTGCGAGATTTGTGTCCGCCGTCGCTCTCTATATTCCGGGCGACGAGCCTGTTTCGATTGTGAAAAGAGGCACCTGCGAGGGCCGGATAGGCTTTGAGAGAAGGGGCAGCGACGGCTTCGGCTATGACCCGGTGTTTATGATTGGCGATGTTTCCTACGCCGAAATGACGGCTCGGGAAAAGGACGCCGTGTCCCACAGGGGCAAAGCTCTCAGACTTCTGGGCGAGGAAATATCAAAAATTTCCTTTGAATAAGAGATTATTAAACGGATATTCAATTTTTGTTAACAAAATTTATTAAAAATTCTACTATAATAATGTAACATAAAGGGGTTATTTATGCTGACAAGCAAACAGCGCGCTTTTTTGCGCTCACAGGCACAGCCTATTCAGCCTGTATATCAGGTGGGCAAAAACGGCTTTTCCGAAGAGAGCGTCAGGGGCATAGGCGAGGCTCTCGCCGCCAGAGAACTGATTAAAATTCATGTTTTGGAAAACAGCGCATATACGGCCAAAGAGGTCGGCGAGATTCTCGCCGGCGAGACAAATTCCGAATGTGTATCGGTTATCGGCTCAAAGGTCACGCTTTTCAAACAGAAGGCGAAGGACTCAAAATTCGATTTGAAAAATCTGACAAAACTTTAATCGGGGGCGAAATGGATATTTTGCTGTTCGGCGGGGCGTTTGACCCCGTCCACAACGGACATTTGAATATTTTGAAAGCAGCTCTGCGGTACAAGCATTTCGACAAGGTCATAATTATGCCCACCGGTACGCCGGGGCATAAGACCGGGTGCCGCGCCCCATTCATCGCGCGCAAAATAATGTGCGAAAAGGCTTTTCGGAATCTGGGGGACAACATTGAAATATCGGATTTTGAAGGCAGAAGATTTGAAAAAAATTTCAGCTACATCACCGTTTCCCACCTGAAACGGCAGTATCCGGGCGCAAATATATGGTTTTTGATTGGGGCGGATTCCGCCGTCGGTCTTAACACCTGGAAAAACAGCGACTACTTAAAAGAAAACTGTTCTTTTATCGTACTGCCGAGAAAAAACGAAAACGACCCGCGGCTGCTCGACGCAGTGGAAAATATAAAACTCTCGTCGCCGGGCACCTTTTTGCTCAATGCGGAGGCGTATCCGATTTCCTCCACGGAAATCAGAGAAGCTGTCGGCCGGGGCAAAAGTGCCGCCGACTTTCTGCCGGCAGGCGTTTGGGACATCGTATCGGAATACAGCCTTTACGATTCCGACTTCTACAAAAGAAATATCGGTACGGCAAAGCTCATCATTCCGCAGATGACGGACGAAAAAAGAATGGTACACACTTACAATGTGGCTAATCTCGCGGGGGAGCTGGCAAAGCGCTACGGCGAAAGCGAAAACGACGCCTATCTCGCCGGGCTTTTGCACGACATTCAAAAACAGGCGCCGAAAGAAGAATTACTTTTCCGAGCGGAAAGATGCATGGGCAAAGACATTCTCAAAAAGCCTATTCCGGTGCTGCACGGCTATCGGGCGGCGGACTATATGACGACCGAGATGGGTATAACGGACGAAAATCTGCTTGCGGCGGTCAAAAATCACACCACAGGCAGAGTCGGTATGTCGAATTTGGAAAAAATAATATACATGGCGGATATGACCAGCGCCGAGAGAAACTATCCCGAAAAGGATATGCTGTACAACTTAGTATGGCAGGATTTGGATATATGTATGGAGACAGCCCTCAAAGAGAGCCTAAAATGGATAGAGTCTAAAGGTCGGGTGCTGGACACGGATTCTCTCGCCGCCTATGAATATTTCAAAAATCTCAACGCAAACCGTTGAAAAGGGGTTAATATGACAGACTCACACAGCAATAATTCACACAACAGAAAAAGAAGAAGAAAAAAGAAAAAGAGCAACGCTCTTTTGAAGGTTTTGCTCGTCATAGCCGCAGTAGTCGCAATAGGCTACTTTGCCATCGGCGCAATCGCCGACAGAATGTATGTAAAGGGCGAAGAAGTCGACGAGGATATTCGCACGGCGGCGGAGCTACAGGGCGATGTCATGCACATTCTTGTGTGCGGTATCGACTGGGAAGAGGACCGCACCTCCGCCAACACCGATGTCATTATGTATGTCACCCTGGACATAAAGGGTAAAAAAGTGTCGGCTTTTCAGATTCCGCGCGATACCTATATCGGCGATGATGTAAAAACAGGCGGCTCGGGCAAAATCAACGGAGTATACGGAAAAAACGGCAACAAAAATCCAATTATGGACTTGGCTAAAACCATAAACGACAAGCTCGGTCTGCCGGTTGACCATTACGCGACTCTCGATATGGAGGCGTTTATAAAAATGGTGGACGGCATAGACGGCGGTCTTGATATGTATGTGCCTTTTGAAATCGTGCTGAAGGATAAAAACACCGGCAAAACCGAAACAATTATTCCGGAGGCCGGCTGGTACAAAGTCAGCGGCGAGTTGGCAGAGCAGATTGTCAGAAACAGAAACTATCCTAACCGGGACATTCAGCGACTTGAAGTGCAAAAGTATTTCTATGCCTCCGTCATAAAATACTTTATGGAAAACACCTCGGTGTCCGACTTTATCAAAATTATGTCCCGTTTCACCACCCATTTGACAACGGATATGCACTGGACGGAAATAGCGTCAATAGCCCAATTCGGCCTGTCGCTGGATTACGCCGATATGACTATTGTCAAACCGTCTCTGCACGGCTACGATGTGATTAAAGAGGGCAAGACCTCGGCGACTAATATTTTGGTCGCAGAGGGCGAAAATTGGGCGCGGCTGCTAAACGAATATTGCCGCCCGTATTCCGACGACATCTCTGCGGCGGATCTGAAAATTCCGACTCAGCCGCCGAAAGGGGAAATCGTACGCGACCACAGCGTAACCCAAAGCACAATCACCACAATAGGCGACCTTTTGCAGAGCGCAAAATAACGGTAAAAATACAATAATCTTCCGGAAGATTCAAATATCTTCCGGTTTTTTATACCGTCAACTTGCCGCAGTCAAACCCACCGACCGAGGCGACAGCCGAGACCTCGCACCAAAGGCGGCTGAGGGGTAGTCTTTGAATACAGAATATTATTGATTGCTATATTCTGTTCTTTCTCCGTCACGGCGTACCGCCGTGCCACCTCTCTCGTCAGAGAGAGGCTTGCGGCAATAGTTCTGCTTTCAAAAGAATTTTTCAATGATAAAGTATTTCATTGTCCCGTATTTTATTTATTTTGTGGAATTATTTGTATAAGAACAAATTTCGTCGTCCTTCGTCATCGCATTTGCCGGTAAAACTACGCCAGTATGTCGCTTAAACAAAGTAACGACAAGGTTTACATAATATGATTTTACAAAACAATAAGTAAAACCGACAGTCCCCATCCTGTCGGTTTGCTTATTGATTTTTTATAAAGTGCCGGAACATTTGACAGTTGCAGTAAAACGAAAATATTTTATTGCTCTCTTTCGTATTCCAAAACACTGTCTACATAATCGTTGTTTCCAAGGAAATATTCCTCTATTAAGTCCCACCTATCTTCATCACTCATATCCTTCATAAAAAATGCGGACAGAAGTCTTTCGTTGTTTTTGTGTTTGGATTTTATATCTCTTAAAACGCTATTGCTGTAGTTGCCGTATGCCATACTGCTAAGCTTTTCCGGATCGTTTATACGGATAAAGACCTCTGCTTTTTCACCACCGCGCAATTCATAAGTTGCTAAATCAAGCAATTCAAGCGCACGGAGTAAAGGCATAAGTTCAACCGGTTTCTCTTTCACAAGTGGGTAGAATCTTCTAAAAAGTTTTTCTCCTGTATTTGGATTACATTGAGATATCATTCTACTGAATGTCGAAGGCAATCTGGCATATGAAGGGGAACTCACAAAGTAAACAGTTTCATCACCGTTTGCTTGTTTACGCTTGCGGAGAACTCTAAACCGGCTTCGATTACTGCTATAAGGCGCATCTACATCAGAAGTCTCTGTAAAAATGTCCATCAAAAGCGCAAGTTTGTCTCTGGTGAGCAAACGTTCTCCTAACTTATCGGTTATTTCGGCATCAAACATTTGTAAGGTGAACTGCTTTTGCTCGGAATTTTTGAATAGCTCAAACACATCGCAAATAGATGTAATGATTTTATTCAATTCATTGACAATATCTTTGTAATCGTACTTATAGATTATTTCAACACGTATGCGCGGAGATAATCTGTAAGACTTGCCCTTATACTTGATTTCGCTTTCAAAAAACTCTTTCTTAAACATACCGAATGTACGATCCGGGTAGAATTTTTCCCAAATTTCGTCCATGTCCACAAGATATGTGTTTCCTGTACTTTTTATATGTATGTCGGATACACCGGCAAATTTTGATGTTTGTGTAAAGCTGGTATTTCCGGATTGCTTTTTTATGTAAGGACCATATTTATCAATGAGTAAATTCTCTATTTCATAAGGAATATTAACATAGTTTTTCGACAGCATTGGTTTTGGTCTCACCACAATGACAGGAAAGCTGTATCGGTTATTAAAATCTTTGGCAATTAACTGAAGACCGGATTTTGTCTTATTCTCCACTTCTGTTTCGTCAAATAAGTACTCAAAAGTTTCTGAAGAAATCAGGAGATTGCGCCTTTTCTTTTCTTTGTAAATTGAAACTATTTTTTTGAGCATTTCCTTGAGCTGATATTGTTTCATTTCGGACAATCCGTGCAGAGTGCGCACATATCTTATATCATTCGGAAAATAATCTATGTGGGCAATTCCCTGCATGTCCGGATTCCTTGCCGCACGTCCGATTTCTTGAATATAGTCCGCGAGTGTTCCGGAAGGGGCAAAGTGGATAATGTGTTTAATATCGCTCACATCGACACCCATACCGAAAGCCTTTGTGCACACAAGACATTTTGCGGTGCCGTCCTTATATTCTTTTTCGGATATTCTTCTTTCCCGGGAATTAAGACCTCCGTGGTAACGGCGCACAACCATTCTCTCCGGTGACGGCATTTGATTGTGAATGTTGTCCACTTGGCTTTTATAAGGAAAGTAGGCCAGAACTTTTTCTTTTTCAGAAATATATTGCTTGATTCGTGAGATTGTTAAATTATATTTTACAATTTCAAGCTGTGTTTTGATATTCTCGCTTGAACACCTATTGATGTCAAAAGAGATGTTATTTCTTTTGACATTACCGATATGTATAATTGTCCTTTCTAATCCCAACTCATTAAGGGTATCTTTGACAACGTCATTTTCGCCTGAATAAACCGCAGTGGCAGTGAGGCACAAAACAGGAAAAATAAAGCCGTTTCTTTTCGCTTTTTTTAGAAAGTCGCCTAAAAACCAATAATCCGATCTAAAATCTCGTCCCCAGCTTGTAACCGTATGTGCTTCGTCTATAACTATAAGACCTATTTTTCTCCCGCCCAAAAATGATTCTAAATGGGTGGTGAGCAGTAATTCAGGAGCAAGATACAATAGAGATTTTTCGCCTCGTTTTATTTTAGAAATAACATCTAGTCTCTCGTCGAAAGACATGCTTGAATTAATGCAGGCGGCAATTGTGATTCCTCTATCGTTTTCCAGTTGATCCACTTGGTCGTTCATAAGAGCAATGAGAGGAGATACAACTATTGTGACAAGATTATATTTATTAGCTAAGTGGATTGCCGGTATTTGAAAAAGGATTGACTTTCCCGAACCGGTAGGTGCAGTGATAAATATATTTTGATACTTGTCCCCATTAAAGCAGGATTCACATTGGTCAACAATTTCAGATATTATAAATCCCTGAGATAGAATCTCCGTCTCTTTCGAACGATCCGGATCGCTGTAAAACAACAGATTACGGAATACTGCATTGTTTCCCCAATGCTTTTTCAAAAGTGAAGTAAATCGACTGTCATCATAGGTTATCGGTTCTTTATAAAGTTCAAATTCATCAAAAGTACAGTCTATATTGAGAACCGAAAGTGCGCCCGCCAGAGCTTTTTCTCGAGAAGAAATCTCTTCACCGTCTTGCAAAAATAGGCAAGGGAAAGCATTGTCAAAGAGAAGGTCTATACGATATTCCCAATCCTTATCGGTGTTTATTTCTATTACTTCTTCCGGAAAATACTCAATATTCGGAACACATTCGTCCCAAAAAGTAATTGATGAGATAATTACACTCTCTTCAAATCCTATCGGGAGTAAAAGTGAGCGTCCATCGTCTAATATTTTTACATCCCGATAAAAGAGTGTTAGATTTTTAATGGTATCTTTTGCATCATTATCAGTTTGCAAATAATCAAAATATTCCAACGACAATTTGTCGGGAAGACAGGAGGGAATCCAAGGCGTAAGTAAGTTATTCTCGACCAGGATTACTCTCCACCCCTTGATCATCGGTAAAGCATTTTGAATAGACAGAAATTGCTCATATATTGCTATTCGGTCACCGTCTGATGTCAAAAGCGCTAAGAGTATATTAGACTGCTTATCCATTAAGGCATCAATATTTAAGTGACCATTGCTGAAAAAAGACATATCGTTAAACAAAGTCAATGAATGATTTAGAATAATGTCTATCTGAGGAGAGGCAAACCCCTTGAAAACAAGAAGTGTTTTTTCAGTAGTGTTCGAATATTCTGACAACAGTTGTTCGATTTTTTGAAGGAAATAATCATTTATATTCATGGACAACCTCTGAAATTGTTTATATATTTCATTCTATCACATTAAAAAAACATTAACAAGTATAATTAAAAGCAAAAACACGAAAAGCTTACTGTTTTATTTTTTCTCTTTTCCCCCGTTTGCCTTGACTAAACCCTGTTAAATGGTATATCATAACAATACAGTACATATATTAGAGGGTTTTATGAAAAACTTTATTTCCGAATTCAAAAAATTCATCACAAAGGGCAATGTGGTGGATATGGCTGTCGGTATCATCATCGGCTCGTCCTTTACCGCTATCGTAAACAGCCTTGTAAACGACATTATTATGCCTTTCGTCAGCCTTTTGATAGGCGGCATAAATTTCACCGACTTAAAACTGGTCATTCGCGCCGCCACCGAGACAACGGCCGAGACGGCTATCAATTTCGGCGTGTTCTTACAGAATATCGTCAACTTCCTCATCGTCGCATTTGTGCTTTTCACCGTCGTAAAGACAATGAACAAGCTGCGCGCGAAAAAAGAAGAGCCGAAGCCTGCCGCCCCTGCGCCTACGCCGGAGGACATCTTGCTTTTGCGCGAAATCAGAGACAGTCTCAAAAAAGACTGAGCCTCTTAAAACAGCCTTTTCCTTTATTCATATATCTCAAAGACGGGGTGTCGCGGTTTTGCCGCGGCACTCTGTCTTTTTACACATTTTAGACTCAATTTTCACATTATTTTTTCAAATATTACATATATATTATAGATATGATTGCGCATTTATTAAGACGTATTTTATTGACTTGAATTGCAAATAATAGTAAAATGAAAGGTAACAATGATTGCCGAAAAAGGAGAGATGACCTTGTCAAGAAACAGAAACAACAGAGTGGGGCCTATTTACGCCGTCGCGGCTTTGTGGTTGGCGTGGGTGCTTGTGCTGCCGCTTTTCTCGATTATGCACTATATGCCGCTTATTCTGCTGGCGGTGGCGGTGTACAATTTAGTCAACGCCATGGGTAAAAAGCGGGATGTCGAAGAACGGCGGAAAGAGCCGGTGACCGTCACCGAAGTGAAAAAAGAGACGCCTAAAAAGAAATCCACGGGCAATCCGCAGGTTGACGCCCTCATCGAAAAGCGAGACGAGGCAATTAGCGAGATGCGCCGTCTGAATGTGAACATAGAAAACCCGACAATCACGGCGCAGATTAACGATATGGAATACACCACCTCGAAAATATTTGACCATGTCATCGCCCACCCGGACAAAGCCGGCCAGATTTCAAAATTTTTGAACTACTATTTGCCGACTACAATCAAATTGCTCAACACCTATGACCGGATGAATTCACAGGGCATAAAGGGCGACAACATCACCGGTACGATGAAAAAGGTTGAGGAGACCTTACAGACCGTCGTGGAGGCATACCACAAACAGCTTGACACCCTCTTTGCCGGTGAGGCTCTGGATATTAACAGCGATATAACCGTCATGGAAAACCTGATGCGGCAAGAGGGTTTGACGGACGACGGTATGAACGAAATAAAATTAACGCTATCCGACAGTAATTAAAAGTAATTAAAGGAGAAATTATTATGGGAGAAGAATTCAAACTCACACTTGAACCTGAAGCAGAAGAGCCGAAACTGGAACTCGAGGCGACAATGACAGCCGCACAGGAGGCGCTCGCCGAGGCAGAGGCAATCGAAACTGAGGCGGAAAAGCAGAGAAGAATCGAATTGGCTCAGATTATGATGGAGGAAAATACCCTTTCCGAGGCGGAAAGAAAGCAGGTTGAAGAATTCTCAAAGAAAATCGACCTTTCAAATTCCAACCTTGTCATGAACTACGGCTCGGCGTCACAGAAAAACATTGCGCGGTTTTCCGACCGGACTCTCAACGCCATCAAGACAAAGGACCTGGGCTCGATAGGAGAAGATTTGTCAAAGCTTGTCACCGAGCTCAAAGGCTTTGACCGGGACGAAGAGGTAAAGGGTCTTAAAAAACTGTTCAAAAAGCCGGTCGACACAATGACGGCTATGAAGACGAGATACGCCTCAGCCGAAAAGAACATTGACGCCATCGTGGACGGCCTGGAAAAGCACCAGGTTGTGCTGATGAAGGATGTGGCAATGTTTGACCAGATGTACGCCCTCAACGAAAAGTACTACAAAGAGCTGACAATGTACATTTTGGCGGGCAAAAAGAGAATTGCCGACTACAAGGCAAACGAGCTCGCACGGGCAAAGCAGAAAGCCGAGACTTCCGGCGCACAGGAGGACGCACAGGCCTACAATGATATGGTCAACCTTGTCACCCGTTTTGAAAAGAAAATTCACGATTTGGAGCTCACAAGACAGGTTTCTGTTCAGATGGGCCCGCAAATTCGCCTTTTACAGAACAACGATACATTGATGATTGAAAAAATCACATCTTCAATCAACAACACAATTCCGATTTGGAAAAATCAGATGGTGCTCGCTCTCGGCCTCGAACACTCAAAACAGGCTACAAAGGCACAGAGAGAAGTCACCGAAATCACAAACAGCATGCTGAAAAAGAATGCCGACCTGCTCAAAACCTCTACCGTCGAGACGGCAAAAGAGGCGGAGAGAAGCATTATCGACATCGAAACTCTCAAATATACAAACAAACAGCTCATTTCTTCGCTTGACGAGGTTATGAAGATTCAGACCGAGGGCGCAAAGAAGCGCGCCGACGCAGAGGCGGAGCTCGGCAGAATCGAGGCAGAGCTGAGAGAAAAACTTTTACAGCTCAAAGCATAATCCGAATTTCAGAATTTAGGAGAAAAAATGGAATTTTTCAAAAAGCGCAGTACGGCTTGGGCGGTGCTGGCAATCACGGTTGTCGCCTGCTTCTTTATCGGACAGGCTAAAAAGCCGTCGCCTCAGCCGGACATTCCGACCACCGTTTCGGGCAGCTACATAGAGGACAACGCCGGCGTGCTGTCGCAGTCCACAAAGGACTACATTACACAGATGAACAACGGCCTTGTGTCACGGACGGGCAACGCCGAGATACAGATACTCACGGTGAACACCTCCGACGGTAGAGACCTGTACGATGTCGCTCTCGATGTGGCGGAAAAAGTCAATCTTTCCGGTTACAGCACAGTAATGGTCTTTGCGGTGGACGATGTGAATGCCCACATTGTGTCCGGCAGTCAGATAACTTGGTACTTCACCGACGATAAGCTGTCGGATGTACTCAACAGCAATCTGACGGTGACGATGTTTACAAGCCGAGATATTGACGGCGGCATTAAACGGGCATTTGACGGCGTGATTGATATGTACGAGGACTGTTTCGACATAAAGGTCACACCTATGTCGGGGATAACCCAAAACACAACGGCCGACAATTCAAATGACGACTATGTTATGAGGCTCGTGATGTTCGTTATGCTGCTGGTGTTTGTCATTATCATTCTGTCGATATTCGCGCGCCCGAGACGAGTTCGCAGGGCGGTAAGACCGATAGGCTACTACCCGGCGGGCGGATACACATCGGCTAAGAATTTCGGCGGCGCAAACACGCAAAACCGCACCCGGACCGGCTCGCGCAGCGGCGGTTTCTCATCGGGCTCTTCCCGGTCGAGAGGCGGATCATTCGGCACAGGCTCACGCAGCGGCGGATTTTCCTCAGGCTCCTCCTTTTCAAGAGGCGGCTCATTTGGGGGCAGCTCCTTCGGCGGCGGTTCCCGCGGGGGCGGTTTCTCCGGCGGTTCAAGAGGGGGCTCCTTCGGCGGCGGCTCGCGAGGCGGCGGTTTCAAACACTGAATATTCAAAACCACTGTTTCGGCAGTGGTTTTTGTCTGTTTCCGTTCTTTTTCACAATAAGAATTACATAATAAAATTGTCAAAAATCAAAACGGAAATTTTGTCATAATTATGTAATTTTTTGCCATTCGGTGTCAAAAAAAGGCAAAAGTCTATACAACTGTTTATTTTTGTTGTATAATAACTTAGATTATTATGGAATACTGTCCATAAAATACAACACATTTGAGGGCTTTGCCCGAAAGGAGTGTTTATGATAAAATTTAACGATACTCTCGGTCAGGCGGTTTTGACAAACGAATATTTTGTCGGCATTGTTTCCGAGGCTATTAAAAGTTGCTACGGTGTGGCGGGTATGACTGCGTCGGATTACAAAGACACGCTTATGAGCGCGGTTTTCGGCGCCGACTATCAGCGCAAAGGCGTTACCGTCACAGAGGAAGACGGCTCTCTCGTCATCGGGCTGCATGTCAAGATTATGTACGGCATTTCCGTCCCGGTAATTGCCGACAACATCAGAGAAAGAGTGCGCTATGCCGTCGAAAACGCAACAAAGCTCAAAGTAAGTAAAATAAACGTTTATGTTGACGATATCGTCACAGAGTAATTGAGGTAAACAAACAATGGTAACTGGTAAAATTTTGCGCGACGCTGTAATTTCCGGCGCAAACTGCATTATCAACAACAAATCAAGGGTGGACGAGCTCAATGTTTTCCCTGTTCCGGACGGCGACACAGGTACAAATATGTCGATGACAATCGGCGCCGCAAAGAAAGAGCTTGAAAATCTCGGCGACGACTGCACCGTTGCACAGGTAACACAAATTACCGCCAACAATATGCTCAGAGGCGCAAGAGGCAATTCCGGCGTTATTTCGTCTCTGCTTTTCAGGGGCTTTTCAAAGGCGCTCAAAGACAAGACCGACGCAACCGCTCGGGATTTGGTCACGGCTCTCAGAAAGGGCGTAGACGCCGCCTATAAGGCAGTCATGAAGCCAACCGAGGGCACAATTCTCACCGTCGCCCGTCTCGCCGCCGAAAAGGCCGAGACAACAGACACCGACGATGTCGCAGAGCTGTGGTCGGCTGTGGTCGACGCCGCACAGGCGGCTTTGGACGATACGCCGAATCAGCTTGAAGTGCTTAAAAAAGCGGGTGTTGTAGACGCCGGCGGTCAGGGCATAGTCTATATTTTCACGGGTATGCTGTCGGTTTTCAAAGACGGCGTAATCGTTGAAGAAGTAAAAGCGGAAAAAGAAGAATTTTCGCGGACAGGCGTTTACTCCAAAGATTTGGATAAACACGACGAAAACATCTACAAGACGGAATTTGTAATCAAATCCACAAAGGATACCTCCGTCGAAAAAATCAGAGCCTATCTCGAATCTATCGGCGTCGACGTGATCGTTGCCGAGGACGAGAGCGAGGGTATTGTAAAGTGCTATGTCAGAACGGCTAACCCGGGCAAAGCTCTCACCGAGGGTATAAAACAGGGTATGCTCGCCTCGATAAAGATTACAAACACTCTCGTCAAGGTCGAAGAATTGGCAAAATACGGCAAGAGCCTTGAGAGAGAAGCACGGGAAAAGAATTCCGAAAAGGAATTTAAGTATGTAGCGGTTGACGAAAACATCGACTACGGTTTTGTTGCGGTTGCCTCCGGCGCCGGTATCGAACAGACATTTACCGAGCTGGGCGCCGACGCCATAGTAACGGGCGGCCAAACAAACAATCCGTCCACAGAGGATATTCTCATGGCGGCCCAGTCCGTACCGGCAAAGACGGTTTTCGTTCTGCCTAACAACAAAAACATCATTATGGCTGCCGAACAGGCGGCAAAGCTTGCCGACAGAAAAATCGTGGTAATCCCGACGAGAACAATCCCACAGGGCATTACCGCAATGCTGAATTTTGACCCGGCTCGGTCGGTAAAAGACAATTCTGTCACAATGGATATGGCGGCACAGGCTGTGCAGACCGGCTCTGTCACATACGCCGTCAGAAATGCCGATGTCGACAGTCACAAGGTGAAGCGCGGCGACATTATGGCTTTTGAAAACAGCAAACTCTCATTCCTTGAAAAGAATGCCGAAAAAGCCGCAATTAAGCTGGCTAAACAGATGATGGGCAGAGATTCGTCCTTTATCACCGTTTTCTACGGAGAGGATGTATCCGAACAGAACGCCAACGAAGTTTTAGAGGGCGTCAGAAAACACGCCCCGAAAGACGCCGAGGTTTCCCTTATCAACGGCGGTCAACCGGTTTACTTCTATCTGATTTCGGTGGAATAAATCTCATACAGAATGTAAAACAAAAAGCGAATGTGTATACATTCGCTTTTTTTCTGTCAAAATACGGGATAAACCCGATTATGATATTTTATTCTATTATTGTCTATGTGATTTCTTTCAGCCAAATTATCTCATCGCACAGATAATTTGCGGCGTCGGCGCTGTGGGTCACCAATATCACCGTGCCGCCGTTCATATATTCCTTTATAACATCGGCGGCGGCCTTTGCGGTGTCGGCGTCAAGGGCGGAAAAAGGCTCGTCCAACAGCAAAATGTCCGGCCGGGCACACAGCGCCCTGGCTATATTCGCTCTCTGCCGCTGTCCGCCGGATATTTCGCCCGGTCGCTTGTCTTTTTCGCCGTAAATTCCCAATTTTTTCAGCACGGCGTCTATTGTTTCGCTGTCCCGACACACCGGCTCTATGTTTTCGTATACCGTAAACCACGGCAAAAGCCTGTCTGTCTGAAAAACCGTTCTGACTCTGCCCGATGTTTCGAGCCTTCCGCCGTCGGGCGCCGTTCTGCCGTCTATTATCGACAAAAGGGTTGTTTTGCCCACGCCGGACGCACCCATAACGGCGGTAAAACTGCCGCTTTTGAAGGTGTGGCTAAAACCGGACAGCACTTTTTTGCCGCCGAAGGATTTTGACAGATTTTCTATCTTAACCATTTTTGCTCTCCTTTGGGGCGCTCTTTTTCAATGCCCGCGACACTGCCCCCTCAATCAGCATACTTATGGCGATGACGGTGATTGTCCGCGCGAAAAGCCGAGGCGTTTCCAGATAGACCTTCGCGTTGTATATCATTTTGCCCAGAGAATTTGCCGGCGTGCATAAGACCTCCGCCGCCACTCCGCTTTTCCAGGCAAGGCCGATGCCCGACAGCAGAGCCGACACAAAATACGGCTTTACCGACGGAATATATATGTATTTTAATTTTTGCCGCGGCGAAAACTCAAAAACCCGAGCCATCTCCAAAAGCTCTCTGTCGGTGTTTTCGATGCCCTGCTCTATGTTTGTGACCAATATCGGCATTATCATCAAAAACACGATTACCGACGGCACCCGGCTGTTTTTACACCAGACCAGCAGGAATAGAATGAAAGAAGCCACCGGCGTGGCGCGGATGACGGAGACAGCCGGCCGAATAACCGCTTTTACGGGGCGGAATTTTTCCGACAGAAGCGCAATGGGAAGCGAGACGGCGACAGCCGCCGCAAAGCCGACAAAAATTCTCAAAAGGGTGAAAAAAACGGATTTCCAAAACCGGGCGGTCACAATTTGCAAAGACAAAACGGCTAAAACGCTTTTCGGCGAGGCAATAAGTAAATCGCTGTCTGCCCATAAAGCGCACAAATGCCATACCCCCAGCCAAAAACCGGCTACGAGTACAGCATTTGCTATTTTTTTTGCTTTTTCTTTATATTCCATAGTAGAAATCGTCCGCAGGCATTTTGCCGCCCACCGCCGACGGATTGTAGGAGTACAGAATTTCGAGACAGCCCTCTGCGATTTCTTTCATTTTTTCGCCTTTTTCAAATCTGATTGCACAGCGAGGTATAGCCTGCCGAGCCACAGCCGCCTTTGGCACTATCTCGTATTTTTCACACAGCCGAGCCGCGCTCTGTATGTCGGAATTTACTTTTTCTATTGAGTCGGCGTATTCTTTTAAGAAAGCCTCCACAGCCTGCGGGTTGTTTTCGGCAAATTCGCGGTTTACCGCCACACATCCCATCGAGAGCTCTCCGCCCCGGGATTTTTCCGCCCAGAGACCGCCGATGTCCAGAGCAACATAGGCGTCCGGGCATTTCATAAGAGCCGTAGTGACATTAGGCTCCGGCAGAACGACTATTGACGCTCTGCCCTCCGCCAGGGCGGTTACAACCTCGGCGTGCTCAGAGGCAAACTCTATGGTCACATCTTCCTTTACGCCGCAGGCGGACAGAACATAGTCCAGAGCGTATTCCGGCGTTGCGCCCTGACCGGATAAGAGAACGGTTTGACCTCTCAAATCCTCCGGGGTATTTATCTCAACGCCGTTTGCCACCACATACAGAGTGCCGAATGTGTTAAGCGCTAAAATCTGCACATCGCCCTCGGTTTTGTTGTAGAGAACCGCCGCCAGATTTGTAGGCACGGCGGCAATGTCCAGCTCTTTCGAGATGATTTTTGCCGTTATGTCGGTCGGCGACGAAAAGAGCGTGCAGTTGTATTCGTTCTCGGTATCGCCCTCCATAAGATAGACCGAGCCGATTCCGGTCGGGCCCTTGAGCATGCCGAGATTAACCTTTGTTTTTTCCCGCGTCGAATCGACCGCATCGGTCTTTGAACAGCCGGCGGCGCCGAAGGCGACACAGAGAGCCAATAATAAAGAAAACAGTTTTTTCATAATTCTCTCCCGCGCAAGTCTGCCGCTTACAGCCCCTGTCGGCTCTTTGCGGCAATTATTGCCAAAATTATTTTATTGTATCCGATACTGTAATGATTATAAATTAGACAGTGAGAAAAGTCAATACAATAAATAAATTTTTATCAATTACTCCCGCGTAGGTGAATTGCAGTTCATCACAAAGCGCAGAGTGTAGATACAGCCGGCGCCGTCCAGGGCGAGAATTACCTTTTGGATACAGTCGAATATTTCACCCACATCCCCGGCAAATCTCGTGCCGTACGGGATTTCCCGCATATCTGCGGTAAAGCTCTCTTTTGCTTTTTCAAAAGCCGCTTTGCCCTTTTCGTCGGAATACACCGTCAACATGCATTTGACGGGGAAATGAATATCCCGTATCTTGTCTTTGTTGGGCGTATCACAGCTCCGTGGAGCGTCGGGAAAGGTTACGGAATTTGAAAATCCGCCCTCTATCCGCATGTGCACGCCGTCCTTGTAGGCATTGACAAACAGGCCTTTGACCGCGTCCGTCACGGATTCGACGCTGCCCCGGTAAACCGTGGAGATTGCGTCGGTGTTTGCGTACACCGCCGACGAGTCGTTTTTTGCAAGACTGCCCAGAATTTGCTCTATGAAATTGTCGGTCATAGGATAGAGAGAAAATCTGCAGCCGAAATTATTCATAATATCACCTCACTCTTTTTTACAGATTATACCATATTACAAGAGAAAATACACCTTTTCGCTCAAAACGGCGGCAAAAAAGGCGGCCTTGCGACCGCCTTTGAGTTATAAAGCTTTCAGGTTATCAGCCTGCAAAGTTTGCCGCTGCGGATGTACCTGCGAGATAGCCGGATACGAATGTCCAAGCCTGAGCCTGACCGCCCCAAGGTGAGTAAGGCTTGCCTTCGACATTACATACGCCTTCGGAATCCTGACCTACACAGTAGAGGTTTGCGATAGGTGTGCCGTCTTCTCTGAGAACATTCATGTGAACGTCAACATCGAGACCGCCTACCGTGGCGTATGCATAAGACATACATTCAACCGCATAGTATGTTGTGTCAACACCGCCCAGAGACTCGGAAAGTGCCTTTTCGTCTACTCCGATTGCTGCGGCGAGAGCCGAAATGCCCTCGGCCTTGAATACGTTTTTGTACTGCATACCGACTTCGAGAATTGTGTCCAGATCTTCTACCGGCTTGCCCACTTCAAATGAGCCGCCCTGACCCATGAAGTGAGATGTGGCTGTCTCAAAGTTGTCTGTGAGACCGTTTGCCTTGTAGGAATCCATCTGATCCTGTGTGTAAACCACATAGTATTTGTATGAAGGAATGTCTGCGTCGTTCATGATTGTCGGGTCGAGAATATTGCCGTTTACGTCAATTTCTGTCTCGCCTTTTACAAGAGCAAATGCAGAGAGGATAGCCTTCTGGTCGGCTGTGAGGTCGTCGTTCTTAATCAAGTTCGGGACCTGAAGAATGTGAATCATCGGGTCAACGGCGAGCATGTATGTTGCGCCGCCGGCAGAGATACCCATGTTGATACCTGCGCCGTTGTTGACTGTGTATGCGAACGTCTTTGTAAGGCCTTCGAGGTTTTCTGTGACCATTTCATCGTTGCCGATGTAACCGCCTGTGGCGAGGATTACGCTGTCGCCGTAAATTTCGTAGGTTGTGCCGTTGTATTTTTCGGCTTTGACGCCGATTACATTGCCGTCCTTGTCGAAAATAAGCTCTTTGGCTGTGAGCTCCAGCTCGTAGCCGTTCTTGTCGTTCATTGCGACTGCCTTGTCTACGGCTCTCTCAAACATAAAGGTAGTACCGAGATCGGTCTCATAATCTATGTTGTAACATGTCCAGAACTGTGACCATTCCGGGATTACAAATGAAGGAATTGTGCCGGCGAAATCAAAGTCAAAGTTGTCTATGAAGTAGTCGATGTATTTGCCATTGTTGTAGACGCATTCCTTGATGATGTCGGCTTTGTCTTCGGAACCTACATAGTCAATCCATTCATTGTAGACTTCGTCGAAGTCAGGGAACTGAGCGTCCTTGAAAGCCTCAGCCTTTGAGCCGATGATCATCGGGCCTGTTGTTGTGGCGGACTGACCGCCGAGCTTGGCTGTTGTCTCGATACCGAATACTGTTGCACCCTCTTTTGCGGCTGCACAGTAAGACATAATGCCAGAGCCGCCCATGCCGACTACGATTACATCATAGCCCTCGAGCTTGACTGTGTCGGTGTTCTTTGCCACATCGGTGTACCACTGTGTCGAGTCGCCGCCTGCCCGGTCGATAGCCTGTGCAAAGCAGGACTTGATGGCGTTTGATGTGATTGTTGCGCCTGAGATTGCGTCGGTTGCCAATGACTGATTTTCGATAATTCTCTGTGGCATGAGCTCAAATGCCGGCAGACATACTTCGCCTGTGTATGTTTCTGATTCCTGTGTTACAACAAAATCTGCGAGTGCGCCGTCTTTAATTGTAACATCGGCGTAAACCATACCTGTCCAGCCGTAGCCTGTGGCTTTTACCGAATATGTGCCGTCTGTGAGAGCTGTTTTTTCTGTGGTCTCAATGCCCATAGCGGCGTTGAGTGCGGAAGTTACAGCGGATTTGAATGCGTTTGAAGTTACCGTTGCGCCTGCGACAGCTTCGATGTCTGCCGACTGAGCGTCCATAACCTTGCCGCAGAGCTCTTCAAGAGCCGCGCCGCCGATAGCCGCTGTTTCGGATGCGCCTTCGGCTTCGACTTTTGTGATTTTGTTTGCGTCTACCGTTACGCTGACGCTTACTTTACCGCCAAAGCCGTTGCCTTCGCCGGTGTAAGTGCCGGCTGTGTACTTGCCGTCTTCCTTTGACGAGCATGCGCTCAGACAAAGAGCAAAGGCAAGCAGAAGTGTAGCTAATTTCTTCATGTTTGTCTCCTTTTTGTATTTGAATTGCTTCATTTAGATTATATATTATTGATAAATAAATATCTATCACTTATATATACTATTATTATCAACTTTTAGTTGATAAATGATATAAAACAAGTGTATAATGAATAAAAAAGTTGAAAGGAGTGCCTTATGAACATTCAACAAATCAGATATTTTGTAAAGGCGGCGCAGCTGCAAAAT
>JAQXIW010000041.1 GCA_029007985.1 Oscillospiraceae bacterium | reverse complement strand
CTTAGATTCCTTCTCAAGCTTTGAGTTCTTACCAATATTGTTTAATTTTCAAGGTCCTTACCGCTGTCCTTGTTGACAGCCTAAGTATTTTAGCACATCTTATTTGATGTGTCAAGAGAAATTTTAGATTTTTTTCAATCTCTTATCTCATTTCTCTCTCTTTTACGCCCTTTCAAAAAGCGTGAGTGTATTATATGTCATTTCCCACCTTTTGTCAACTCCTTTTTGGGGGAAATTACAAAATTTTTTGAAGTTTTTTATTTGTTTTGTAGAAATGACGGTTTTACCCGCAAATTCCGCGGCGACGCTCATTGCGGACTTATGTCAGACCGAACAAAAAGGCGGCTGCCCGCCGCCTCCGATTTTCCGGTAATTATTCATTACGCGGTTTTATTCAATATCCATATCAAATTCACGGCACGAGGTGTCAATCATACCCGTCTTTGTCTTGCAGCCCAGCTTGTTCACAAGTATGTCGTTGAGCTCGTCTCTGCCCTTAATTATGCTGTCTTTGTTGCTTTCAAAGCCGTCGAGAATAAACAGCAGCTCGCTTGTGGAGTCGAAAATTTTACCTTCTTCGCTCTGTCTCCAAATCCAGCGGCGTGTGCGCACCTTTGTGCCGGTGGCGTAAACCACCTCGTCGACATCGACTTTTTCAGTTTCGGCGGCGCCGAAAGGCAGGAAGGTGTCGTTTTCATTCGCCGTGCGCACGCAAAATTCGTTGTCATAGAGCGTGTCCAAATCGTGTGCGCCGACAGGCAAATAGTATTTTAAGGAAATCGCGTTGCCCAAATCAACGATAGGGTTAATGTGCGGCATACCCTTTTTCTTTGCGATGCGGGTCAGCAGAGCCTCGATTGAGGACATAAACTTATTCGGGTTGATGCCCAAGGCTGTAAAAGCGTTGCGGTACGGCGCCAATTCCGGCTCCTGTTTTACGGTTTTGCCCTCGAAATGCGCTTCGCACGAGGCAATACTTTCGTCCAGCATTTTGTCGATGAAGTCATAGCCGTGGGAGTTGTCGATACCCTTGACGCTTATCAGGCCGAAGCACACATCCGGCATCTTTTCAAATACTTTGTCTGTTACATAGAATTTCATATTTTTCCTTTTTCAAAATCGCAGAAACCACCGGGTGCACCCGTACCCGCTACCGATGAACGATTTTCAAATTGTGTATTATATTCCGGTGGGTAATGTGACCGCTCGGCCTTATTGCGCGGAATTATTACTATTATAATGTATATATAAGAGAAATTCAATATTTACATTAAATTGAATGTGCCGATTTCGGTGTAGGAGGGTTTGTCCCGAATATTGCGCGCAAACAGAAACAAAGCAGAACAGTCTCATTCGCCGGATAAGACAAAGATAAAAAATTCCGCGGATAAACTTGTGATTGCTCCGTCTGTTCCTTAAATTCTGACTCTGTCGTTGCCGCAAGCGGCTGTATTGTTATACCCTCTCGTCCTCCAAATTTTTAATATAGTTATTTATATAATTCATCACCGTCTTTTTGTCTGCCGACCACGTCGGCGCAAGCAAATCCTTTTTCGGCCCGTCGCCTGTCAGACGGTGAATTTCCGTTTCTTTCGGCAAAGCATTAAGGCATTTGCCCAAAATCTCGGCGTAGTGTTCGAGAGTGAGGGTGTCAAACGGCTGTTTTATAAAGTCGTTACCCAGTTTTGTGCCCTTTAACACATGCAGAAGCTGTAATTTTACACCGTCGACTCCCAAATCCCCGGCGTGTTTTGCCGAGGCGACCATATCGCCGTCGGTCTCCCAGGGGAAGCCCAAAATAATGTGGGCAACGGTGCGAATACCCCGGTTTTTCAGCCTTGACACCGCCCTGTCAAATTCCCGGATTGTGTACCGGCAGTTGCATTTTGACAGCGTTTCATCGCTCGCCGACTGCATACCCAGCTCGACGGTCAGCGGTTTTATGCGGTTTATATCCGACAGCATTTCCATAACCCCGTCGGACAGACAGTCGCATCGGGTGGCTATGGATATTTCAACTATGTCGGGGCGGCGAGCCCGGGCGGAAAACATCTCTTTGAGCCTGTTTACATCTCCATAGGTGTTGGTGAAGGACTGAAAATAAGCGATATATTTTTTTGCGCCCTTATTTTGCACAAGCTTTTTTGCGCTCTCTATTTGGCTGTCGATCGGCAAAACCGAGTCGGCGGCAAAGTCGCCGGAGCCCTTTTCGCTGCAAAATGTACAGCCGCCGTAACCCTTTGTGCCGTCCCTGTTGGGGCAGGTACAGCCGGCAGTCAGCGAGATTTTATACACTTTTTCGCCGTATTTTTCTTTCCAAATGTCGCCGATTCTTCTTATTTCCATAAAACCCCCGATATACAAACGGACGCCCCGACGGGCGCCGCTGTTATTCTTTTATCCAAAGAGTGTTGCCGACGAACGCCGTCAGCATTACGAGAGGATAGACCGCGCCCAGATACATGGCGTAAATACCTATGCCGAACGCCGAGACCTCCATATACGATATGATGAATATGCGGAAAACCGCCATCATAATCAAACCGAAAATGACAAAGACGGTTATCTGTCTTTCAAAGGACAGTTTTTTGAATCGGGCTACATTCACACCCCACCGCAAAACTGCCGCCGCAAACGCCGGGATTATCGCCATGCGGTAAACCGCCGTGACGGAATCCATTATTTTATAGGCGATATTTTGCAAAGGAGTGTGGTAAGGCAAATAGGAATTTTCAATCGCCCGATAGTTTGAGTCGTCGTTGTAAAAATCCATATATTCAGACAGTTTCGGCGCGGTTATGTCCGAAAGTTCGGTCTCGCAACAATCCATATCCTTTAATGCGAAAATGAATTTTACGCTTTCAAAAGCCGTTTTGCACACCGGCTCTATGTATTCCGCCCTGAGCGGAGGCGTGACGCTCTTTCTCGGCGGCAAGGCGTTTTCGTCCTTTTCGCACATCGCCGACACCTCTGCCGAAAGCTGTGACCAGTAAGCCGACGCCGTCCGTGCGTCCTTGTATACGCCTTTCATCTGTGCCGCCCTGCGCAGAGCCCAGTAAAAGCCGCCGGATTTGTAGTCGCCCAGACTTTTGTCCGCAAAGGCCTTGTACACCGAGCCGCCCGGCTCAAGCTCGTCTTTGAGAATTTCCAGCGACGGACATTCCCGGTACATACGCCGTCTCACATCCGACGGCACGGCGACAATAGGGTTCCAATCGTCGTGGGAAAGTCTGGTCATATTGCCGTAACATTCCGCAAAAGAGCCGGAAGAAAAGTCGGTAATTGTAAACAAATCGTAATATTTATAGTTAATGCTACATATAGTAAATACACAGACCGCCGTAATTAAGTAAGGCACCGCCAAGGCGAAAATTCTCGCCGCCTTTTTTGACAGGTTTTTGTCCGTCAGAATATAGACGGCGGCAATGAGCGACGCCGCGGCGCCGAAAGGCAAAAGCCAATAGCCGTCCTCGCGGCTTATCCAAGCAAAGCCCAGAGCAAAGCCGGAAATGACGGCGTAGGGCGCATAATTTTTCGCCCCCTGTTTTATTCTCAAAACCGCGCCGGCGAGAGCGACGAAAAACGCCGTACAGAGAATGGGAAAAAGCGAATCCCTGTAAACGCGCAGAGTGTATTTTGCCCAAGTCGACGGGTTGTAAAGCATGACGAGATACAGCCCGGCTCTGAGATATTTGTTTTTCACGACCGGGGAAAACCGCCGCGCGCAAAGAGCCGCAACGCCGATGTGCAAAACGCAGTTGGCGACTAAATACGGTATGCCGATTTTGTGTATCAAAGCCAGATACACGGCAAAAAACGGATATTTTGACAGGGTGAGATAGTTGTACTCACCCAGCCACCGCCCCGCCGCTATGCCGTTTGCCCAATTATAGTACAAATCGTCGTCTATCGGGGCGCTGCCCGGCATAATAAACATCATCTGTTGACAGCTGAGCCACAGCCTGAATACCGTAGCCGACAAGAGCACCGCCCACATGATATACGGGCGCAAATCTTTTTTCTTCATCTGTAAATTATTTAGTAATCTTTCTGATATTTTCAATCACATACTGTCTGTGGCTGAAAACCAGCGACAGAATGAGAGATAAGTATTTCAGCGCAAAGGCGAAAAGCAGGAAAATCCCGAAAAATCCGAAAGAAACCACCAGCATCGTGGTCGTCCAGCCGGCGACAGGGTGCCGCGAGAGGAAGATGACGACGGTGTATACAGCCCGGAAGGCGAGCACCAGCGCCATGAGAACTGACAGCGACGCGCTTATCTTGTAGCCGATGTCGGTAAAGAGAATAAGGCTGTTGAGAGCCAGGTCTCTTTTGACCTTGCGCTGTGTGTCGTCAAAGCCGTCGGTTTTCGGCGTGTAGTCAAAATCCGCCACCGGCAGACCGCAGGAGGCATAGACCGCTTTTCTGTACACCGTTCTCGCGCCCATGGATTTGACGCGGTTGATGCCGCGGCGGGAGATGAGGGAAAATCTCTGGGTCTTTATCTTGTACCGCATGTTTGAAAATCTGTTAAACAGGGTGTAGAAAAGCTTTGACGAGGTCTTTGATACGCCTTTCGGCACGGCAAAGACGATGTCGTTGCCCTCTAAGCTCTTTCTGTACACATCCATAATCATGGACATATCGTAATCCGCAAAGCAGGAGTCAAATTCAAACACGAAGTCGCCTATGGAAATATCCACGCCGGCAGTCATCCGGTTTTCAACCCCCTGAAAAAAGGATGTGTCAATCAGAGTCAGGCTCTTGACGGAATTTTCCTCACAGAATTTTTCCACCCGAGCGGCAGTGCCGTCGGTCGAGCAGTCGTTGACGCAGACTATTTCGTATTTGAAAAAATTTTCGCTCAGCCGTCTGTTCAGCCGCCCCAAAAAATCGGCGACTCTGTCCCGGTCGTTGTAAAGATAGACTACGGCGGAAACAAAGTTCTTTTCCTTATTCAAATTTTCCATCGAGGACCTCCCGTAAATCGTAAACCGTGTTGATTTTTCCGGACAGCACGCTGACAAAAGCCGGCTTTTTTGAAAATACCTTTATCAAAGTCGGGCGGCTGTCGTCGATTTCGCTCATTTTCAAAATAGGCTTCATGGAAAACAGCGAATGTGAATATTCAAAGGCGTATTCGTCTTTGAGATATTTTCTCGCCAGCTGGGACATGTAGCCCCAGGCGCTCTCCGGCCTGTGCGGACAGTCGTTGCAGTTGCCTAAATGCCCCGGAGAGCAATAGCCCTCTATGCCCTTTTGACATTCAAAGGTCGGCAATTTGTCGTAACAGGTCACATGCGGCGTAAATGTTACGGAGGTCAGCGAATGATAGCCCGTCTTGCCGAAAGGCATTATCGAGAAAAACGGCCCGTCCATAACGGTTATACCCACATTTTCCAATTCCTTTGACACATTGCAAAGTATGATTTCGCACAGCTCGTACTTTATCGGGAAGGTCTCAAACCCCGCCATCGAGTTTATTTGATTGACCGAGGCATAGGTGGAATTGAGAACATATGCGGCGCTGTGGCTCTCGCCGTTTTTAAGCGTGATTTTCCATTCGTCGCCGATATTCTCTATCGCCGTGATAAAGCACTCGTATTTTACCGTGACATTCGGCAGATTTTCAATGTCCGCCAACAGCAAATCCCTGAGAATTTCCCAATCGTAAGTGTACTCTTTTGTCAGAAAAGTGCCGTCGCACATTCCGTCCTTGAAATATTTAGTATTTGATATGACTTCGCAGGGAATGTCGGTATCTTTACAGAATTTTTCAAACTGCTCTTTGTTCGTCCATGAAAAATTCCGCGATGTAGCGTAAATTTTTGTAAAGTCGCTCTTTATGCTCTCCGGGTAGTCCCGACAGAACCTGTCGAAATATCCGCGGCTTTTAGAGGCTGTAGAAATTGAGCGAGGGTAGTGGTAGCCCATGTGAACTCTCGCCTGATTTATATATGTGGCTCGGGCAAAGGGCACGGAATCACATTCCAGTACCAA
>JAQXIW010000040.1 GCA_029007985.1 Oscillospiraceae bacterium | reverse complement strand
CTTAGATTCCTTCTCAAGCTTTGAGTTCTTACCAATATTGTTTAATTTTCAAGGTCCTTACCGCTGTCCTTGTTGACAGCCTAAGTATTTTAGCACATCTTATTTGATGTGTCAAGAGAAATTTTAGATTTTTTTCAATCTTTTATCTAATTTCTCACTCTTTTACGCCCTTTCAAAAAGCGTGAGTGTATTATATGTCATTTATCCCCTTTTGTCAACTCCTTTTTGGGGCTTTTTACAATTTTTTTTGATATTCTATTCACTTATGCATGAGACGTTTATTATCAGATTTCTGTACTGTATTTGTTTTTGTATGATTTATGATAAATAAAAACCGCCTGTACGGCGGATTTTATTTACTGGGCATCGAGCAGCAGTTCAAAGTCTTTTTGGTTTTTCGGCTGATAAAAATAGTAGCCCTGGGCAATATCACATTTAATTTTTTTCAAAAATTCAACTTGGTCTTTTTTCTCTACACCCTCAGCAATCACGTGCATCCCAATATCGTGGGCAAGCACAATTGTATATTCTATCAGTTTTTTGCCTTTATCCGTTTTCAATTTATCTATTATCGACTTATCAAGTTTTACACCGTCGAATTCCATCGAGATCAAACTTGAAAGTGAGGAGTATCCGGTGCCAAAGTCGTCCATATCTATTTTGAATCCCTTTTCAGATAATCTTTTGACTTGTTCAAGCACCTCTCGGCTTTCGTTTGCGGCAGACTCAGTAATCTCAAGAGATATTAAATCACTTGGTATTCCTATCTCTTTAACAATTCTCGAATATCTCTCTGCCACATCGCTTATATAAACGCTGTTTCTTGATAAATTTACGGATACGGGAACGGTCTTCAAGCCTTTATCAATTCTTTCTTTTTGGAAAAGACATGCTTTTTTGAATATATATTCGTCAAGTATCTGAATATAACCGTCTGTCTCAAAGAGAGGTATAAATTCTCCCGGAGAGATAATCTCGCCATTCAATGTAATCCAACGCACCAGAGCCTCAGCGCCTACAACTCTGTTTTCTGACAGCGATATCTTCGGCTGAAACCATAGCGCAAACTCTTCTTTTTCTACAGCCTCGGCAAATTTGCTTTCGAGCAAGATATTTTTCAATACTCTGCTGTGAATTGTTTCGTCATAAATGGCGTAATCAACCGTCGGTTCCGACTTGATTTGGTCTAAGGCAAATAATGCTCTGTCGCATAAGACGGAAACGGATTGCATTGTATCCACATTTATATATATACCATATTTAATATCCAAATTCGGTACGATGCTGCTATCTTTGATTACTTTTTGTGCCCGGCGCAGCGTGTTTTCGTCTGCAGTAAAAGCACCGTTGCATAAGAAGAAAAATTTATCTTCTTTTCTGGCACACAAAATCGTGTCCGCAAAAGATCTAAAAACAGTAGAGACAAACTTGATGACATCATCTCCGACTTTTTCGCCGTATATGCTGTTGATATTTCTTACCCCTATGATGTCAGCAACAACCAAATTATATTTTTCTTCTGAGTGAGAGATAAGATAATTGGTCATATAGTGCTGAAAGGCCTGTATCGTCAAATAACCTGTGAGCGGGTCGTGTTCAACAGCAGAAAGAGTGGCAACAGACTCTCTAAGACTGATGATATTTTTTGTTCTTGCTTTAACAATATCCCGATTATAAGGCTTTACGACAAATTCAAGTGCCCCCAACTCAAGACACTTTATCTCGTCAGCCTGAAGGTTGCTTGATGTGGTGACAATAACAGGAATAAACGGTATATCCTCACGAGAGTACAAAGCCTTCAAAAACTCAAACCCGTCAAGAACAGGCATGTACACATCGAGGAATATCAAGGACAGTTCCCGATAATGTGCCATTACTACTTTGAGTCCCTCTTCGCCGTTGGTTGCGGTTAATACAGTATACTCATCCTCAAGTATGCCCGTAAGAATATCAATATTCAATTGATTGTCTTCGACAATTAATACTTTTCTTTTCCCGGTAAAACTTACCATCTCTTGAATAGTGCCCAGTGACTTGTTCATAATACCTCTGACCGCTTTTCGCTAATATATTGATTTATTGTATTGATTGTTAAATCATATTCTTTGCGGAGTTCATCCATATTTTCAGGGAGCTTGCCATTGCGAAGATTTTCAGTCCGCAAAGAAGCCTGAGTAAACAGCTGTGTAAAAGCAAAATTTGCCGCTACACCTTTCAAAGTGTGTGCCGCCATAAACGCTTCTTTAATATTTCCTTTTTTCAGTTCTTCGTCAAGTTTTTTCATCGAATCGTCTTTAATGAATTTTGACAACATTTTCTCCAAAAACGAATCGTTCATCATTCTTGTTTTTGCTTCGTCATAATTGCCGTTTAGTGTTTTATAAACATCGCTCAGTGTCATTTTTGATTATCCTTCAAAGAAATATTATCTAATCGAATATTGCCGCAGTCAGTTGGCTTACTATTTCGTACATTTTTATCGGTTTAGTGATAAATCCGTTCATGCCGGCGGCGTAAGCCCTTTTTTTATCTTCCTCAAACGCGTTTGCCGTCATGGCCACAATAGGTATTTTACTCTTGGAATTGTCAATCGCTCTAATCCGGCTGGCGCTTTCAAGGCCGTTCATGACCGGCATCTGAATATCCATAAGCACAGCGTCGTAATATCCGTCCTCCGACTTTTCCAGCATATTCAGACATTCAAGCCCGTCTTTTGCTCTCTCTGTCTCGATTCCGCATTCTTTCAAAATCTCAATTGTGATTTCACTGTTCAAGTCATTATCTTCCGCCAACAAAATCCTGGTGCCGTAAAGCGATTCTTTATCGACTTTTGGAGACTTCACTTTACCGCGTATCGCCTCATTATCGGCAATGTGCATAGGAATATCAACGGTAAATGAGCTGCCGGCGCCTTTTTCACTCTCTACGGTTATCGTACCGCCCATAATACTTACAAGATTTGCCACAATGGACAGTCCCAATCCGTTGCCGCTTATATTGCTGTTTTCACTTGTTTTTTCTCTTGTGAATTCTTCAAAAATATGAGGGATAAACTTCTTATCCATTCCTCTGCCGGTATCGGTTATTACAGCTCTGGATATGATTTCCCCGTCGTTCTCTGTCGGTATCTCCGTGACAACAACGGATACTTTTCCGCCTTTACTTGTGTATTTGTACGCATTTCCCAAGATATTCAAATATATCTTGCCGAGTTTTGAGGTATCGCACATTACCGTGTCATGAATAATATCCACTTCTACGGTAAAGTCAATGCCCTTTTCAATCATTTGAACTCTCATGACATCTTCATAAGAAGACCACAATGCCCTCAGATCATTTGTTTCCTTATAAACATTTGTCACCCCGTTTTCAATTCTTGTCAAATCAAGAATATCATCTATCAGCGACAAAAGATACTTTCCGGAATGCTTTATTTTTGAGATATAGTCCTTGACTTTTTCCGAATTATTATAGTTTTTATCAATCAAATCCGAAAATCCGATAATTGCATTCATCGGCGTGCGCAAATCATGTGACATATTCATCAGGAATGATGATTTTGCTCTGTTGGCCTCGGATTCTCTTTTTGCAATTCCGATTTCCTGGGCAACAAGCGCATCCATGCATTTGAATCCCATAACAATTTGCCCCGGTGTAATCTCGTCATCGCAAGAGACCACTCTAAGCCCGAAATACGTTTCGTTTTCTTTATTTGGCTTTGCCTTATATCTCAAAATGAAAGATTTTTCAGATTTTATTCTCTCGGATAATCTCTCAATTGATGTTTCGTAGAGCATCCTTTCTTGGTCTGATTCGTCGATGATAGCATATACGCAAGCCTGCATAGCGGCGGAATATTTCAGCTCGCCGTAAGCTATATCGTTTGTCGAAATATCATCTGTCTTGTACAGGAAAAACGTATCATCGTAAAGATTTACATAATATATCGACTTGTATTCAAATCCTAACGCATCAAGAATTTTCTCATAATGTACACCTGACATCCGGTTTAATCTCTGTTCGGCCTTAATTTCTTTGATAAACGCACAAATTACTTCCCCATATAATTCGGTTTTAACAGGATTTGACAGTTCTTTGATGAAAAAATCTTTTCCGTTGCAAACGGAAACCCTGTACTCTTTGACGTCACAATTTGCCACTTTGCCGTGAATCTCTGTTTTTTTACCGAAACAATGCGTTTCAATATCCTTTTCAATCAATTTGTTCAATTCACTGACCGAGCTCAATTCCAGCATTTTTAACCGCATGGAATTGGCAAATATCGCCGTCCTGTCGTTTGTGTTATAAACAACAGCCGCAACGGGAATACATTCCAGCCAATCAATATTGAGTGTTTCTCCTAAATGCATTTTCGGCCCCTTTAACGAATATTTTTTCTACAATCCGTTTTAGTTTATTTCTGTTTATCGGTTTGGTAATATGTGCATTCATACCGGCGTTTAGAGATTTAATTTCATCTTCCCTAAATCCGTTGGCGGTCATCGCAACGATAGGAATGTTTGATTTCAAAGGGTCAGCCATTTTTCGTATCTCCAAGGTGGCTTCATACCCGTTCATCTTAGGCATTTGAATGTCCATAAAAATGATATCATAACAATCCGAATCGGAATCGCGTATTATTTCCACACAATCTTTGCCGTTTACCGCTCTGTCAACGGTTAACCCGAATTCTTCGAGAAACTCCATGCCTATTTCGGCATTCAAATCATTGTCCTCTACCAGAAGGGCTCGCTTGCCGTCAAATGATACACCGTCAAGGCTTTTTTCATTGTCTGTTTTATCGGCCGTCAATTCAACCGTTTTCAATGGCACAGACAGAGTGATGGCAGTCCCCACTCCTTCTTTGCTCTTCACGAATATTTTACCGCCCAACATGTCGGATAATTTCTTTACTATGGAAAGTCCTAAGCCCGTACCGTCAATTTTTGACTCTGTCTGATTTCTTTCTCTTGAGAACATTTCAAAAATATGAGGCAAATAATCTTCCGACATGCCGATTCCCGTGTCTTCAACTTTAATTTCAAATTCAGACTTGCCGTCGTTGCAGGCTACATTCTCTTTCACAGAAATTTCTATTCGCCCGCCGCAGTTCGTATACTTCATCGCATTTGTCAAAACATTCAACAGTATTTGTGTCAGTTTTAAGCGATCTCCAATAACACTCTTGTGGATAATTTCAACGGTTTTGACAAAAATTATTCCTTTGCTGGAAATTTGCTCTTGAATTGTTGCGGCAATGTCGTCAATCAATTCAACTATATCAAATTGTGACTCGTCGACAAAATCTTTATTATTTTCTATTTTTGCCATCTCTAATACATTATTTATTATAGACAGCATTATTTGCCCTGATATCCGTATGTTTGAAACATATCGCTTTGTTTTCTCTTTATCGTCATAATCTCTTTTGATTAAATCCGTGTATCCGATTATGGCGTTCATCGGCGTCCTTATGTCATGGGACATATTCAGCAAAAAGGTTGTTTTTGCTTTATTGGCAGCCTCCGATTTTTCCGCAGCGGCTATCAGAGCATTTTTATATGCCAATTCTTTGTTTCTTGCGTCGTCTATGTTTCTGCAGGCAAAAATCAAGTTTTCCAATTCCTCATCTGTTTGCCCGACTCGAATGAAAAACACTTCAACCCAACCGATTTCCTTTAATTTCATCTGCATAGAAATCTGGTTTTTATCTTTGAGTCGCTCTTTTATTGTATTTAGGTCAAAGAATTTTGCAACTTCTTCTTTTTTTACTTCTTCCGAAATCTCATAAAACTTTTCGAATCCCGGCAGGAAGTCACCCCTCTCTAAAAGGTCTGAAAAAATAGGAACGTTTTTTCTCCCCATTTCAACGAAGCGTTCCTCTTTCAGAGAAATATAGTACAAAAGGTCGTAGACCTGAGCCAAGGACTTAATGATGTCAAATTGCTCCCTCAGCCGCCTGTTCTTCTTTTGAAGTTCATCGATTTCAGTGATATCCTGCATGGTGGAGATAACCACTTTGTTGTTATTGCCCAAATCAACCAATTCGGTGTTCACAAAGACCTGAACTTCGCTGCCGTCTCTGCGTGGGAACACTGCTGTATACCGATGTTTATCGCCGGGATTTTTTATATTGCGCAGTTTGGCTATTGTATCTTTTTCAGGATATTTGATACGGGTGCTTTTCTCCGCAAGTCTGTCAAGATCCAATATTTCATCCGGCATAATATCATACATCTTTTTCGCATTATCGTTCATCATCAGTATTCTGCGCCCGGGCAGTGTGTATGACAAAAATCCGTTAGGCTGAGCAGCAAGTAAATTTTTATATAGGGTATTCGAATATTTCCGCCTTTCTTCTATATAATTGTTAATCCGTGAAATATCCGAAAAATTGTAATTTCTGAGCTTAGGGCTCATTACCGATGTAATATCCTGGTGAGTTCCGCATATTCGGGTCCGAGTTGATTTTTCAAAATCTTTTACACCGCAACATCTGACATACATCAATCCGTTTGTAGGATGTAAGTATCTGTAAACCACCTCAGACGGTCTCTCCATCAAATCGGCTGCGTATGCTTCAAAAATTTGAACATCGCTTTGGTCTATATGGGAACGATGAAAAATGTATTTCCGTTCTGCGCTGATATCAGTTTCAACCCCCAACAATTCATCCATGGTTTCGTCACATAAAAGTTTAGGGTCTTTGCCGGTTTCGATTATCAGTTCCCAAGTGCCTATTTTATTTTTTTTGAATATCAACTCTTTTTTTGCGTCATCAAATGTTTTCATAGGAATTCGTTCACAACAAGTTTCAGAAACAATTCTCCATATTACATAAATATTATACTGAAAACAAATAATCCTTGCAAGTATAAATATTTATTTATCGAAAAAAAATCCCTGATATTTGGCACAAATATCAAGGATTTTTACCTTTATTATTATAATAGTTAAAATGAGTACAAATTATACTACTTGCCCTTTACTTTTTTTCGGTATAGACATTTTTAACATCTTCCGATATTTTGCCGTCTTTATAAAGTTTTTCGATATATTTATTCATCGTAATCATATTGTCCGACGATGAAGTGGCGATGGTATTGCTTATCTGTTTAATGTCGCCTATTCTTATTTGATTGGAAACGGCAGAATTCACATACATTATTTCAAAAGCAGGTATCTGTGTGCCTGTGAGAGCCGGAATAAGCTGCTGTGAAACAACGGCTTTTAACGACATGGACAATTGATATCTCACCTGGTTTTGTCCCTCTGTAGGAAATGCGTCAATCATTCTTTCTATAGAATTAGGCGCCCCCATTGTATGCAGGGAAGACAGCACAAGATGCCCTGTTTCGGCCGCAGTCAGCGCTATTGAAATGGTTTCATAATCGCGCATTTCTCCGAGCATAATAACATCGGGTTTTTGCCTCAACGCCGCCTTGAGAGCGACAATATAGTTTTCCGCGTCTGTGCCTATCTCTCTCTGAGAGACAATGCTCTTTTTGTGACGGTGCAAATACTCTATCGGGTCTTCAAGTGTAATAATGTGCTTGTTTTGCGTGCTGTTGATTCTGTCAACGATTGACGCAAGTGTAGTCGACTTGCCGCTGCCCGCAGCGCCTGTGATAAGAACCAATCCTCCTCTCAGTTCAGCCAAATCTGAAATGAGTTTCTCCGGAATGCCCAACTCCTCCGCGCGAGGTAAATCAAACTGTATTACTCTGATAACGGCAGCTTTGGAATTTCTTTGAAAATATACGTTAACCCTGAATCTGGCAACGCCCGGCAATGTGACGGAAAAATCATCGCTGCCGTGTTTCATCAACAAATCAAACTGCCTTTTGGGGATACCGTATTTTGATATTTCGGTAAAACCGTATATTTCGTCCACTATTTCCGACGCATCCTCCGGCATAATTTTTCCAAAAGACTCGTCTTGCAAAATTTCTCCGCCTATGCAAAATGAGACATATCTGTTTGATATTACAAATATGTCCGAGGCGCCTTTTGACGCGGCTTTTTTGAATATTTCCAGCGCTTTTCCCATTGATTTTTCTCCTTTATTGATACACCGGTATATGCTCGTCGGTTTTTATATCCGTATTCGCTATCGTTTTGACTCTCATGACAGAATACAGCGGGGCTTCGCTTTGTTCAATCAATACTTTTAACTCTGCAAGTATATATCTGTTGTCGTCAATATCCGACGACAATTTTATGTATATTTCGCCCCCGTTTTCATAAGCGCCGCGTACGGTTTCCGTTATGCTTTTTTTGTCAAAATTACCTTTTTTAAGCAAAAAGTTCAAATCCCTGTCGACTTGGGAAATCTGTTTTTGTATGTCTGAATACGCTTCGAAATACTTTATATCATTTTCTATTATTTCGTCTGTAAGTCTTTTGTCAGCCATTGCGGACGAAAATGACAGCGCTCCCAGCGCCGTAAAACACATTACGGAAAAAAACACCAGCACGCTGACAAATCCCAACCCGGACGGAATCCGGTTCATACTCTTATTCTTCATATAAGGTCTCCGAAGTCATTAAAGTAATGGTTGTGTGGATGTAGACTTTTTGGCTGATTATCTCTTCGCCCTCTCTGTCGAAAACGGTAATGGTATATTCTTCGCCGTTTTTTTCGGTCATAAGGACATACTTTGTTTTTGAATTCTCGGTAGGAATCCAGTTTTCTGAATAATTTACTGTTATGATGTCTTCGTGTATCGTGCCGCCAATTATTCCGGCGGCAGAGTCAAAGTCTTTCTCCTGCAGTACGGCGACCACGGATTTTATCTCATTCATTGCATTTATTCTGTCATTGTTTGATTTTGACACATTGAGAGATGAAGCATACAATATACCGCTGATAGACATACCGATTGTGAGAAATAATACGGAAATGATTATTTCTGTCATAAGCAGATTATACTTATCCTTCATTCCGTTCCCCCAAGAATAGATATTTTTGTGCTAATCGACTTCCCCGTGGTATCCGTAAGTGCAATATCGAATATTCCGTCCGTTTCTTTGACGCTCAGCTCTTCCATTTGTAAGAGTTTTTGACCGGCAGACGCAATAAATTCCGCATCCGAAAGCATGTTGTATTCTCTTAAAAAGCCTCGGTATACATAGACATATGTCACGGTATCGCCGCTATTCAGCTTTATGGCGTCGGCTTCTCCGTTTTTTTCTATTGAAAAGCTGTCGGATTGTCTGATTTTTTCGCTCAAGTATTCCGCACCCGTGTACAGCGTATAGTGACTTTGGGCAGTGTCCTCAATCTTGTTGTGGATTGCCACACCGCATGTTATCAGCGATATTCCCGAAACGGAAATAATCAAAAACAGAAATAACGCCGGCAGACCCATGCTGTATTTATAATTATTTACTCTGTTCATTTTAATAGTACAATTGTTATATCCGGATAAATATTTGAAGCATAGAGCATATATTTGACGCTGTATTCGGATTCGTCATAATGTATGCCGTATTGCTCTGCTATTGACTCGATATTTTCCGGGTAGACGCCGTTTATGGCATAATAATTTGTAACCGCCCTGTTGACGGCAACTGTCAAATTTTCTTTTTGGGATTCTTTCATCGCTGCATTCATTTTGTCGGAATAAACGCACATAACTGAAATAAGCAAGAACACCGACAAAAGCGAAATCCATTTTTTCCCGATTTTCTTTATCATAACATTCCTACCGTTATGCTCAGCAGCGGCAATATCGTACAAATCAATATTGCCCCGATTACTGCGGCAAAAACAGAAATCAATACCGGCTCAATCAATGACACGGCATTTCCGATTTCTTCATACGCTCTTTTCATATAACTGTCGGTCATTGTCGACACCGTGTTTTTTAATTCTCCCGTCATTTCGGACAGCCTTATAATTTCTCTTTCCATCGGAGTCAAAATATCGCATTCTTTTACTGCGGTATACATTGTATCGCCTTTTGAAAAGCAATCGTTCAATTTTATTGCCTTTTCGGAAATGCGGGGGCTCAAAAAAGATAAGCCGTGTTCTGCCGGAATTTCGGACAAGCCGATACCCGCAGATAAAAACATACCGACATTTCTCAATAAAAAGGAAATATCAATATTTTCCATTATGTTTCTTGTAAAAGAAATTCTTCCGGCAATTTTCAACAGCCTTTGCCTGCCGTTTTGGGTTTTTACCGCTATGAACACATACAGACACAAGGCGGAAAACAGGCCGCCTATTGCAAAAACCGCATAAGATAAATAATTTGAAACGGTCATTATCATCACCGCCGCAGAATTTGCCTGCGCTCCCAGCCGCATATATATTTTTGAAAAAAGCGGTAATACTTTCAGCGCCACCACCCCTATAATCGCAAACATCATTACAGACATAAACACCGGATATTTAACGGAATTTGCTATGCTGTTGTTCATATCGTCAAGCCGATTGTAATAATCAGCCAAAGAATCAAAAGTCTTTTCAAGGTTTCCGGTTTTTTCCGCCGCTCTGATATTGCCGACCATATAATCCGGAAAACGGTTTGTTATTTTGATGGCGTCACTTATATTGCAGCCGTTCATCAGGCTGTCAGATATTTCTTTATACAGAGCGCGGCTTTCGTCATCCGCACTTTCTGCCAAAAGTCGCAGACCGTCATAAACGGTCATTCCCGATTTCAAAATAACCGCTGTCCGTTTGCAAAATTGAGAAATCCATAAGTTATCTGTTTTCATATTAGTACTTGTATTTTAATTGATAATTATCGTCGTCATCAATAAATGATATCGAACTGTTTTTTAAGTCATTTTCGGCAAATGTCGGGTCCATCATGTGCCATTCGTTTCCGTCAAATTGGATTACGCCGTTCACCCAACCTCTGTCCGACAAATAAACCGACACCCATGCGTGATACACATCGCCGGCCCAACCCACATCCATTTTTGTGGGAATACCCTGTGACCTAAGCATAGTGGCCATCACGGCAGAATAGTCAAAGCAAATACCCTTTTTACAGTCAAGAATTGTGTCGACATCGGGCGTATACCCGCTCTGTACCGTTTCCGCCTTGTCATAGTCGTATTTTAGGTGCCCTATAACATATTTATATACGCCGGTGACAACTTCTATCTCGCTTTCACACACGGAAGCGATTTTTTCCCCTTGCCGCACACATTTTGTTTCCTCTGTAAACCATACATATTGGTTAGGATACAGAAAAGGTTTCAATTCATCATTTAATGTTACATTTATCTCAACTGAAATAGCGGCGGAATAAGACTTGCCTTCTTTATTCAGATACATGGTGCAAATATAAACGCCGTTGCCTTCCGTCAGCGGAAAAACCTCATCCCCCGAATTCAGCGTATAGGTATATATATTGTCCCGAGGAGTCCGTATTTGCAGCTTGACTTTGGGATTGTCCCCGCAGTAATTTGCGATAATGTAGCCCTCGTTACAATTTGAATAGTCAATATATCCGACTCCCTCTTTTTCTTTTTTGCTGTCCCCTGTTTTAGGTGCAAGCACTTTTGGAGTTGCGTCTCTTTTCGACCGTTCAGTCTGTACGGTATTACTTTCATTTATATTGGTTTTTCCCGTTTCAGATGCGGTACACGAACAAAAACATATAGATATCAATAAGAAAATCCGTAATTTTGTATATTTTCCCACAATAATTCTCTCTGTAATATATATTCACTGAAATTATAACATACAAAAATTACCGTTTCAATTATTTTATATTATTCGGTAACAGTACAGTATCAAAACAAAAATTTATTACATTCATTATTGATTTTATCTTTTGAATGCTTTACAAAAGAATACATTTGACTTATAATGAATTTTAACATAACAAAAACCCGAATGATAGAAAACGAGATGGGGTAAAAAATGGACAAAAAAAATACTGTTTATGTATCTCTCTTGGGTAATTTTTTAATCGAATACAACGGTGTTCAGGTTACTTCTAACGATTTGAGCAACCAAGTCAGCAGTTTGTTTGCTTTTCTGCTCGTAAACAAAAATACGGTTTGCAGCAAAACCACAATTATCAACTCGCTTTGGCCGGACGGTGTATCAAACCCTACCGCTGCATTAAAAAATTTGGCATATAGATTCAGAAAAGTATGCGAATCTAAGGGCTTGGGCGACAATGAGGTTCTCATTGTTTCGTCAAACGGCTCTTATCGGCTTAATCCGGAGTTGATTTTTGAAAGCGATATTTTTGTTTTTGAAAACAGTATAAAATCCGCTCTGTCTGACGGAACAAGTGAAGAAGAAAAACGGAAATTGCTCGAAGCAACCGTAGCCGCGTATCAAGGTGATTTTTGTCCGAATCTTGACTGTACAGACTGGGTATCTGCGGTATCTCAAAGATTTCTCAACCTTTTTTTCGAAGCCGCTTATGCGCTGCTGGACATCTATGAAAAAAATGAGAAATGGGACAAAATGTACCTGTTGGCAAAAAAAGCTTCCGATTACGACTACTATGAAGAGCCGATACACCGATATATTTTGAAAGCTCTGTCAAAGATGGGTAAAAATCATGCTGCCGTAAACTATTACAGTGTTATGAGAGACGTATTCTTCAAAGAGATTGGCGTAGAGCTTTCAGAAGAAACCATTTCGCTCTACAATGAGATTTCAAAAAATCTAACGGATACCTGCATAGACATACATGATTTGATGGCAGATCTTGCCGAGAGCGAGACTTCTCCGGATACAGCCTATTATTGCGAATACGAAATATTCAAACAATTGTACAGATATCAGGCAAGGAACATTCGCCGAAACGGCACGACATACTTTATTGCAACCATAGATATTGAGACACGGGAAGGAAAGGCTCCAAAACGAGATATTTGTAATAAAGCAATGGAACATCTGAAGGAATCCATCAGCATATCAATCAGAAAGTGCGATGTATTTTCAAGATGCTCTTTGAATCAGTTTGTACTGATGGTGCAAATGAATAAAGAGGAAAATATCCTCGTCATCCTTAACAGAATAGAAAAAAAGTATAAAGAATTATATCATTCTAAAAAAGCTATGCTGAGAATCAGAATCTCCCCTCTCGTAGACGCCGGGTGGTGCTGATATTTCGCTAAATATTTTTGAAGGGGGGGGGTAACGGTGAAAGAACTTTTGTATGACATTGTACAGACAAATTTTGCGCCCTTATTTACGGTAGTCTTATTTGTATACATTGTCAAAATCGATACACTTATCGAGCGAAGAGTTCAGAAACTGTTTTTGTTGGAAATCTGCTGTGTATTTATTATGAAACTGGTCTCGATTGCCGATGTGGTATTGGAATCAATGTCGGGGCCGAACATCAGACTTATCAGGCTGGCGGTAAATACGCTCTATTTTGGCGTACCGCCAATCGCTTTCATAATTATCACGAATATTTTTGAAGATTTAACAAAGAAAAAGTGGTACAAATATTATCTCATTCCCGAGATAGCGTCATTAACAGTATGCACTTGGAGTTGCTTCAGCGGTGCGATTTTCTCCGTCACAGAAGATAATGTTTTTATCAGGGGCCCTCTGTATGCTGTGCCGTTTATATTTGCTTTGTTTTACTATATATTTTTCTTTTACATAACAGCCACTCAAAAAAAGACTCAGTCTGTTAAAACCGAAAGTATTTTTTTGACTATAGTCTTTACGGCGCTTGTTATTTCCACGCTGATAGAAATTTTCACAAAAAGATACTTTATTCTGTGGACCACTACATATATCTGTGTAATATTGTATTTTTCACTTATCAATATCCACAAGATACTGTACGACAGCCTGTCAGACGCTTACACAAGACTTGCGTTTTCCGGGTTGTTGGAAAGATACGACAAACGGCACGGTTTTACCGTCGCCATGATTGATATAAACAATCTCAAGTATCTCAATGACACTTTCGGACATCTCGAAGGTGATAAAGCGGTTATCAGCGTAGCGGCAACAATTATCAAAAACAAAAGCAAGAGCATGAAGTTGTTCCGCTACGGCGGCGATGAATTTGTACTGACCGGTAAAGCTAACCAAACGGATGAAATCCGCAAAGTTTTGGAAAAAAGCCGATTTGAAGTCGGAGATATACAAGGCGAGCCGATAACCTTCGCTTTCGGTATTACGGAATACCATCCTGACGAAGATCTTCATGTCGTACTCAACAATGTTGACCGATATATGTATGAAGACAAAAAACAATTCAAAAAAAATAATTAAAAAAATCCGAACCTGTCTTTAATAAAAGATTAGGTTCGGATTTTTGCTGGTGCCGGTGGTCGGGCTCGAACCGACACGTTATCACTAACAAAGGATTTTGAGTCCTTCACGTCTGCCAATTCCATCACACCGGCATTAAATTAGCCTATTTATTATACAACTGTAAGAGCAGGATGTCAAGTGATTACACCCTGCTCTCTGTATTTTTTACAATTATTTTTTGTTTTGAATGTCGAACACCTTTTGAGCCGACAGCAGGACAGCGGCGCGTGAAGCCTCAAAAGAGGTACCGCCCTGCATATACAGCAGATACGGCTCTCTTATCGGTGCATCGCACGAAAGCTCTATCGACGAGCCCATTGTGAATGCGCCGGCAGCCATAATAACCTGGCTGTCATATCCCGGCATATCGCCCGGCTCCGGGGCGGCAAATGCGTCTATAGGTGACGCAGACTGAATGGCTCTGCATATCTCTATGATATTTTCCGGGTTTTTACATTCAATGATTGTTATTATGTCGTTTCGGTCTTCTTTATACGAAGGCTCGGTTTTGAAGCCCATTTTCTCATACAAAGCCGATGTGTAAATACTTGTTTTAAGAGCGTTTGCCGTAACCATCGGCGCAAAATAAACACCCAGATACATATCTCTCATCATATCGTTGGTGCAGCCTATCTCTCTGCCTGTGCCCGGAGCGGTAAGTCTGTGGCCGCACATCTCGACTAAATCATGTCTGCCGGCAATATAGCCGCCCGTCGGGGCTATGCCGCCGCCCGGATTTTTTATGAGCGAGCCCATAATCAAATCAGCTCCGTACCGAATCGGCTCTTCCTTGTGGGTGTATTCGCCGTAACAGTTGTCCACCATTACTATGATGTCTTTGTTTACGGATTTCGCCGCGTCGGAAATTTCTTTAATTGTTTCAAGCGAAAGGGCTTTTCTGTTAGAATACCCGCGGCTTCTCTGAATATAACAAACTTTTGCGTCTGCACATTTTTGCTTGATTGCCCGGATGTCAGGATTTGAATCTTCAAGCAAATCACATTGGTCGTAAATTACGCCGTAGTCCGTCAAATTGCCGTAGTGAGAGCCGTCGATGCCGATAACGCCGTGAAGGGTGTCATAAGGCGTACCGGTCACGCACACCATTTTATCCCCTGTGCGCAGCACGCCGAAAAGCGCAACCGCAAGAGTGTGGGTGCCGGACATAAAATTGTGCCTGCAAAGAGCGTCCTCCGCCCCCACAATCGAGGCAAACAGTCTGTCCAAGCCGTCTCTTCCCTTGTCGTCATAGCCGTATCCGGTTGTGCCGACCAAATGAGATGATGAAATGCCGTTGTCAATAAAAGCTTTCAGCACTTTGACCTGATTATATGCGCTCACCTCATCTATTTTATCAAAATACGGCTTACAGAGTTTCATTACCTCTTCATCTGCCGCAAGCATCTCCGGTTTTATGTCAAAAAATAGTTCTATCATATATTCTCTTCCCTCAGTCTGTAAAGGTATATTTCGCCTTTCTTTTCAAATCCTAAATTTGTATAAAAATTCAATAAATTGTTTTCGCATATCAAAATGCAGTTTTTGTCATACTGTGCGGCGACACAGCGAATAAGCCGTGAGGCGTGCCCCTTTGCCCTGTACTTTTTGTCGGTCGACACAAATGTCAAATATATATCCGTGCCGTAATCCGACGCCATCAGTCCCGAAACAATGTCTCCGCCTTTTTTTATATAGTAAATATCCGACAGCCCTTTATTTGCCTTTTTGGCGAAATAAGAATAAACCGTCTCAAAGGATACACCTTGGAAATTTTGCCGACAGAACTTCGAAAAGCCATAAATATTTGTATTTTTACAAAATTCTACATCGGTAAACGGTGTTTCGCCGACAAAACTCATCAAATTCATTGTGACTTTTGTCTTTATAGGTAAATTTCCGCTTTCGCATTCCAAACCGTAAATACCCATAAATGAGCAAAACGAAATTATTTCTTCTAATTCGTCCGAACTAGGCACACCGGAAACAGACATATTTTCGCCCATTATCATAAGGCTGAGCTCATTGAGCACAAAAAACGAAGATATGTCCGTATCTTTATATGTGTTGTATTCACCGATTATTTTTCTCGATAGAAAATTTTCGGCCGACAAATTACGCAAAAACTTTTCGATATTTTCTTTGACGGAAATAATCATAATTCATTTACTAATCTTTTGAAATGTCTGCCTCGCTCTTCAAAATTGGCGTACAAATCAAAACTTGCGGAAGCCGGACAGAACGAAACTATATCGCCTTCTTTTGTATTTTCATACATAATTTTTACAGCCTGCTCCATGTTGTCGGCGTGCATAATCACTATTCCGCTCTTTTCAAAATCCGGGTTCTCCCTGACTACTTTTTCAATTTTCGGTCCGGTTTGGCCCATTACAACAAGCAATTTAACATGCTCTATAATTGGCTGTGCCAGCGGCTCATATGGAATTTTCTTGTCGTATCCGCCCGCAATAATGCATATTTTCTGTGAAAAGCTGTTGAGCCCGGCAATTGTTCGTGTAGGGCTGGTGGCTATGGAATCGTTAAACCACTGCACCCCGTTGAGAGTTCTGACCGGCTCGATTCTGTGTTCAACACCCTTAAACTCTATTGCAACCTTTGCCATAATTTCGTGCGGCACATCTCCCTCAACGGCGCAAAAAGCCCGCAGCAGATTTTCAAGATTGTGCTTGCCTCTCAGCGCCACTTCGTCCTGTCTGACAACAGCTTTGCCGCAAACGCAAAGATTGCCGTCAAAATCAATGTAGCCGCTGTTCTCATAGTTGTCTAAAACCGTGAGGCGCGAAAAGTAAAATCTCTCTCCTTTTACATCCTTTTCCATATTTCTGGAAATGTCGTTTTCATATCCCAAAACTGCTCGGCTGTCCTTATTTTGATACAGCAGAATATTTCTCTTTGCGTCGATATATTCCTGCATATCTTTGTGGTGGTCAAGGTGATTCGGGGTGACATTTGTCACTACCGCAACATCCGGTGACTGATGCATTGAAATAAGCTGAAAACTCGACAACTCGACAACAGCCACATCGTCTTCCTTGACATTCATCGCCTCCGGTAAAAGAGCCTTGCCGATGTTGCCGCCGAGATGTACGGTTTTTCCGCTCTCTTTGAGCATTTCGCTTATCAAAGTAGTCGTGGTGGTCTTGCCGTCCGAGCCGGTTACCGCATAAATTTTACATGGGCACACAGAGAAAAACAGCTCCATTTCGCTGGTGACAAGAGTGCCCTTTTCTATTTCGTCCTGCAATTCTTTTGTATAGTATTCAAAACCCGGCGTGCGCATAATCATATCTTGATTTTTTAGCCCGTCAAGGTAGTTTTCGCCCAATGAAAGATTGACATTTAACTCTTTTAGCGTGTCGGCATAATCGCCGAATTTGTCAAGAGTTTTTTTGTCGCACAGCGTGACATTTGCGCCGTATTCCGAAAACATTTTAATCAGTGTTTTGTGGCTTACACCGGCGCCGATGAACGCAACTTTTTTGCCGTTTAGGCTATCGTAAAAATCCGTAGCTTTGCTCATAATAAAAAATGCTCCTTTTTAGAAAAGGTTTTAGTCAAAAATTTATATAAGTATTATAAACTCATTTTTGAATTATATCAACCTTTATGTTAAAAGTAACAAATATTAAATATCTTAATATTTTGTTGTTGAATTATGACAATCATGGTGCTAAAATATTTTTATTATTGATGAGGCTTAACCTTAATTCATCAATAAAAAATAATTAAAACAGGAGGGATATTTATGAAGGTTGAATTTGAAAGTTTTTTTGGAGCAAAAGTATTCAATAATGAAGTACAGAAAGCAAGACTTTCGCACGAAGCATACGAGTCTTTGAGAAAAACAAGAGACGAAGCTGCTATCTGGGATACTTCTTATGCAGACGAAATCGCCGAAGCCATCAAAACATGGGCAATCGAACAAGGTGCAACTCATTTTCTGCACTGGCATTCACCGCTTACCGGCACAAACGCCGGCAGACACGACTCATTCGTTGACGGCATGAGCAAGGAAGGAAAGCCTATCATAAATTTCTCCGGCAAACAGTTGATTAAAGCCGAGAGCGACGGCTCTTCATTCCCGTCGGGCGGTCTTCGCTCCACATTTGAAGCCCGCGGTTATACAATTTGGGATACTACAAGCCCGTGTTTTGTAATCGGAAACGCTTTGTATATTCCGACGGCATTCGCCGCATTTACAGGCGAGGCTCTCGACTATAAGACGCCGCTTTTGCGCACAACCCAGGCTCTCAACAAACAGGCTGTCAGACTTTTCCATGCAATGGGATTTGATGAAATAACCTATGTTAAGCCGACAGTCGGCGCAGAGCAGGAATATTTCCTTATTGATAAGGAAGTCTTTGACAAGCGCCTTGATCTTAAAGAAACAGGCAGAACAATTTTCGGTGCAAAACCGCCGAAAGGTCAAGAGCTTTCCGACCACTACTACGGCTCTACCCCTGAGAGAGTAAGAGAATTTATGGCGGATGTGGACAGACAGCTTTGGGAACTCGGCGTGCCGGCAAAGACAGAGCACAACGAAGTTGCGCCTTGCCAGTTTGAGCTTGCCTGTGTATATACATACGCCAACGAATCGGCTGACCATAACCAGATTGTTATGGACATTCTCAGAAAGACAGCTCTCAGACACGGTCTTGTATGTCTTCTTGCAGAAAAACCGTTCCAGGGCGTAAACGGCTCGGGCAAACACGACAACTACTCTCTTATCACAAACACAGGTGAAAACCTTCTTTCTCCTACAAAGAAGCCTGAAGACAACATTAAGTTCCTCATCACTTTGGCCGCCTTTATTAAAGGCGTTGACGAGCACGGTGATTTGCTGAGACTTTCCGCCACAACGACAACTACGGGCAACGATTTCCGTCTCGGCGCTTCCGAAGCTCCACCGGCAATTGTCTCAATGTATCTCGGCGCCCCGATGCAGTCAATTCTTGACGCCATAGCCGAGGGCCACCAGCACGACCACGAGAAATTCTCAAAAGACATTTTGCTCGGCGCAAAGGTTTTGCCTCTTCTCACGGTTGACGAAGGCGACAGAAACAGAACTTCACCTTTTGCTTTCACCGGCAACAAGTTTGAATTCCGTATGGTCGGCTCATCACAGCACATCGGTTTTGTAAACACAATCATGAACGCAATCATCACTGTTTCGTTCAGAGAATTTGCAAAAGAGATTGAAAACTATGACGGCGACAAAATTCAAAAGGCATACGAAATTGTAGCCAGAGAATATACCGCTCACAAGAGAATCATATTCAACGGCAACGGTTACACAGACGAATGGGTACAGGAGGCCGAGCGCAGAGGTCTGCCGAATCTCCGTTCCACAGTCGAGGCCATTCCGGTTATCACAAAGCCTGAAAACATTGAATTCTTCAAGCGCTCAAAAGCTCTCACAGAGGTTGAAGCTCAATCGAGATACAACATCATGTTTACACAGTACATTCAGAATGTAAACATTGAGCTCAATGTCGCTCATGTAATGGTTGCAAGACAAATTCTTCCGGCCGCTGTATCATATTGCGGTGATTTGGCAAAATCAAACTATTACTGTGAAAAGTGCGGCACGGTCAGCGGCATAGGCGCAAAGATGCAGAGAAATATCGCAGAATTGACGGACGAAGTTTCCGATGCTCTCGACCTTCTCGACGCAAAGCACGCCGAAGCAATGGCTATGGAAAAAATCGAGGACAAGGCAAACGCTCTGCACTCCTGCATGGTCGACTATCTGCCTGCTCTTAAAGAAAAGGTCGATGCACTCGAACTTGCAATGCCTTCGGACAAATGGCCGATTCCTTCATACTCTGATATTTTCGATATGTAATACCTACAAAGGCGATGGAGACATCGCCTTTTTTATTTTATCTTAATAAAAATACGGTTTATTATTTTCGGCTTTTATGGTAAAATTCAATATACATATCATATACACGGCGGAGATAAAATTGAAAAGAACAATTGCGTTTTTACTTACCCTTTGTATGCTGCTCGGGCTTTGCGGATGCTCATCCGGCGGCATATCCACATTTACCGTACCGGTTTCCAAGATGCCGACCTGTCTTGACCCGCAGACAGCGACGGCAGAAACGGATTTATTGGTGTTGACTAATATATTCGACGGCCTTTTTGAAAAGCAAAACGGAAAAATAGTCAACAATGTTGCCTCAGACTGTGTTATTTCACCGGACGGCACGAAATACACAATCACCATAAGGGAAGATTCCGTTTTTCACTGCAAAACCGATAAAGAAGAAAAATACGACGGAAAAACCGTGACCGCGGAGGATTTTGTTTTCGGCATATCGAGAGTACTTTTGCCGGAGACCAAGTCTCCCTACGCCGCCGATTTCATCAACATCAAAGGCGCAGAGTCTGTGCTGGCAGGCGGTGATTTGTCCGGTCTCGGTATATTCGCACCCGACGAAAAAACAATAGTTATCGAATTGGAAAATCCGGATTTCAACTTTAAGGAAAAGCTGTGTCTTGCGGCAGCTTTCCCTTGCGATAAAGAGTTTTTTGAAAACACAAAGGGCTCATACGGACTATCGGTCAACAATATTCTGTCAAACGGCCCTTTCAAACTCAATTATATGGACGCAGAGCAGGCGACAATCGTAAAAACCGCCGACAAAAACGGCGGTTTAAGCAGAATCAGGCTGCTGCTTTTGACGGATGCATCAGCCGAAAATTTATATAAAGACGGCAAAATCAGCGGATTTTTCTCATACGGCAATAAAACAGAGGCCTACCAAAGTACAGACTCCGTCTCTTTTGAGAGCGATATTATATACCTGACTTTCAACACGGACAACTCTTATCTCTCGGATTCAAAAATTAGACAGGCTCTCTCTTATTACGCCTTTGCCTTTGAAAATTCCGGTGCAAACAAAGACGCCGTCATTCCGGCATATTCGATATTCCCGAATATATTGACATACAACGGAAAATACCTGATTGAGCTGTTGGCTGACAAAACTCCTTCATATATGAATCAAAATCCAAAAGACCTTTTGACAGCCGGAGAAAGTGAAATCAACGCGGCAAAATCTGCCGGGCTGTCGGTTTTAATCCCCTTGGACAGCTATTACAAGCCTGTTTTTGACAATATAAATCAAATTTGGCAAAAGGATCTGAATTTGTATTTCACGGTTGAGTATCTTACCGTGTCCGAAATACAAAGCAGAGTAGAAAACGAGGATTTTGACATTGCGTTTTTGCCTATGAGCGCAAAATCCGATTCCGTTTACTCCGTTTTGGACAAATTCACACAGATTGACGGTAACTTGTCACAGACTGTAAACATCGCCAAATCTCTTTCAAATCCGACCGAGGCGATTAAATATATTTCAGCCGCCGAAGACATTATTCTTGAAAACGCATATCTCACGCCGGTGGCTGCGGAAAATACAACATTTTACTGTAATTCCGCTTTCAAAAATATAATTATTGACCCGTTCACAAAGGTAATCAATCTGAAATATGTATCGGTGCGGTAGTTATGCAATACGGCAATATGCTGTATAAATTGTATGAGTTTTTATGAAATACTACAATCTTTTCGGATTGTAGTATTTTTTGTTGACAAAAATACCCCCTGGGGGTATATTAAAGACATAAAGGAATACCCCCTGGGGGTATATGGTGAATAAATGGAAAGAAAAAATCATATTGATGAAAATGTGGTAAAAAGACTGTCGAGAATCGAAGGTCAGATCAGAGGTATAAAAGAAATGGGCGTCAACGGTGCCTCATGTACCGACATATTGATGCAGATTTCTGCCGTTCAAAGCGCATTGAAACAGGTGTCAAAAATCGTTATGATGGACCACCTTGAACACTGTGTTGTCGAGGGCATACAGGACGGCGACATTGACCAAACTCTGAAAGATATGTCCCAGGTTGTCGAACGGTTTTCAAAAATGAAATAATCCGAGAGGAGATAAATAATGAGCAAACACAAATTCAAAATCACCGGCATAGATTGTGCCAACTGCGCCGCACATTTGGAAAGACAGCTGAAAAAGATAAACGGTCTTGAAAATGTACAGATAAACTTTATGGGTGAAAAACTCACTTTTGAATGTGACGACGATAAGTATGACGAACTCATGATCGAAGTCAAAAAATGCATTGAAAAGAACGAGCCGGACGCCGTTTTGGGCAATGACGAATTGCTTAACGCGACGGTGAAAAAAGACGGAGGCGAATGTTCCTGCGGTCATGAACATCATGAACACGAACATCACCACGAACAAGGTGAAAGTTGTTCCTGCGGTCACAACCACAATCACGAACATCATCATGAGCACGGTGAAGATTGCTCTTGCTCACAGACAAAAGTCAATACCCATAAATTCAAAATCACCGGCATAGACTGCGCCAATTGTGCGGCACATTTGGAAAGACAGCTGAAAAAGATAAACGGTCTTGAAAATGTACGGATAAATTTTATGGGTGAAAAACTCACTTTTGAATGCGACGACGACAAGTATGAAGAACTCATGACCGAAGTCAAAAAATGCATTGAAAAGAACGAACCGGACGCTGTTTTAGGCAATGACGAATTGCTTAACGCGACTGTTAAAAAGAACGACAGCGAATGTTCCTGCGGTCACGACCACAATCACGAGCATCACCATGATCACGGCGAGGGCTGTTCCTGCGGTCACGACCACGATCATGAGCATCATCACGACCACGAACATATTGACGAGTCAAATAAGGCTCATACGGGCAACTGCAAATACACAATTTCGGGTTTGGACTGTGCTAACTGTGCCGCGGAACTTGAAAGAGAAATTGCAAAATTGGATTGTGTGGACAATGTCACAATCACATTTATGAATGAAACTCTTTCTTTTAACGTCATTTCCGGCACAGAGCGGAAGGCGGTCGAAAAAATTAAATCCGTAATAGACAAAAAAGAGCCGGGCTGTGTCATTACGCCAAAAAGTAAAGAGGTTGCAAAGCCTAAAAAGCCTGAACACAAAAAAGAGAAAACACAGATAGTTGCGTCAATAATTCTGCTTATAATAGCCGTTTGCCTTGAAAAATTCACAAAGGTTGCCTTCCCTGTATATGCCCTGTTCTATATGGCGTCCTACTTTATTGTAGGTTGGGATGTGCTGAAATCCGCTTTCAGAAATTTGGGCAAGGGTCAGTGGATGGATGAAAAATTCCTGATGGCGATTGCCACGGTCGGCGCAATAGGCACATTGGAACTGACCGAAGGCGTATTTGTTATGCTTTTGTATCAAATAGGCGAACTCTTTCAGGCCATGGCAGTCGAGAGTTCCAGACGGTCTATCTCTGACTTAATGGATATTAAAGCGGATACGGCAAATGTCAAATTCGGCGACTCTGTGCGCACAGTCCCTGTAGAAAGCGTATCGGTAAACGATATTATCGTTGTTCGTCCGGGTGAAAAAATTCCGCTCGACGCCGTTGTTATCAACGGCGAATCCTCGGTAAATACTTCGGCTCTCACAGGTGAAAGCTTGCCGAGAGATGTTGCCGTCGGCGACAGCATCGTCAGCGGCACGGTAAATATTCAGGGGCTTTTGGAGGCTAAGGTCACTAAAAACTCAACAGAATCCACGGTTTCAAAAATTCTTGACCTTGTTGAAAATTCCTCGAGCAGAAAGGCAAAGACGGAAAATTTCATTTCAACATTTGCCAAATACTATACGCCGATTGTCGTATACTTGGCACTGTTTGTGGCATTTATAGTGCCGGGCATTGTTTCGGTAATTTCACACACACCGTACCTCACTCTTTTACCTGACTATTTCCACCGCGGTCTTATGTTCCTTGTCGTATCCTGCCCGTGCGCCATCGTCATCAGCGTTCCTTTGACATATTTCTCAGGCATCGGCAGTCTGTCTAAAAAAGGCATACTTGTAAAAGGTTCAAACTATCTTGACGCTCTCAATGAAGTAGATACCGTTGTTTTTGACAAGACCGGTACAATAACAAAAGGCCGGTTCTCAATAACAAACATCGTTACGGATTTTGACAGAGACGAGCTTGTGAAATTGGCGGCTCACGCCGAATACAACTCTACTCACCCAATCGGAAAAGCTATTGTGCGCGCCTATGGGGCGGAAAACATCAACGCTGCGGACATTTCCGATGTTGTTGAATTGGCCGGTCACGGTGTGGAGGTTTTTATTGAAGGTAAGAATGTGCTCGCCGGCAATGAAAAGCTGATGAAGCGGCACAATATTCCTATCAACGAAACCGATGAAATCGGCACAATCGTTCACATTGCGGTCGACGGAAAATATATGGGTTACATCGTTGTAGCGGACGAGGTCAAGGAATCCAGCGCCGCAGCGATGAGCGAACTCAAAGCAAACGGTATTAAAAACACTGTTATGATAACCGGCGACAGCGAAAAAATCGCCGACATCATAGCGAAAAAAGTGGGTATTACAAAAGTGTTTGCAAATATGCTGCCACAAGATAAGGTCAGCGAGTTTTCAAAGCTCAATGAAACTAATGTCTGTGCCTATGTGGGCGACGGCATAAACGACGCCCCTGTTTTGGCAATGTCAAAAGTAGGTATTGCCATGGGCGGTCTGGGCAGCGACGCCGCAATCGAAGCGTCTGACATAGTAATTATGAACGACGATTTAATGAGCGTGGCACAGGCCGTAAAGGGCGCAAAGAAAACAAGACAAATTGTAATACAAAATATTGTATTCTCTCTTGCCGTAAAATTCGCCATACTTGCCGCATCGGCATTCGGTATCACGGACAACATGATGGTTGCCATTTTCGGCGATGTCGGCGTAATGCTTATTGCCGTCCTCAATGCAATAAGAGCCCTTAAATAATAAACGAACAGGACTTCTCAAAGAAGTCCTGTTATTTTTTCTAAAATATTCAAATCCGACGGACGGATTTCTTTACCGAAACAGTTGAGCTCCCCTAAAGAAATATCCTTGTTCTTGCCGTGGTAGTCGCTGCCGCCGGATATGAGCAAACCGTGTTTTGCAGCAAAATCCATTAAAAAGTCTAATTCTCTTTCATCGTATCTGCTGTACCGACACTCTATTCCGTCAATGCCCGCTTTGGAGACTATTTCAAATTGCTCCGAAAATTTTTCTTGCGTCAAATGCGTTTCCCCTTCTCCGCCGAGAGGGTGCGCCCACACGGCTAAGCCGCCTGCTTTGTGAATGGCGTCTACCGATTCATCAGGGGATAAATTCTCACTTTTGATTTTTATTTTATTCAAATAATCCGAAAATGCAGCCTGTTTTGTCCGAGCATACCCGTTATTTACAAGCAACCGGGCAATGTGCGGTTTACCCGGTCGTTTATTTGAATACAGCCAATCTAAATCCTCTTTTGAGAATTTCACGCCTAACTGCCGGGAAAGCCGCCGAATCCTCGCCCGGTTTTTATTTTTTTGCATTTCCATCTTTCTTTCGGTCAGCCTGATGATATCGGAATTGTTCCGGTCAAAATTATAACCCAAAATATGACACAGCTTGTTTGTGCGACAGGAAAACTCAATTCCGTTGACATATTTGAGCTCGTATCTGCGCGCGCTATCTCGGATTTCCTCTACAAACATAAAGTTGTCGTGGTCGGTTATCGAAAAAACTTTTATACCGCTTTTATATATTTTTTCTACCAGAACATCCCAATCGTCCGTACCGTCTGAAATTGTGCTGTGTATATGCAAATCAATCGTTGACATATATATACTCCGTAAAAATTAAAAGGTGTCTTTGCAGACACCTTTATATTATATTAACCGTTCTGCTTTTCGCTGAGCTTTGCAATTGCGTCTTTTCTGGAAAGGTTGATTCTGCCCTGGTCGTCGATTTCAGTAACCATAACTACGATTTCGTCGCCGACATTAACGACATCTTCAACTTTTGCCACTCTCTTTTCATCGAGTTTTGAGATGTGTACAAGGCCTTCCTTGCCCGGAGCAATCTCAACAAATGCACCGAAGTTCATAAGTCTTGTTACAACGCCCTTGTAAATTGCGCCGACTTCCGGATCTTCAACAATAGTTTTGATGATTGTGTATGCCGCTTCAATCATCTGTGTATCGAGACCGGCGATAAATACACTGCCGTCGTCGTCGATGTCAATCGTAACATTGCATTCGGCACAAATCTTCTGAATAACCTTGCCGCCCTTGCCGATAACATCCTTAATCTTTTCAGGGTCGATCTTGAGGTTCTTCATCTTCGGAGCATACTTTGAGAGCTCTTTTCTCGGCTCTGCAATAACAGGAGCCATAATGTCGTTGAGAATATGAAGTCTTGCTTTGCGGCATTTTTCAAATGCTTCGGCAATGATATCGTAAGTGAGACCGTCAACCTTAATGTCAACCTGAATAGCTGTGATACCGTTTCTTGTGCCGCCGACTTTGAAGTCCATATCGCCGAAGAAGTCTTCGATACCCTGAATGTCAACCATTGTCATCCATCTGTCGCCGTCCGTGATAAGACCGCAGGAGATGCCGGCAACAGGCTCTTTAATCGGTACGCCTGCATCCATAAGAGCAAGGGTGGAGCCGCAGATTGAAGCCTGTGATGTGGAGCCGTTTGAAGAAAGGACCTCGGAAACCACTCTGATTACATAAGGGAATTCTTCCTGACTCGGAAGTACCGGTACAAGAGCTCTTTCCGCAAGTGCGCCGTGACCGATTTCTCTTCTGCCGGCGCTTCTGAGAGGTCTTGCCTCGCCTGTGGAATAAGGCGGCATGTTATACTGGTGCATGTATTTCTTTTCGTAGATATCCTGCAAACCGTCGATGAGCTGGCCGTCTTTCTGTGTGCCGAGTGTGGCGATTGAGAGCACCTGTGTCTGACCGCGGGTGAACATACCCGAGCCGTGAACTCTCGGCAAAAGGCCAACCTCCGCGGACAGCGGTCTGATGTCGTCAATGCCTCTGCCGTCTACACGCTTGCCCTCGTTGATGAGCCAGGAGCGGACAACGAATTTCTGGAGCTTGTACAGGCACTCGTCGATCATTGCTGTCTGTTCCGGATAAATTTCGTCAAATTTTGCGTGAACATCTGCATATACAGGGACAAGTCTTGCATCTCTCTCTGTTTTGTCGTCTGTGTCAAGAGCTGCTTTTACGGCGTCAACCGCAAATTCCTTGATTGCCTCGAACATGTCGTGGTCGACTTCAATGTGCTGGAAATCAAATTTCGGCTTGCCGATTTCCTTTACGATTTCATCAACAAATTCAATAAATTTTTTGATTTCCTCATGACCTGTCTTAATTGCGTTGAGCATGACATCTTCCGGTACTTCGTATGCACCGGCCTCAATCATGACGACCTTTTCTTTTGAGCATACGAGAGTGAGGTCGAGCTTGTTGTTTTTGTTCTGCTCTGCATTCGGCATGAGAACAATTTCACCGTCCACAAGACCTACGGAAATACCGCCGATTGGGCCGTTGAAAGGTACATCTGAAATACATGTGGCAATAATTGCGCCGAGCATGCCGACAATTGTCGGGTCGCAGTCCGGGTCAACCGACATAACGGTCATAACGATTGATACATCGTTTCTCATATCCTTTGGGAAAAGCGGGCGCATAGGTCTGTCGACTACGCGTGAAGAGAGTATGCCGCTTTCGGCAGGTCTGCCCTCTCTTCTCCGGAATGAGCCCGGGATTCTGCCCACCGAATAAATTTTTTCCTCAAAGTCAACAGACAGCGGGAAAAAGTCAATGCCGTCCCTCGGTTTTTGGCTCATTGTAACATTGGCGAGGACTGCCGTTTCGCCGTATCTTACAAGGCAGGAGCCGTTTGAAAGACAGCACATTTTGCCTGTTTCAACCGTGAGTTTTCTGCCGGCAAATGTTGTTTCAAATACTCTGAAACTCATAATTAAATCTCCTTTTCATAATTTCTATGGCAAGAGAGACTATATTTTTAGCAATAAGTTCAGCCTTTGTGAGCACACAAAAGCTCAATGTAATGCTAAATATAATATCATCTCTTGCCGTGTTGACAATAAAAATTTTGTGTATTTACAGACTTAAAGGCAGATGTTGCCATCTGCCTTGTACTCTCTGTAAATTACTTACGAAGACCGAGCTTAGCAACGATTGCACGGTATCTTTCGATATCGTTCTTCTGGAGGTAAGCGAGAAGGTTTCTACGACGACCGATCATCTTGAAGAGGCCTCTTCTTGAGTGGTTGTCCTGTTTGTTTGATTTGAGGTGCTCTGTGAGGTGGTTGATTCTGGCTGTGAGAAGAGCAATCTGAACCTCAGGAGAGCCTGTGTCGCCTTCGTGTGTTGCGTACTGAGCGATGATTTCGTTCTTGTTGATCATTTTAATTTCACCTTTCTGTTTATTTGCCTTTGACTCAGTATAAGGCCGGTGAATGTCCCCACGGACTTTACCCTTAAACCGATTCATAGGTCACCCAAAGATTATATCATTTAATTGAAAATTTGTAAAGTGATTATATATTATTTTTTATCCAAATATCCGCCGTTTTCAAGGAAAATCCGACTTTTGTTTGCCGAATCGGTTATCATCCGGGAAAGTTCTTTGAGAGAGTCAAATTTCACCGAGCCGAACAAATATTTGAAAAACTCCACTTTTATTTTTCTGCCGTACAAATCGCCGTCAAAGCCTTTTATAAAGGTTTCACAGGTGATTGATGTACCGTTTACCGTCGGGCGCGAACCGAACCCGGTCGCCGAGGCATACATAACGCCGTCTACAGTAGTTCTCGTAATGTACACGCCCGGCTTCGGCGTACACATGCTGTCCGGGTAAACTTGATTTATCGTCGGCGTTCCCATCTGTCTGCCGATTTTTTTGCCATGCACCACCTCAAAGTTGACGGCGTACGGTCTGCCCAGCAGTTTACCCGCTTTTTCCATATCGCCGGCTTCAAGAGTGTTTCTGACCAGTGTGCTGGACACAATTTCGCCGTCCGCCTCTATCGTATCGACCTTGTTAAATTCCAACCCGTATTTATCGCACAGCTGTGCCAATACCCGAACATTGCCCCGTCTGTTTTTTCCGAAAAAGAAATTTTCACCGCAGAAAACCGCTTTTGCGCCCATTGAGTCGACAAGAACATCTTTGACAAACTCTTCCGGCGTCAGCGATGAAAACACCGAAAAGTCCGGTGAATAGAAAAGTTCTATGCCGATTTTGTCCATGACTTCTTTTTTCTGTTCCCGGTTGTAGATATCCTTCCCTTTGTGGCCCAATTTAATGCTTTTTGTAAATGTAAAAATTGCTTTTTGCAGGCCCTCTTTTTCGGCGCATTTTTCCATTTCTTTGATGAGATACTGGTGGGCGATGTGAACGCCGTCAAAATATCCCAGAGCAACGGCGCATTTTTTGTCGTTGCGCCATGAAATATCATTTATTTCAAGCATTATATTTCTTCCTTTTCCTTTTCAACAAAAAGTTTTACCAATTCCATTTTTTTGTCTTTTATTGACACAACGGCATAAAATTTATCTTTGTAATATGCCCTGTATACGCCGTCGGCTTTTGATATACGGCTGCCGGCACCGTTGAGCAGCCTCTGTGCGAGCTGTCTTGAAAGATTGAGCCTGTCCAGATGTTTGAACAAAGTGTCCGTCTCTCTCACAAGAGAGTCGATGGTGCCGTCGTTTCTCGCCCGCTGCAAGCCCTCTATCGAAACAGCCTCGTCCAAGGTGTATCCGCAGGCTTTTGTGCGACAAAGATATGTCAAAACCGCCCCGCATCCGAGATTTTCGCCTATGTCCTCGACAAGTGTGCGTATATATGTGCCCTCGCTGCAAAGAACGCGGATTTTGTACATATTGCCGTCCAAGGTTTCGTCATTCAAAAGCTCTATCTCTTTAATTGTGACAGTGCGCGGTTTTCGCTCAACCGTGATGCCCTGTCGCGCCAGCTTATAGAGTGGCTGTCCGTTTACCTTAACGGCGGAATACATAGGCGGATACTGAATTATGTCGCCTTTGAATTTTTCCAGTTGCCGCAGAACATCTTCTTTGCCGACCGCAACCGGTCTTTCTTTAATGATTTCACCGGTTATGTCGCCGGTATCGGTGTTTTTGCCCAGCGCGAAAACGGCAATATACTCTTTGTCTTTTATTATCTGCATATTTATGGCTTTTGTGGCTCTGCCCAGAAAAATAGGCAAAACGCCGGTAGCCATAGGGTCGAGCGTGCCGGAATGACCCACCTTTCTCGTGGCAAGTATCCCCCTTGCCTTTGCGACGGCGTCAAAGCTTGTCCAACCCGAATCTTTATATAAAATTACAATTCCGTTTCTGTCTGTTCTGTCTGCTGACATAGTTCCCGTTTTACTTTCTCTGTGAGAATTTTTTTAATATCGTCAATATCGCCTGTTGCCGTGGCCCCCCGGGCTCTGACATGACCGCCGCCGCCGAATGCACAGGCTATTTTTGTTGCGTCGGCTTTTTCCGAAGTTCTCACCGACACTTTATATGTGTTTTCGCCCGTCTGCCTCAGCAACACGGACACCTCAACGCCCTCAAAATCTCTGGCAAATGAGGACAAGCCGTCCGTATCTGTTGTCTGCGGCTGTATTTCCGCAATGGTTTTTGAATCGAGTACAAGCAAGGCGTATCTTCCGTCAAAGCCGTATTCCAGATTGTTCAGAGCAAACTTTTCCAAAGCTACGGTTTTTGCGCTCTTTTGCATAAAGAATCTCTCTGCCAGCCATTTGTGATTTGCGCCCGACTCCATAAGGCGAGCCGCCGTGATGAGAGTTTGGGGCGTGGTCGCCGGGTATTTGAAACAGCCCGTGTCGGTCAATATGCCTGTGTGCAGGCAATCCGCGATAAGCGGCGTAATTTTTTCGCCCATGGCGAGAATAATCTCATACACCAGCTGAGCCGCCGCCGGATAGTCGCTTTTAAGACATAAAAACTTTGCAAATTCTGAATTTGTGGCGTGGTGGTCAATGTCCAGTTCGATTTTGTCCCGATAATGTGAAAGATTGTCTCCCAGCAAATTTTCGCCTGCGACATCTACTGCGACAATGTGCTCCGGCTCATATTCGCCGCAAAAAAGGGGGATTTCCATATAATCATACTTTGCCGGTATCGTGTCGCTGCACCGTACTTTACAATTTTTACCCATATTGCACAGCGCATGACACAGACCGGCGCCGCTTCCCAATGTGTCGCCGTCCGGGTTTTTGTGGCAGAGGATGAGAATATTATCCCAATTTTTAAGCATTTGCGCCGCTTTTTCGGCGCTGATTTTAGTTGTCATTCTTTTTGATTTCCCTGAGGATGTCCTCAATGTGCCGGGCATAAGCCGCGCCTTCGTCTTTTACGAAAACAAATTCCGGCGAGCGTCTGATGTGCAGTCTTTTGGACAGTTCTCCTCTAATGTGACCCTGAGCCTTGTTGAGTGCCTTAATGCAGTCCTTTGTGACCTCCTCCGAGCCGAGTACGCTCACATGGACTTTTGCATTTGTCAAATCCGGAGCGGTCTCCACACGCATTATCGTCCAAAAACAGTCGAGGCGAGGGTCTTTCATGTCGCTTACTATCGAAATAAGCTCTTTTTTAATATCTTCGTTTAATCTTTCGTTCTTTGCCGAACCCATTTTTTACTCCTGTATATTCAAGACAAAGCGGATACCGCTTTGTCTCTTTGTAAATCAGTCTTCGCGATATTCTTCGATGATGAATGATTCGAAGATATCTCCTTCTTTAATATCCTGATACTTTTCAAGGCCGATACCGCACTCGAAGCTCTGTGCGACTTCCTTTACGTCGTCTTTGAATCTTCTCAGTGATGAAATTTCGTCCTCGGCGATAACTATGCCGTCGCGGACAATACGGATTTTGGCGTTTCTTGCCACTTTACCCGTCTTAACATAACAGCCTGCGATAGTGCCGACGGAGGAAATCTTGTATACATTTCTGACTTCCGCCTGACCGAGCTCAACCTCTCTGAATTTAGGCGCAAGCATGCCCTTCATAGCGTCCTTTACATCGTCGATCGCGTCGTAAATAACGCGGTAGAATCTCATTTCAACTTCGTTGAGATCGGCGTCCTGTTTGGCAGTGGCGTCCGGTCTGACATTGAAACCGATGATAATGGCATTTGAAGCGGAAGCTAGCATGACATCGGATTTGTTTACCGCGCCTACGGCGGCGTGAATTACTCTTACGCGCACTTCGTCGTTGGTGAGTTTTTCAAGCGACTGCTTTACCGCCTCGGCAGAGCCCTGTACATCCGCCTTTACGATAATCGGCAATTCTTTCATTTCGCCCTGGGCAATCTGGCTGAACAGGTTGTCGAGGGTGACTTTCTGTACCGCATTGAATTTTTCTTCCTTTATGGCGTTTGAACGCTTTTCTGCAAGCTCTCTTGCCAGCTTTTCGTCCTCGACGGCGTCAAAGAGGTCGCCGGCGGACGGCACTTCCGTAAGACCTGTTATTTCAACAGGTGTTGACGGGCCTGCCTCCTCTATTCTCTGTCCCTTGTCGTTTGTCATAACTCTGACTCGGCCTACTGCCGTGCCGGCGATGAGTACGTCGCCTTTGTGCAGAGTACCGTTCTGAACAAGGACGGTTGCGACCGGGCCCAAGCCCTTATCGAGTCTTGCCTCGATGACTGCGCCCTTGGCTCTTCTGTTCGGGTTTGCCTTGTATTCGTTTACTTCCGCAAGGAGATTTACATTTTCAAGCAAATCTTCAATGCCCATTCCCGTGAGGGCGGACACCGGAACACATATTGTGTCGCCGCCCCATTCTTCCGGCACGAGACCGTATTCTGTAAGACCCTGTTTAACTCTGTCCGGATTGGCTGTCGGCTTATCCATTTTGTTGATAGCGACAATAATCGGGATTTCCGCCGCTTTTGCGTGGTTGATAGACTCAACGGTCTGCGGCATGATACCGTCGTCCGCCGCTACAACCCGAATGGCGATATCCGTAATCATGGCTCCGCGCTGACGCATTGCCGTGAACGCCTCGTGGCCCGGTGTGTCAAGGAATGTGATTTTCTTGCCGCCGGCAGTAACCTGGTAAGCGCCGATATGCTGTGTGATACCGCCCGCTTCGCCCTTTGTTACATTTGTATTCCTGATGGCGTCGAGAATAGATGTCTTGCCGTGGTCGACATGACCCATTACAACAACGACAGGCGCTCTTTCAATTTTGTTTTCATCGGTATCTTCGATTTCTTCACTGAAAAGTCTTTCCTCGATTGTTACGATAACTTCTTTTTCTACCTTTGCGCCCAGTTCTTCCGCAACGAGAGAAGCTGTGTCAAAATCGACAACCTGAGAGACATTTGCCATTACGCCGAGAGCCATGAGCTTCATAATTACCTGTGAAGCGGTGACTTTGAGTCTCTGTGCCAACTCGCCTACCGTGATTTCGTCAGGAATCTGTACTTTGAGCTGTGCGTGTCTTGCCTTTTCAAGCTGAAGTCTCTCGAGTCTCTGAGCCTCTGTTTCGACTTTCTTTTTGCCGAAATTGCCCTTTTGATTTTGATTCTTTTTCTGAATTTTCTGCTTGCCGCCGTCCTGTTTTTTCTTTTGACCGCCGCCGTACTGCTTTGTCTGTGCCAGCTGTTCGTACTTTTCGTCGAACTTGTTGACATTTATAAAGCCCTGCTGACGGGTGTCAACCGTGACGGTGACTGTTTCCCGGCGCACATATTCGCCCTGCGTATTCTTTTTCTGCTTTGAGCCGTTCATTTCTACGACCGTGCCGTCAGCTCTCTTGAGAGGTGCGTTCGGGTCTCCTTTGACGACAGGCTTTTGTGCCGGCTTTGTATTCTGTTTCGGCGCATTGCCCTGTGCCGGCTTTTGATTGTTCGCCACCGGCTTTGTATTCTGCGGTCTCTGCCGCGGTTTTGCGTCCTTGCCGTCTCTGCGGTTGTCTCTCGGGGCGTTGTTTTTGCCTTCGCCTTTTGTCTGTTTTGCCGGCTCGGATTTTTGTTTTGTGTCTTTATTCGTGTTTTCTCTGCGCTCGGCAGGTTTTGCCTCGCTCTTTGCAAGAGGTTTTTTCTCCTGCTTCTTTTCTGTCTTTTCAACAGGCTTTGCCTCTTTTTTAGGGGCGAGATATTCGGCAAAATTGTCTATTCTGCCGTTCTTTGAATAAAATTCAAAAGCCAAATCCGCCTGTGTGTCGGACAGTTCCGTCGACCGTTTGACCTCTGTGCCAAAGAGCTCGCTCAACTGAGCGATTGTCGCCTTTGTATTGAGATTAAAATCAGCCGCCAGATCTTTTACTTTATATTTAATTACCATTAAGACTCTCCTTCTTTTATCTCGATTGCCTGTGTGCACAGTTTTGCCAGATTTTCATCGGTCACGGCGATGACCCCCGTGAGTCTGCCGACAACTTTAGAATAGTCGTATTGCGTGTAATCGGTCAGATACACCGGCACTCTGTCGCCGCATGTATTTTTAACTCTTCTGACCGTGCCGTCGCTTATGTCTTTTGCAATGAGCACAACGGCGGCTCTGCCCTCTTTTACCGCGTCTTTAACCGCGTCAAAACCCATTGTGATTTTGCCCGATTTTCTGGCAAGAGAAACGCCAAACAGCAATTTATTCACCGTCTTCTATCTCCTGTGCAAGTTTAGAATAAATCTCCTCCGAGATTGTTGTGTCAAATGCTTTTTCAAGTCTTTTGCCTTTTTTTGCAAGGGCGAGACATTTTGTATCTTTACAAATGTATGCGCCTCTGCCCGCCTTTTTACCCGTGGCGTCTATCGAAATATCCCCGTCGGGCGACCTGACGACTCTTAAAAGTTCCCTTTTGTCTTTTGATTCGTTACAGCCGATGCATTTTCTCTGAGGTATTTTTCTGATTGCCATATCATCACCCGACCTTAACCTTCGTAATAGCCGCTCTGCGGATGAATGTCAATTTTGAATCCGGTGAGGTGAGCCGCAAGTCTGACGTTCTGGCCCTTGTTGCCGATGGCAAGTGAAAGCTGTTCGTCCGGCACCGTGACTCTGCATGTCTTAGGCTGTAAAGAGAGGATTTCGACATCTGTGACCTGTGACGGAGAAAGAGCCTCTCTGATAAATTCCGCCGGGTCTTCGCTGTATTTTACAATGTCAATTTTTTCGCCGAAAAGCTGGGCGGTGATGTTGTCTATTCTCTGTCTTCTTGTGCCTATGCAGGCGCCGATGGCGTCTACATTTTCGTCCTTGGACCAAACCGCCATTTTTGTTCTCGAGCCTGCCTCGCGGCTGATAGCCTTTATCTCTACCGTGCCGTCGTAAATTTCAGGTACTTCGATTTCAAAAAGTCTTTTGACAAAGCCGGAATGTGTTCTCGACAGCATAATTCTCGGGCCTCTCTCGGTAGAGACGACATCGACAACATACACCTTTATCATATCGCCGACGGAAATTGTCTCGCCCGGTATCATTTCTTCTTTCGGCAAAACAAACTCGTTTGAGCCGATTTGCAGAATGGCGGCGCCGCTCTTTTCGCTGATTCTCTGTACAACGCCCGTTACAAGTTCCTGTGCCTTGCCCTGCATATCTTCAAAAAGCTGTGCTTTTTCGGCTTCTTTAATGCCCTGTCTGATGACATTCTTTGCCGCGCCGATGGCGATGTAGCCCAAGTCCTTTGTCTTAATCGGTATTTCTACAGACTGGCCGACTTTTGCTCTGGATTTGTACTTTTTGGCATCTTCCAAGCTTATCTGTGTGTCGTTGTCCTCGACTTCTTCGACTACTTCCTTTATGACCGAAACGGAAAACAGATATTTCTCTGTGTCGGCGCTGACATTTATATGTGCCGCCGATGAAAGACCCATGTCCTTCTGAACGGCAACCTCCATCGCCTTTGTGATTTTTTCCAAAAGTATTTCCTTTTTAACGCCTCTCTCTTTTTCGATTGTGTCGAGAGCTTCAAAAAATTCCTTGTTCATTTTTATCTCCTAAAATAAGTCTTCATCGTCGCACAGTTTGACAAAAGACGTGTTCTTTTGTTCGACAATCACCTGTGTGCCGTCTTCTTTTTCTATTGTGATAAAGCCGTTGTCATAATCTTTCAACACGCCTTTAATCTCTTTGACGCCGTTTTCCGCGCGAATAAGCCTTGCCAATACGGTTTCGCCCATTTTCTTTTCAAAATGGAACGGCTTTGTGAGTTTTCTGCCCAGCCCGGCAGACGAAACTTCAAAATTGTAAGGGATACTTATCGGGTCGGCTTCGTCGAGCAGCGGGTCGACCGCCCTTGACAAATCGACGCATTCGTCAATGTACACGCCCTCGTTGTCCTTGTCTATATAGACTCTCAAAATCCAATCCGGGCCCTCTTTTTCAAATGTGACATCCCACAGAATAAGCCCCATTTCCTCCGCTATCGGACGGACGATTTCTTCGACTGTTTCCGTGACTTTTTTACCTTTAGCCAAGCGAATACCTCCAAAATAATTTCTCAAAAACAAGAGAGAAGGTTGCCCTTCTCTCCTTTACTAAAATTCATCTTGACTATATTAACATATATAAAATAAAAATGCAACTGTTTTTTGAATATTTCAGCAAAATTTTGTATAATAGGTCAATTAGGGATTGGGTTTTATTTTGTTCCGTTTGAATTTTCCTTATTGCTTTTGTTTGCGTTTATATCAAAAATACTCCAAAATTTTTTCAAAAATTGCATTTATGTTTGACAACGGTTCAAAAGTACAATACAATATAAAAAAATGACAAGAGGTACAATATGAAAGCAAGAATTCCTAAACACAGAGAGTTTATCATCACATTTGCCGAGGATTACGACAAGCGGGACGAATGTTGGGAAAAGCTCCAGAAAATTTTGAAAGACTACGAGGCGGAAGGCAAATCCATATACACAAAGACATTCATTGAAGACAATGAAGACAAGGTAAAAGCTTTGCAGGCAGAATACGAATTCGAATACAAAATCGAAGAAAAATAATCCGATGCGGGCTTTTGTCCGCATTTTGTTTTACAAAGGGGGATGTATGGAACTTTTTGACAGCCATGTTCACTATGAAGACGCAATGTTTGACGCAGACAGATACGACAGGCTGCGGCATCTTAAAAACACCGATGTCAAATACATAATGAATTGTTGCAGCGACGAGAGCGTATTTGACACCGTAACAGACATTTGCAGCAAATACGATTTTGCCTACGGCAGTATCGGCGTGCACCCGCATTGGGCGCTGTCGGCCTCGGAAAGCTATCTTGAAAAAATACGAGAGCTTGCAAAAAATGAAAAAATCGTGGCTATCGGCGAAATGGGCCTGGATTATTTTTGGGACGAACCGAAAGATTTACAGAAAAAGGTATTCATTCGGCAGCTCGAACTTAGTAAAGAATTAAATATGCCCGTCATTATTCACGACAGAGACGCCCACGAGGACTGTTTTGAAATACTGAGAAAATATAAGCCGCAGGGCGTTGTACACAGATACGGCGGCCCGACGGAATATATAAAAGAGGCGTTTGAATGGGGAATGTATGTTTCGTTTAACAACGATTTGACCTACCCGGCGTGGAACAAAGCCCACATTGATGTTCTCAATGTAACTCCGTGGGACAGGCTTTTAATCGAAACCGACTGCCCGTACTGTCCGCCGTTTGAAAGAAGCGAGGACAGGTGCGAAGCATACGACGTGGCAAATGTGGTAAAAGAGATAGCAAAACTCCGCGGTGTCAGCGAGGAATTTGTCGCAAAAGTCTCTATGGAAAACGCAAAAAAGGCGTACGGCATACGCGATTAGACCTATGTAAAACACTTGACAAATATGGTATAATAAAATCAGTAATCGGACGATTCAAAATATATTTCAGTGAGGTAAAACTATGAAACTTGCAATTATCTATCATTCCGAGACAGGCAACACCGAAAAGGCCGCCGAATTTGTAAAAGCCGGCATGGAAAAGGTCGAAGGCGTTGAGGTGGCAACATACTCAATAAAAGATGTCACGGCCGAGGATATTGCCGATGTAAAGGGTATTGTATTCGGCGCCCCGACATACATTGCCACATGCTCATGGCAGATGGTACAGTTTATGGAGACAGCCAAAATGCCGTTTGCCGATAAACTCGGCGCCGCATTCTCGACCGCCAACTTCACACACGGCGGCTCCGAAATGACTCTCAACGGTCTCAACACACTTATGCTTGCTAAAGGCATGGTTGTATATTCCGGTGGCGTTTCCCACGGTATGCCTATGTCTCACATCGGTCAGAACGCATTTGTAAACAATGCAAAGGTTGAGGACAAAGCCGACGCTCTTATTGCATTCGGCGAGAAATTCGCAAAGAAGGCTGTTGAGCTCTTCTGATTATCTTCTGATTATAATGAAAATATCGGTGTTTTACTGCACCGATTTTTTTATGCGGCAATGAAAAGGGCGGCTGTGCCGCCCGATTATGTGTTACAGTTTGATTGCCGCATTGAGTGCGATTTCCATCATGTCGTCGACTGCCGTCTGTCTTTCCTGCGGTGTGGCAATGGTCTTGTAGAGATGCTGGTCTGTAATTGTCAGCATGCACGCCGCCTTTTTGCCCAGATATCTGGCGTTTGCGAACAGTGCAAAACTCTCCATTTCACCGCATACTATTTCAGGTCTGTCGTATTCGTCGACAATTCCCTCGCCCATATAGAAGACGTCGCCGGAGCCTACAATGCCCTTTGTGACCTTTTTGCCCAGGTCTGCAGCCGATTTTTCAAGAGCGTTTACCAATTCTTCCGACGGATACTGCGTCTGTTCTTCATATCCGAAGCCGGCTTTTGCGTATGTGGAATTTGACCAAGAGCCTGTGGCGAGCACAACATCAAAAAGTTTGATGTCAGGGTCTGCCGTACCGGATGTGCCTACTCTGATAATGTTTTCAACGCCGTAGAAATTGTACAGCTCATAAGAATAAATACCTATTGACGGCATGCCCATACCCGAGCCCATAACGGAGACCGGGACGCCCTTGTAAGTACCTGTGTATCCGAGCATACCTCTGACCTCGTTAAAGCAAACAGGATTATCCAGGAATTTTTCCGCAACGTATTTTGCTCTCAGCGGGTCGCCCGGCATGAGAACGGTCTTTGCGATATCGCCGAGTTTGGCCGAGTTGTGAGGAGTACCTTTGAATTCTGACATAATTATATCACCTTTCTGTTCATTTTATTTGATTAAATTATACCACAGTATTTTTATGTTGTGAACAAAAATCATGCGAATTATTCTGAATAAATTATGAATAATGTCCCGTTTAATAAAGTCTGTGCAAAATACTCTCGATTTTATACATAGTCGTATCCACTTTATTTATGGCTTCCTCTATTCTGTTTTGAACCATCACATCGGCAAACATATTGTCAAAAAACAAATCCGCCGCCGTGAGAAAATCGTCGGTCTCAATGTCGGGAAATTCATCTATGTTTATATCCTCAAGCTCCCTGTCAAAAGCCCGCACATCGTTAAATGCCCTGTCGAGCAAAGTTTTTGCCTTTGACATCTTGTCTCTCTTTATGAGAGAGGCGACCATGCCGCCGCCCAGAATGTCAAATATTCCCCAGCCTTTTGCTTTTTCAAGCTCTTCCCTTGCCCGCCGCAGACTTTCCAGAGCTCTGTTGCCTGCTATCAGAGCTTCTCTTTTTTCGTTTTCGTAGTTCATACGGTCTCCTTAAAAAATAATTTTTATTTCTCTGTACAGTTCTCTTATATAAACGCCGTCTTTCTGCGCTGATTTGATAAATTCGTTTACGCTGTCAAATACCCGTGTCTCGCCGAATTTTATTGTGCCGTTTTCCTTGCTCAATGCGTATTCTTTACAACCGTATTTCAAAACCGCATTGCCGTGTTTTCTCAAAATCAGCCCCGTATCAAAAACGGTATAATCAACAAATTTTTCAACTGAATAGTACAACCCGTTTATTTTGTTCAGCAATTCAAGATTTGTGTCGGAGCAGTCGTCGGATATTATTTCAAACAGAATGACTCTCCGCTTTGTCAAAAGCCTTGCGGCTTTTTCCGTGTCTTTTTTATCTTTCAGCACCTTTGCCGCTTCGCACAGTATCTCGCAAACCTCTATTGATTTTTCGTCGGTGTTTTCATAACAGTCGGCTGCCGACAGCATGTATTCGATGTATTTTACCTTGCTTTTCATCACATACACGCCGTCTCGGTAAAACAGCCGCAGTTTATACGCATCATACGGATTGTGTGTTTTGTCGTACTCTATCAGAGTTTTTGTAAATTCGCTCGGTATATTGCATATCCACTTGACATTTTCGCCGTCCATATACTTTTTGCCTCCGTGACATTCTTTATGACAGTTTACCATTTATTGCGTATTATTTCAATTTTATGCGTTTAATATTTGTTTATAAATAAAAAACGGGCGCAGCTGCCCGTTAAATTTTCATCTTTTCGTAGTCCGCTTTTGTATTGACATTTGTCAAATCATATTGCCGCGGAATATCCGCATAGATTGCGTTGCAGTTTTCCAGTATATTCAACAGTTTGTGGTTTTTGCTCTCTATTGCCTTTTCTATCCGCGG
>JAQXIW010000039.1 GCA_029007985.1 Oscillospiraceae bacterium | reverse complement strand
TTCACCGTTCAGGCGGGCAAGCTCTATATGCTCCAGACCCGTAACGGTAAGCGTACCGCTAAGGCGGCTCTTAAGATTGCCTGCGACCTCGTTGACGAGGGTATGATCGATAAGAAGCAGGCTGTTGCTATGATCGATCCCCGTAACCTTGACACACTTCTCCATCCGCAGTTCGACGCTAAGGCTTTGAAAGCGGCTACACCCGCGGGCAAGGGCTTGGGTGCTTCTCCCGGAGCGGCTTGCGGTAAGGTTGTATTTACTGCTGAGGACGCCGAGGCTTGGAACGCTCGCGGCGAAAAGGTAGTTCTCGTTCGTCTTGAGACCTCTCCTGAGGATATTACAGGTATGAAGGCTTCTCAGGGTATACTTACCGTTCGCGGCGGTATGACCTCTCACGCTGCCGTTGTTGCCAGAGGTATGGGTACCTGCTGTGTATCAGGCTGCGGCGACATCATTATGGACGAAGAGAATAAGAAGTTCACCCTTGCAGGCAAGACCTATCATGAGGGCGATTATATCTCTATCGACGGTTCAACCGGTAATATCTATGACGGCATTATCCCGACTGTTGACGCTGAAATCGCCGGCGAGTTCGGCAGAATTATGGCTTGGGCTGACGAATTCAGAACCCTTAAGGTTCGCACCAACGCCGACACTCCCGCCGACGCTAAGAAGGCTCGCGAGTTAGGTGCTGAGGGTATCGGTCTTTGCCGTACAGAGCATATGTTCTTCGAGGCTGACAGAATCGCCGCTTTCCGTGAGATGATCTGCTCCGACACCGCCCAAGAGAGAGAAGCCGCTCTTGCAAAGATTCTTCCCTATCAGCAGGGCGACTTTGAAAAGCTTTACGAGGCGCTTGAGGGTAACCCCGTTACCATCCGTTTCCTCGATCCTCCGCTTCACGAGTTCGTTCCGACTGAGGAAGCTGATATTGAGGCTCTTGCTAAGGCTCAGGGCAAGTCGGTTGAGGCTATTAAGAATATCATTTCAGGTCTTCACGAGTTCAACCCGATGATGGGTCACCGTGGCTGCCGTCTTGCGGTTACTTATCCTGAAATCGCTAAGATGCAGACCTCTGCCGTTATCCGTGCGGCTATCAATGTTAAGAAGAATCATCCCGACTGGAACATCGTTCCCGAGATAATGATTCCGCTTACCGGCGAGGTTAAGGAGCTTAAATTCGTTAAGGACATCGTAGTTGCTACCGCTGACGCTGAAATCGCGGCTGCCGGAATCGACCTTAAGTATGAAGTAGGCACCATGATTGAAATTCCGCGTGCTGCTCTCACAGCCGATGAAATTGCTAAGGAAGCTGAATTCTTCTGCTTCGGTACTAACGACCTTACCCAGATGACCTACGGCTTCAGCCGTGACGACGCAGGTAAGTTCCTTGATGCTTACTATGATGCGAAGATATTCGAGAACGATCCGTTTGCCAAGCTCGACCAGGTAGGCGTAGGCAAGCTTATGGAAATGGCTGTTAAGCTCGGTAAGGGCGTAAGAAAAGACCTCCACTGCGGAATCTGCGGCGAGCACGGCGGCGATCCGTCCTCTGTTGAGTTCTGCCACAAGATCGGTCTTGACTATGTTTCCTGCTCACCCTTCCGTGTACCGATTGCCCGTCTTGCAGCAGCACAGGCAGCTATTAGAAGCGGGGATGAGAAGTAATTTTTACTTCTGCTTCACAATAAACTACGAACAGGCGAAAGCTTTTCGTAACGCCAACGGTCAATATCTTCGCCAATCACAATGGGAAGATATAACGGTGGAAGTGATTTTCTAAAAAATATCCGTCTATCGAATAACTCGGTAGACGGATATTTTCATTAAAACTGTTTTTATTTACCGATACACAGCAAATATAACGCCGTCTATGTCTCTGACGGACTTTAGAATATCGGCTGTGTCCGCGCGGTTTTTATCGACTACTATCGACAGCGCCACCGCTCCGCTGATGTTTGCCTTTGGGGACTGTATTTGTATATCGGTTATGCCGCCGCACTTTTTGCAGATATTGTCTATAACAGCGTTGGTTTTTGACGCGTCTGCAATTTCGGCGTGAACATTTACAATGGTCTTTCTGGCTTTTTCAAACATTGTGAAGAATGATGTGGTACAAAAAAGCAATGCGGTACAGACGATTGCCCCGGAATAAAAACCCACGCCCGTGGCTATTCCGATTATCGCTGTTGTCCACATACCTGCGGCTGTGGTGAGCCCTGTGATAGTGGTTTCGTTTTTCAGTATAATTGCGCCTGCACCCAAAAAGCCTATGCCGGATACAACCTGGCCGGCGGTACGCATAGGGTCGGAATTAAAACCTAAAACCGTGTAGCAATATATACCTATCAAGGCTGTCAAAGCCGAGCCGGCGCATAAAATAATGTGAGTACGAAAACCGGCGGCTCGGCCGTGTTTGCCTCTTTCAAAGCCGATAACACCGCCCAAAAAAGTGGCGAGCAGAAGCCTTGCGGCAACGGCAAACAGCATTGAGCCGTTAAATATATTTATAATTTCAGTCATATTATCAATTCAAACCTTTTAGTGATAAAAATTATGCAAGGAATTGACCTTGCATAATTTATTGTATAAATATCGAACTTATTCCCAAAGATTGCGGGCGGAGGTGGAAACACTCACCGCACCCCGTTCAATGAGCTCGATAATCTGTGATTTTTTAGTTATCAATCCGCCTGCGATTACAGGCGCATTAATGGCTTTTACGATGTCGGCTATAACGGTCGGCATCGGCCCCGGCAGAATTTCCACGGCGTGCGGATGGCATGCATCAACGGTCTTTGCGATGTTCTCATAGGACATTGAATCTATCACAAACTGTCTCAAAACCGTGTAAAGCCCGATTTCCTTCGCTCTTTTGATAACCGGAGTGCGTGTGGATATCAAACCGTCGGCTTCGGTGTATTTTTTTATAAAATCCGCCGCGATTTCCTTGCCGGCAAGCCCGTTTATCAAGTCCGCGTGAACGATACACTTTTTGCCGCTCTCTTTTATTAGCTTGCAGATGTCGGAGATAGAGCAAATATTGCCGTACAGAACAAACACAATTTCCGAATCGGATTTCAGGCATTGCTCAATGTACTCTTCATCTTTAACAGCCGGAATCACCGGGCAGTCGTAAAGGCAATCATTCAGATTATTCATAATAACACCCCTTTGTCTTATTTTAAGTATATCACAAAGGGGATTTTTTCACAATTAGAGTTTTGCCACGGTTTTTGTGGCAATTACAGAAACGCCCGTGCCGCACACATTCCGGATAACCGTCTCGCCGCTGTGTACCGGGGCCGTCAAAGTGATTTTTGACAGCTCTTTTATGCAGTCCGTTATTTTGGATTTAGGTATATCACCGGCTGTGCGAACGGAAACCGCCCCCATCTCGCCGCCGACAACCTTTACTGAGGAAGTCACCGTTCTCTCCGGGTTTGTCAACTCTTTTTCGGCGTATTTTTTGCCTCTCGGGCAGGTGTTGCCCCGTACGCTCAATACTTTTCCGTCTTGCATTTCCGCTGTGAGAGGGCAGCCCAAAGGGCAACCAATGCATATTAAATTCTTAATCATAATCAGCAATCCTCCAACTTGACAGTAATTGATTTTGCGCTCGAATGAGCCTTCAAAACATCGGATTTAAGCTTTACCTGTTCCATTTCGCCCGGGGCGAGAATGTTTTTTCTCCGAGAAGACACAAGCTCGTCGCCTATGTAAACGCAGACTTTTTTGTTTCTGAAATTGTCTGAAACGCGGAATCTGACCGTCACATCACAATCGGATGTGAGGTCCACGCTCTGCGGCACCGTGTATCTTACGCCGTTTTGAGTGTAAACAGGTACTCTGTCGGCGGACTTTTCACCCTTTGCGATATATTCGGCCGCCGCCTTGCCTGCCGCCCGGGCCTCCTGTGAGACATAGTCCACAAGGTCGTGAACATGCAGAACATTTCCGCAGGCGAAAATGCCGTTGACGGATGTTTCAAAGGATTCGTTGACCTCTGCGCCGCCTGTGATTCGGCTCATTGTAATTCCGGCCTCTGTTGTCAGCTCGTTCTCCGGCAAAAGACCTACCGAAAGCAACAGCGTGTCACATTCGATTCTCTCTTCCGTACCCGGTATAGGTTTTAACTTTTCGTCGACCTGCGCTATTGTGACGGCCTCAACCCTGTCTCTGCCCTCGATGTCCACAACGGTGTGAGATAATTTAAGAGGTATGCCGAAATCGTCAAGGCATTGTACGATATTTCTTTTAAGGCCGCCGGAATAAGGCATAATTTCGCATACGCATTTTACTTCCGCGCCCTCCAAAGTCATTCTCCTCGCCATAATGAGACCGATGTCTCCCGAGCCGAGAATGACAACTTTTTTGCCCGGCATATATCCGTCGATATTTACGAGCTTTTGAGCCGTGCCGGCGGAATAAATACCCGCGCCTCTGAAGCCCGGCGTGTTGAGAGCTCCGCGCGGTCTTTCGCGGCAGCCCATTGCAAGTATAACCGCCTTTGCGCTGATTTTGAAAATACCGTCTTTGCTGTTCATAGCGGTTACGGTTTTGTCATCGGATACGTCGGTGACAATGGTGTCCGTTATGTAAGGAATACCTCTTTCGTCTGCCATTTCGATGAATCTGTCGGCGTATTCCGGGCCGGTGAGCTCCTCTTTGAAGGTGTGCAGACCGAAGCCGTTGTGAATGCACTGGTTGAGAATGCCGCCGAGATGACTGTCGCGCTCTATCACAAGCAATGATTTTATTCCGCTGTCCCATGCGCTGACCGCCGCCGCGAGCCCGGCAGGGCCGCCGCCGATAATTACCAAGTCACGATTTATTATTTTCATTGTCAGTCACCCCTCATATATTTTTGTTTTCACCCACGACAAATTCCGAGCCGATGCCGTGCTTTGAGATTTTTTCCATTGGGATACCCGTTTCCCGAGAGAGAATAGCCATTGTTTTAGGCGAGCAGAAACCGGCCTGGCATCTGCCCATTCCGGCGCGTGTTCTTCTCTTGATGCCGTCCAAAGTCCTTGCGCCGAGAGGTCTTCTGATTGCGTCGAGTATCTGACCTTCGGTGACCTTTTCGCATCTGCAAATTATCGTGCCGTATTCCGGGTGCTCCTTGATGAGCTCGTCTCTTTCGTCGTCAGAGAGCAGCCACGGGTCGATAACACCCTTTCTTTCGGATATGTAGTTGTTTTTTTCCGTTGCGCCGAGATATTCCGTCACAAAGCCGCAAATCATTTTTGCGATTGACGGGGCGGCTGTGAGACCCGGCGATTCGATGCCTGCCGCATTGAAAAAGCCTTTTGCGTCTTCGGCTTCACCGATCACAAAGTCGCCGCCTTCTTCATGGGCGCGAAGGCCGGCAAATGATGTGATTACGGCTCTGGTAGGCACATTTTTTACGCTGAGATTGGTTCTTTCCAAAACCGTCCGAAGACCTTCTGATGTTGTCCGGATGTTTTCTTTGTCCGCAATGTCGGTTGCGGTAGGGCCCATTAGAATATTGCCGTGAACGGTAGGTGTTGTAAGCACGCCTTTGCCCATTTTTGACGGCAGCTGAAATATTGTATGGGATACAAAGCTGCCGGCGCTTCTGTCGAGCAGCATATATTCGCCCTTTCTCCGTGTGATTGTCAGCTTGTGCTCACTGACCATATTGTTAAAGACATCGGCGTAGACGCCCGCGGCGTTTACTATTGATTTTGTCTTTATTTCGGTGACAGAGCCGCTTATTCTGTCCTTTACGGTTACGGTATATCCGCCCTCGGCTTTTTCTATTTTCAAAACCTCCGTGTTGAGTTTGAACTCAACGCCGTTTTGATATGCGTTTTCCGCAAAGGCGATTGTCATATTGAAAGGGCATACGATTCCGCCCGTTGGGGCGTAAAGAGCACATTCGATATCGTCGGAAATATTAGGCTCCATTTCAAGCAATCTGTCTCTCTCTATTATTTCCAGCCCTTCAACGCCGTTCTCTCTGCCTCTTTCAAGCAGCTGTGTGAGAATTTCTCTGTCCTGGTCGGAGCGGCATACCGTCAAATGACCGTTATTTATATACGGAAAATCAAGCTTTTTTGACAGCTCTTTTATCAGTCTGTTGCCCTCTACATTCGTTTTTGCCTTTAACGAGCCCGGTTTTGCGTCATAGCCGGAATGAACAATGGCGCTGTTTGCCTTTGATGTGCCTTCACACACATCGCTTTCCCTGTCGGCCACCGTTACGGAAAGATTGAATTTTGAAAGCTCCATTGCGACGGCACAGCCTGTGACGCCGGCGCCGATTACAAATACATCTAACATTATATCCTCCAATACAACAAAAAAGACAAGGTAAACAACGGGGGACCCCCGATGTTTAACCTTGCTCAAATCTCTGCGGTTAATTATCGTGATTATTATACATAAATGCAATGAAAATGTAAATGGGTTTTTGAAAAAATTTTAATAATCTTTTAGTTTTTTCTTAATTTTCACATAAATTTATTGTAGAATTTTTGTTAAAAAGAGGAGGGATTTTTGTGTTCAAAAAGTATAAAGAAAGAGAAGGCAACAGCAAACTGAGACTTGCGTTCTGCTGTCTTATAATGCTGGCCGAAATATACCTTGTTTTTGCGGTCATTGACAGACTGAATGAAGATTCTGTTTATTTTAGTATTGCCACAAGAGTGATTGCGTTTTTGGCGGTTTTGAGAATTTATTCAAAAAACATTACTTCTTCCATGAAAATGCCGTGGATAATATTGATTTTGCTTTTCCCGGTACAAGGCATCACACTGTACATTATGACCGGCGGCAGCGGCTCAAGAAGAAAAATGAAGGAAAGATACGAGTCCATCGACAGCAAACTTCTGCCTATGCTGCCTAAAAACGACGATGTTCTTTCTGATTTGAATAAAGATTATTCGCAGGCGGGCAATATTTCAAACTATATAGTCAGAAATTCCTCTTACCCGGTGTATAAAAATACCGATGTCACATATCACGACGACGGCAAAGTGGGCATAGACGCTCAGATAGAGGATTTGGATAAAGCCGAAAAGTTTATCTTTATGGAATATCACGCCATAGAGAACAAAGTCTATTGGAAAAAAATACAGGATGTTCTGGAAAGAAAAGTTAAACAGGGCGTCGAGGTCAGAGTTTTCTACGACGATATGGGCTCGATAGGCTTTATCAATATGGAATTTGTCAACCGGCTGAAATCGGTCGGTATAAAGTGCAGAGTATTTAACCCGTTTGTGCCGGGCTTGAATTTCTTTTTGAACAACCGCGACCACCGTAAAATCACCGTCATAGACGGCAAAGTCGGTTATACCGGCGGTTACAACATAGCCGACAGATATTTCCACCTGGAAGAGCCTTACGGCAAATGGAAGGACACGGGCATAAGGCTTGAGGGCGACGCCGTCAAATCGCTGACCGTTACATTCCTTGAAATGTGGAACGCCGTGCGCAACGACGACGCAGACGACAAGGATTTTGCAAAATACCTGCCGGACTACGACTATCGGGCAAAACAGGGGGGTTATATTCAGCCGTACCGGGACAGCCCGATGGACAACGAGCAGGTCGGAGAGGAAGTGTATATTTCCATTCTCAACAAGGCGGAAAAATACTGTTACTTCACCACACCGTATCTCATTATCACCGATGAAATGAGACATTCCATGACTCTTGCGGCAAAGAGAGGCGTAGATGTCAGAATAGTCACCCCGGGTATACCGGATAAAAAGATGGTTTATTCGGTCACCAGGTCTTTCTACAACGGCCTCGTCAAAGACGGAGTAAAGATTTACGAGTGGCGACCGGGTTTTTTACACGCAAAGCTCTGTGTAGCCGACGATGTGATGGCGACCTGCGGCACGATAAACCTTGACTACCGCAGCCTTTACCACCATTTTGAAAACGGTTGTTTTATGGTGGGCTGCGACGCCGTTACCGATATTAAAAACGACATTCTCGGTATGATTGCCGAGAGCGAAGATGTCACAGAAGAATACAAGGTCAGAAAAATCCCTCTCAGAATGGGCCAGATGTTCTTGAGATTCTTTGCCGAACTTCTTTAATAATTTACAACAGGGTGAGCCGTCAAGGCCCGCCTTGTTTTTTTCGGTGAGAGATTTTTACGTTAGTTATACTTTTCTATGTGTGAAGCGACAAAAATTGTCCGTACACCTATTTGTTGCCATGTGTGGAGTTGCGATAACAACATAGCTATAGCTGACAGACATATTAAAAAGCAGATTATAATATTTCTTAAAAAATGATGCATCGAGTACGATGAACTGCCCCAAATTGTGCAGACAGTACAAAAAGAACCTACTGACGTAGAAATTAAATATTAACTTACAAACTGACTTCTGTATTCCATAGGAGTCAGTTTGGTTTTTAACTGAATACGTTGATTGTTGTAGAAATAAATATATTCATCAATCATCAGGCGAGCCTGCTGAAAAGTTTTAAGTTTTG
>JAQXIW010000038.1 GCA_029007985.1 Oscillospiraceae bacterium | reverse complement strand
ATATAAACTTGGTGAATTCAAAAAATATAATACCCCTAAAACACTAATTGAATTTGGAATAAAGCAGCCACCTCAATCATTTATATATATTGATGAGGACAGGTCTTAGGGTGTAACCCTAACGAGGTATTTATGGAATGTATCCATAAAAACACTGATCGCAGAGATTGCACGAGCGACAGAACCTATTTGTGCAAAATTTTCAAGTGCTATATTTGGAAATATTGAGGATATTCTAATATCCCCAAACATCTCGATAAATCGTGATTATTCTTTCGGAACAGGTCTTAGGGTGTCACCCTAACGAGGTATTTATGGAATGTATCCATAAATACACTGCTCGCTGAAAGCACGAGCGACAGCACCGTTTTGGACAATCTGTCCATAAATGGTCTGCTCGCTCAGTATGTGCAGAAAGCGGGCAGATTACCGTTTGGCTATCCAACCGGTCTGCTCGCTAAGATTGCACATGCCTTTTTATCTGTGGCGGTATTAACATACAAAACTAAATATCAAACAAAAAATAAGCACGGACAACAGAGTATTCTGCAATCCGTGCTCAATTTTTATGCGTATCCGATGTAGAGTTCATACTGTGTATCGAATATTTTTTCTGCCCATATCCACACCGATGTAAATCCATCAACATTCTTGTATCTGTTCAATCTGCTTTCAATATCAGTGCCGATATTTTCGTTGTTTGCATTTGCGGATATTGGATTGTCCCAACATTCGGTGACTGTTTCATCAAGAGTTAAACCAATACTTTGAGCATAATTCTGTGCGTATGAAATCCAATACGATATATCGAATTCTTCGATTTGTTCAACTGCTGTTGTGACTTTCGAAACAGTATTTGTTGTGATTTCAGGCTCGGATTTTTCGCTGTTGGGTATTCCTTTTTGTGTATAAGTATCTTGCTTTGGCTCGTTAATTGCTGTTGTGGTTTGAGAAAAAATCGTCTCTTTTGATACCTTTTCTGTACCGGTTTCAGCGATAGTCGACCGTGTTGTTTCTTCCGCAAATGTACTTTTCTCAACTGTTCGACCCTCTGCTTTCTCGGACAATTTTTCCACTTGAGTTGTATCAATTACAGCGTTAGTCGATGAACTTTCAACCGCCTTTTTGTCCGTCTCATTATGGGCAGTGCAACCTGCCATAGCGAAAATGAGTGTTAATACCACTGTGAATATTACGACTTTTCTCATACAAAAATCACCTCGCTATTCACAACTTCCATTGCTCTGTTGCGGATGTTATTCATCTTCCGCACCCATAGCATCGGGTTATCTGCTTTCAGTTTTTCCGTAACATTTTCTTTTTCGGCAAGCGATTTAACAAGCTGTGAAAACATTACTTGCGCTTGTTCTTCAATGTCCGCAAGGTAAGGGTACAGCCTTTCCGATGTGAGCAGATTGTAATATCTTATGCGATGATGTTGTTTAAGATACTGTCTGTGACGGGTTGCCCACACACCGATATGTAATTCATTCTGCTCTTTTGTTGCGATACAAGGCAGTTGATAATTGCCTTGTATTTCGTAGTTACAGCCGTTTTGTTCAAATAATGTGTTCATAATGAAACCTCCTTAATTTTGTTGATTTCATTATAACGAAAACACAATCTAAACACGAATGTGCAAAAAAAATCCGCCTACCGAATTATTCGATAGACGGATATTTTTTAGAAAATCACTTCAACCGTAATATCTTCCCATTGTGATTGGCGAAGATATTGACCGTTTGCGTTACGAAAAGCTTTTGCCTGTTCGTAGTTTATTGTGAAGCAGAAGTAAAAATTACTTCTCATCCCTGCTTCTGATAGCTGCCTGTGCGGCGGCGAGTCTGGCGATAGGTACTCTGTACGGTGAGCAAGACACATAGTCGAGGCCGGCAGACTGGAAGAACTGAATCGAAACCGGGTCGCCGCCGTGTTCGCCGCAGACGCCGAGTTTTATGTCGCTTCTTGTCTGTCTTGCCCAGCCGGCAGCCATTCTTATAAGCTTGCCGACGCCGGACTGGTCGAGTTTTGTGGTCGGGTCGTATTCAAAAATTCTGTTTTTGAAATAGTCGTCGAGAATCTGGCTGGCGTCATCTCTTGACAGGCCGTATGTGGTCTGGGTAAGGTCGTTTGTACCGAAGCTGAAGAATTCGGAATATTTGGAAATTTCGTCGGTCATAAGAGCCGCACGCGGTATTTCTATCATGGAGCCGACTTTATAGCTGAGAGTCATCCCCTGCTCCGCAAATACTTTTTTCGCTTCATCGTCTACGATGCCTTTTACGAAATTCAATTCGGCGGCGTCGCATACAAGCGGAATCATTATTTCAGGCTCGACTTTAATGCCCTCGCGGTTTACATTTATAGCCGCCTGCATAACAGCTCTGGTCTGCATTCTGGCAATTTCCGGGTAGGATATAGCCAGACGGCATCCGCGGTGACCGAGCATCGGGTTTGTTTCCGATAAACGTTTTACCGCTGTTTTGAGCTCTGTAAAGGACATACCCATTTCGTATGCGGTAGTCGATGTTTCGTCGTCGTCATGCGGTAAGAATTCATGCAGAGGCGGGTCGAGGAAACGGATTGTAACCGGCAGACCTGCCATTTCTCTGTACATTCCCTCAAAGTCCTTCTGCTGCATCGGCAAAATCTTGTCGAGGGCGGCAACTCTCTCCCGTGTGGATTTCGCCAAAATCATCTGGCGCATTGGCAGAATTCTGTCTTTTCCGAAGAACATATGCTCCGTACGGCAAAGACCTATGCCCTCGGCGCCGAAAAGTCTGGCCTGTCTGGCGTCTTTCGGGTTGTCGGCGTTTGTTCTGACTTTCAGCGTGCGCACTTCGTCCGCCCATTTCATAAACTTGGCAAAGTCGCCGGACAGCGTGGCGTCTACGGTAGGCAGTTTTTCTGCATATACATTGCCGGTTGAGCCGTCTATCGAAATAAAGTCGCCCTCGTAAACTTTTACATCGCCGAAATACGCGACCTTGTTATTGTAATCTACTATGAGGTCATGACAGCCGGATACACAGCATCTGCCCATGCCTCTGGCTACAACAGCCGCATGAGAGGTCATACCGCCTCTTGCGGTGAGAACGCCTTTTGATGTGGACATACCCTCGATGTCCTCCGGGCTTGTTTCGATTCTGACGAGAATTACCGGCTCATTTCTCTTTGAAGCCGCCTCTTTTGCGTCCTCGGCGTTGAAATAGACCTTGCCGAATGCGGCGCCCGGTGAAGCCGGCAGACCGTGAGCTATCGGGACGGCTTTTTTTAGTGCCTGAGGCTCAAACTGTGGGTGCAGCAGGGAATCAAGCCGGTTAGGCTCTACTTTCATAAGCGCGTCTTCAACAGAGCACAGCCCCTGTTCAACCATATCTACGGCTATTTTGATGGCGGCCTGTGCCGTTCTCTTGCCGTTTCTTGTCTGAAGCATATAGAGTTTGCCTTTTTCAATGGTGAACTCCAAGTCCTGCATATCCTGGTTGTGTTTTTCGAGTATCTCGGCAATCTCAATAATCTGCCGATATGCCTGAGGCATTACTTCGCCCAGCTGCTCGATTGTCTGCGGTGTTCTGATGCCGGCGACAACGTCTTCGCCCTGTGCATTCATCAAAAACTCACCGTAGAGTTTGTTTTCGCCTGTCGACGGGTTGCGTGTGAAGGCTACGCCGGTACCGCAGTCATAGCCCATATTGCCGAATACCATCGACTGTACGGTTACGGCAGTGCCCCAAGACGACGGAATGTCGTTCATGCGGCGGTAATAAATTGCTCTCGGGTTTTCCCAGGACGAGAATACCGCTTTAACCGCGGCAAGGAGCTGTACGCGGCTGTCGGACGGAAAATCCTCCCCTGTTTCTCTTTTGTATATTCCTTTAAATTCGCAAACCGCTTTTTTGAGGTCGTCTACTGTCAATTCGTTGTCGAATTTGATTTTTCTCTCTTCCTTAATGCCGTCCAAAGCCATATCAAAATAGTCTTTGTTGATACCCATTACAACATCGGAGAACATCTGAATAAAACGGCGGTACGCATCGTAGGCAAATCTTTCGTTGTCTGTGAGCTTTGCCAGACCCTCTGCAACCTCATCGTTTAAGCCGAGGTTCAATACCGTGTCCATCATACCCGGCATAGACGCTCTGGCGCCGCTTCTTACGGAGCAGAGCAAAGGATTCTGCGGATCTCCGAACTTTTTGCCGGTGATTGCCTCGAGTTTTTCCAGATATTCAAAAATCTGAGCCTGGATTTCCGCCGAAATCTGTTTGTCGGATGCATAATAATCGGTACATGCCTCGGTAGTGATGGTAAATCCCTGGGGTACAGGCATGCCAAGACTTGTCATCTCTGCAAGATTTGCGCCTTTTCCGCCGAGAAGCTCTCTCATAGAGCCGTTGCCCTCGCTAAAAAGGTATACATATTTGTGCGCCATAGTTTCCTCCATTTAACAGTAAAAAAAACGAATTACTTACATTTTCATTATAACAAACGGAATATTTTTTATCAATACAACATTTTTACAAATTATAGAAATATTTATACATAATTATTTTATTGTGTATTATATCTCTGATTTTTAATAAAAACAAAAAAAATATATGAATTATGCACAAAGATTTGTATAATTGTTAAAATAATAACAAGTCATATACTTATTTGTTCATATTTTGTAAATATTTTACACATATTTTACCGAAGATATTCGTCATTTTGCCGAAATCAACAATACCGGCTGTTTCCGCGCATATATTATTATTGCATAATATATTTATTATTGTTGCGCAGCGGTCACCTTTGTCTATTTATTGCATACAATTGTTTCCTTTATAATGACAACCGATGCTGCATACGATTATATATCTTATGTAAAGCACCTCTATTTATGCAATATCACAGTTTCAGTGTGATTTAGTATTGATATTTATGTCTTTTTACAAAAAGTGCCGGGCTGTATTGACAATTTTGCTCTGTCGGGTATAATGGTCTTAACAGCGATGATGATAAAGCAGTAACAGACAATGCTGTTATTCAGAGAGTCCCCGCAAGGTGTGAGGGGGATATATCGGCAGTCTGCGAATTCCTTATCTATGTTGACCGGTGAAGCTGAGAGTTGTAGCCGGCTCCGGGGTTGCCCGTTACAGCAAAGGGTATTTATCTTGACACCACAGACGATACCCGACAAGGTCTGTATTGTGAAATACAGGCGAATAGAGGTGGTAACACGGGAATATCATTCTCGTCCTCTGACGACTATCGGAGGGCGGGATTTTTTTATCTCAAATGCGCGCTAAGGGTAAGTAAATCCCCCCGACAAAACCAAAAAAGAGAGGATTTATACTATGAAAAAACTTATTGCATTGACATTATCGGCTATTATGGCTCTTTCCGTTGTCGGCTGTTCGTCCGGCGGCAAAGAGGAAGACAACAAGGTGAAAATCGGTATTTTACAGCAGCTTGAACACGTGGCTTTGGACAACGCCAGAGAGGGCTTTGTAAAAGCGCTGGAAGACAACGGCTATGTGGACGGCGAAAATCTGGTACTCGACATTCAGAACGCACAGAGCGATCAGTCCAACCTTTCCACAATGTCTGACAGACTTGTCAACGAAAAGAATGACATTATTCTCGCCATTGCAACGGGCGCAGCACAAAGCGTGGCCGGCAAGACAAAGGATATACCTATTCTCATTACGGCGGTTACCGACCCGGTTGACGCAGGTCTCGCCGAAAGCATGGAAAAACCTAACACAAATGTTTCCGGCACATCCGACGCTTCCCCAATAAAAGAGCAGATTGAGCTTATGCTCCGTCTTAAGCCTGATACAAAGGTCGTAGGCCTTATGTACACATCCAGCGAAGACAATTCCGTTTTGCAGATAAATCAGGTCAAAGCCATCCTGGACGATATGAATCTTGAATATGTGGAGCAGACTGTCACAAACTCAAACGATGTACAGCAGGCCGCACAGTCGATCGTAAAGAAGTGCGACGCAATCTATATTCCTACCGACAATGTTCTCGCCTCGTCAATGGCAATAGTCGGCAGCGAAGCCGTACGGGAAAAAGTACCTGTCATCTGCGGCGAATCCGGCATGGTAATGTCCGGCGGTTTGGCAACATTGGGTATCGACTACTACAATCTCGGCTACCAGACCGGTGAAATGGCAATCAGAGTTCTTAACGGCGAGGACATTACCACAATGCAAATCGAAACACAGAAAGACTATTCATACACAATTAACGGTGATATGGCGGATGCTTTGGGCATCACAATTCCGGCTGAATTACAGCAATATGTTGTACATGCCGAATAATCGGGAGTTTTACTAAATGATTAACATTATTACAGGCGCTGTCTCTTTGGGACTTTTATGGTCAATAACCGCTTTGGGCGTATTTATAACATTTCGCGTACTCGACTATGCGGACATGACGGTAGACGGCAGTATCGTGACAGGCGCGGCCATAACGGCAAAAATGCTGACTGCCGGCGTTCACCCGGTTATCGCCACACTTGCCGCAATATGCGGCGGCATGGCGGCCGGTACGATTACGGGGCTTTTGCACACAAAATTGAAAATTCCCGCCATTCTTTCGGGTATTCTCACTCAGATAGGCCTGTATTCTGTTAACATCAAAATAATGGCCAAGCCAAACATCACTCTTTTGAAGGTCAAAACAATTTTTACTGTTTTCACTTCATCGAGATATTCCATACTTGCCGGCGGCGTATTGACGGCTCTGGCTTTCGTCACTCTGTTGAATCTTTTCCTTGCCACACACTTTGGCAATGCAATAAGGGCAACCGGTGACAATGAAAAAATGGCAAAAGCCATGGGCATTGACACGGAGTTGATGAAAATATGCGGTCTTGCGCTGGGCAACGGCCTGGTGGCTTTTTCCGGAGCTCTCATCTCTCAGAATCAGGGCTATGCCGATATCAGTATGGGTCGGGGCTCTATCGTAATAGGTCTCGCCAGCGTGATTATAGGCGAAGTCCTCTATCACAAAAAGGGCATGCTCAACAAGCTTGTATCCGTCGTGGTCGGCGCCGTAGTGTACAGAATTATTATTGCGTTTGTCATCGAGCTCGGCATGGACCCGCTTGATCTCAAACTGTTTACCGCCGTTACCGTTACGGTTGCTCTATCGATGCCGAGAATGAAAAATCACATTCTTGCAAAGGTCAAAAATGCAAAAACAAATAAATCAAAACGAATGGTTTTGAGCAGAGAGGAGAATGCATTGTGAAGACTGCGCTCGAATTGATAAATATACAAAAGACATTTAATCCCGGCACGATAACGGAAAATCATGTATTGAAAGGGCTGGGACTCACTCTCGCGGAAGGTGACTATGTGACGGTAATCGGCGGAAACGGAGCCGGAAAGTCTACAATGCTCAATGCGATAGCGGGGGTTTTCCCTATCGACGAGGGTGAAATTTACATTCACGGCGAAAATGTGACCTCGATGCCGGAGCACAAAAGGGCTAAATTTTTAGGCCGAGTATTCCAAGACCCGATGGTCGGCACAGCCGCGTCTATGACAATTGAGGAAAATCTGTCGCTCGCTTTGCACAGAGGAGAGAAAAAGGGACTGGGCAAAGCCATTGACAAAGACGACAGGGATTTTTTCAAAAATCGGCTGAAACGGCTGGATTTGGATTTGGAAAACAGGCTTCAAGACACCATCGGTCTTTTGTCCGGCGGTCAAAGACAGGCAATCACGCTTTTGATGGCGACAATCAAAAAACCGGATTTGCTTTTGCTGGACGAGCACACCGCCGCCCTTGACCCAAAAACCGCCGAAAAGGTGCTGAATCTCACCGACGAAGTAGTAAATCGCAATAAACTGACTACCCTTATGATAACGCACAATATGAGAGACGCCATAAATCACGGCAACAGGCTGATAATGATGAACGGCGGCAGAATAGTGTACGATGTCAGGGGAAAAGAAAAAGCAAATCTTACGGTAGAAACTCTGCTGGAAAAATTCTCAAAGTCATATCGGGAAGATATGCTGACAGACAGAATGATACTGGGCTGATATACGCCTGAACCATTAAATTACACAAAAAGAAGAGCCGACTTTTGTCGTGAACTGCCCCAAATTGTTCAGACAGTACAAAAAGAACCTACTGATATAGAAATTAAATATTAACTTACAAACTGACTTCTGTATTCCATAGGAGTCAGTTTGGTTTTTAACTGAATACGTTGATTGTTGTAGAAATAAATATATTCATCAATCAGCAGGCGAGCCTGCTGAAAAGTTTTAAGTTTTGTGCGGTTGATACACTCTGTTTTTAGAATAGAAAAGAAATTTTCAGCC
>JAQXIW010000037.1 GCA_029007985.1 Oscillospiraceae bacterium | reverse complement strand
TGCGATTCCGTCATGGTCTGCCTTTCAAAAGGGCTGTGCGCCCCGGTGGGCAGCGTTCTGTGCGGCAGCGCGGATTTTATCGAAAAAGCCCGCCGCAACAGAAAAATGATGGGCGGCGGCATGGCACAGGCCGGTATGCTGGCCCGGTGCGGCATCATCGCCTTGGAAAAAATGGTGGACAGGCTCGCCGACGACCACGCAAACGCAAAATATATGGCGCAGAGACTTTCGAAAATGAAAGGCGTGCGCGTAATGAAGGACAATGTGGACATAAATTTGGTTTTTTTCAAGGTGGACAGACCGAAATCGTTTATCGCTTCCCTGCCGTCGAGAATGCTTGACTACGGCGTAAAGATGGCAGGGGAAGAATTCGGTCTTTTGCGCTTTATCACAAACAACGATGTGTCGAGAGCCGATGTGGAAAGAGTGTGCGACATATTTGAAAAACTGATGAAGGAGACAGAAGAGTTATGAAGACAATAGACATAAGACGCAGCGTGCGAAAATTCAAGGACATTCCGGTGGAGAGCGAAAAAATCGAAAAACTGCTCAGAGCCGCAATGCAGGCGCCGTCGGCGTCAAATCAACAGCCGTGGGAATTTATAGTGGTAACCGACAGGGAAAAGCTGGACGCTCTCTCGGAATTTTCACCGTATTCAAAACTTATAAAAGGCGCGCCTTTGCGGATAGTTGTTTTGCGCCGCACAAATGCGCCTCACCCTTATCACGCCGATCAGGATTTGGGCGCCTGCTGTGAAAATATGCTGCTGGAGGCCGTTGACATAGGTCTGGGCGGCGTGTGGATGGGCGCCGGCGCCGAGGGCAAAAGAGAGGGCGACGAAAGGGACGAAAACATAAGAAAAGTTTTCCCGATGCCGCCGTCGGTAACGCCTATGGGCGTGCTCGCCTTTGGATATCCGCTTTCCGAGGGGGCAAATCACTACATAGACAGATTCGACGAAGGCAGAATACACTTTAACGGCTATCGGGGCGACCATGGAAAGAATTGAAAAATTTGAAAAAATGCTCGCCGACATAACGGCGCAGGCGGAGTTTGAAAACGCCGAGATAGAGAGACTCAAACGGGCAGGCAAAGACAAAACCGCCACATACAAACAGTATCTCGGCAATAAATTGATGTTAAAATTCATCATGGACAAATATAAACGGTACGGATTGATTGAGTGACAGCCTTAAAAGATATGTCAAATTCCGGCCGATGAATATCAGAAAACAAAAAAGAGGTCAAACAGACCTCTTTTAATTTTATAAATCCAGCGAGTAAACCGTAAGCCGTGTTCTGTATTAAACGGTGATCTATCTAGTACGCACATTGCTGTGCGCATCAAGCCTCCTCCTGAGAGCTGCAGGGCGCATATGCTCTACTGTCGGGAGTTGCTGCGGATAAGGTTTACATGGCCGCTGTGTCACCACAGCGCCGGTGAGCTCTTGCCTCGCCTTTCCACCCTTACCTGTAAAACAGGCGGTATATTTCTGTTGCACTGTCTCGGAGGTCGCCCTCGGCTGACGTTATCAGCTATCCTTGCCCTGTGCAGCACGGACTTTCCTCACGGGCATTTCTGCCCCCGCCACCGTATGTTTTACTCGCTGAAAAGCAATTTTTACGCAAACTTTCGGTTTGCATTAAAATATATTACCACAAATTGCGGTTTAATTCAATATATTCTTTTTTTCTGTGCGGCCAACCTGAATTTTTGCTGAATTTTTCCGCCGAATTTTCAAAACCGACGGATTTTGTGATATAATTATTCATTATGACAGGGGGAGGGCGCATGGAATACACATTTACTGCCGATGAAAACCGGGAGCACGAAAGATTAAACTTTTTCTTAAAAAGATACGGCGTCAGCACGGCTCTCATCAAAAAAATCAAATTTTCCGAAAGCGGTATCAAGGTCAACGGCGTAAGGCAGAACGCAAACTACCGTCTGCACGCCGGCGACATTGTGACGATAAACACCGACGACGAAAACAAAGAGACCACCGTCATTTCTCAAAAAGGAGATTTAGACATAGTCTACGAGGACAGGTGCGTGATGGTTGTGAACAAACCGCCGTATATGCCCTGTCATCCGTCATTCAACCACCCGACAGACACACTCGCAAACTATTTTGTGGGGCTGTTTGCCGAAAGGGGCGAAAAGAAAATCCCGCGAATCATAAACAGGCTGGACAGAAACACCTCCGGCCTTGTGCTGATTGCCCTTGACGCTCATTCGGCGGAAAAGCTGAAAGGAAAGGTCGACAAAACCTATACGGCAATTGTATCGGGTCGTCTTAAAGACGGACACGGCGTTATAGACGCGCCGATAGCCAGGGAAAAAGAGTCGATAATCACCCGATGCGTCAGGGCGGACGGCCAAAGAGCCGTCACCGAATACACTGCGGTAAAGACGGCGGCGGATATGACTTTGGTCGATGTAAAGCTGCACACAGGCAGAACGCACCAAATCCGAGTGCATTTTTCTCACATAGGCCACCCGCTTTTGGGGGATGAACTATACGGCGGAGACACAAATCTTATACGGCGACACGCCCTGCATTGCGGCAGGCTGTCCTTTCCCACCCCGGACGGCGGCAAAACCGTCGCTTTGACACGGGAAATGCCGGAGGATATGAAAACTTTAATAAAAAACCTGTAAAATATTGACAAACTGTAAACAATTCGCCCGACAAAACCCTTAAACTTGAAAAAATATTTTTTACTTATTATAATATAAGTTGTGCATAAAAAGAAAGGGGATGACTGAATGGCGTTTCCCAAGAGAAACAGGATACAAGACAAACAAAAAAAGAAACATTCGATTTCCGACAGCTTCAGAAAATTCAACCCCGACAAAATAACCGGTCGGGGTATAAAGAATTTCTTAATATATAATTTTTACAGAATCGGCTGCTGCATTGAGGCGCTGGGCCGGGAACTCGCCGATGTTTCCGGACGGCTTGCCGAGACGGCGTATGAATTCTTTGTCAGAGTGGGGCGGAGTTTTTGGAAATTCGCAAAGCTCCTCTTTGATTCGTTTTTAGACGACCTGGGCGAGCCTATAATGCTCATCGGCACCGTCCTTTCAAATGTCAAATCCATCAGAGATACCACAAAAGACGACAAGGACATAAACACCACACAGGAAATCACAAAATACATAAAACAGGGTGTGAGAAAGCACCGCGACGCCATAAACATTCTCACGGCGTACGCTCTGCCTGTGTTTTGCGGAATAGTTTTTCTGTCGGTGGCTTATTTGGGGCTGCACAGAGAGCTCGCTTTGCGCGTCTATGTCAACGATACGGATATAGGCCTTATCTCAAACTATTCAGTTTTGGACAACGCCGGCTCAATCATTGAAAATCAGCTTGTCGCCACCAACGATCAGGTGTGGGAGCTGGACTCAAAGGTGAAAATCGTGCCGCTTGGCAAGGGGAAAACCGTCAGCGAAAGAACGCTTGCCGACAACATTCTCAACGCCTCCGACGCGGATGTCGCCAGGGCGACGGGCCTGTATGTCAACAACGAGTTTATCGGCGCGGTAGAGGATTCCGCACCGCTCATGCGGGCTCTTGCCGAATTGAAAGCTCCGTATGAAAACGGCGATGAAAACCGCACGGTTTCCTTTGTACAGGATGTCAGAATCGAGGACGGCATATACTTTTCCGACAGCATTGTGCCGGATACAAAACTGGCAAATCTCGTAAAGAGCGAGGTCTCCGGTCAAAAGACGTA
>JAQXIW010000036.1 GCA_029007985.1 Oscillospiraceae bacterium | reverse complement strand
GTCATTCTCGTCCTGTAGTGGTCGCCTTCCGGGGAAATGAAAACCTGTGTTTTCTGTTTGAGTCGGCGAAAGCTCTTGCAATGCAATATTTTATCCCTGTCCTTTTGATAGCATGTCCTCAAATCACACTCTTGTTCCGGGCGCAATCTGCCGGCTGTATTCCGGGCAAGCTGTGCGTATTCGGACAGATTGTCTTTTTCGTTTTTCAATAATCTTTCTCTGATGCTTTCCATTTGAACCTCTGTCAGAAAATATCATATATTTCCTCGCTGACTGCCGGGCTTTTGCCCTTTGTCAGCAGCTCTATATCCGAAATAAGTTTATCCTGTGTACCGCTTACGGCTCGCACCCTCAAAGACACGCTGTCTGTAAACCGTGTGTCGATAACCTTGCCGCCGTCCCGTGAAATCAGGGACATCATTTTGTCGTACAGAGAATAATCTATTGAAAATGTCAAATCCACACATTTTGAATATGACAGAACTTCCGCCCGCCGCACCGCCTTTTGTGCCGCCCGGGTGTATGCTCTGACCAATCCGCCGGTGCCCAGCAGGGTGCCGCCGAAATATCTGACCACCACTATTATTGCGTCCTCTATACCGGAATGTCTCAAAACCTCCAAAATCGGCATGCCTGCCGTTTTCCGAGGCTCTCCGTCATCGCTCTGTCTCTCGATTCTGCCGTCTTTAATTATGCATGCATAGCACCGATGTCTTGCGTCATAATGTTTCTTTCTAACCGACGCAAGAAACTCAAGAGCTTCTTTTTCTGTTTTCGCCGGGGAAATATATCCGATAAAAACGCTTTTCTTTTCTTCGATTGAGTCGGAATATACGCCGCCGACCGTAATGTAATCTGCCAAATTAACCTCTCAATTAAAACAACGAGGCGGTATAAAATACCGCCCCTTTTCGTATCGATTATTCTGTAATACCGTACTTTTTCTTGAATCTGTCAACACGTCCGCCTGAGTCAACAACCTTCTGCTTACCTGTGTAGAATGGGTGGCACTTAGCGCAAACATCAACTGTGATATTTTTCTTTGTTGAACGAGTTTTGATTACATTGCCGCAGGCACATGTAATTGTAGCTTCATCGTATGCCGGATGGATACCGTTTTTCATCTTATTCACCTCAATTTCTTGTGCAACAGGGGTTTCCGTCCTCTGTCTTGGATTAAATTGTTACCCAAAAAATATAACATATATCTTTGAATAATGCAAGTGTTTCAGCCAAATTTTTTATTTACCGCAAAACAGACTTCATTGTCGTGTCAATATCGTCTTTAATTCTTGCCGCGTCAGCCGCATCCTTGCCTTTAAGCGAATAGTAGACCTTAATTTTCGGTTCTGTGCCCGACGGGCGAACAATCACCTGGTTGCCGCCATCGAGGAAATAAACCATAATATTGGCGTTTGGCAAATCAATATGTTTTTCTTCACCTGTAATTTCGTCTCTGTGAACGAGAGTTTTGTAATCCTCTCTTGCGACAACCTTGTATGAGCCGATGACATCGAGCGGTTTGTCTCTCAGCCCCTGCATAATCCGAGCCATTTTATCCATGCCGGACAGACCTTCAAATTCGTATGAATCAACCTTGTTGAGATAGTAGCCGAATTTTGCATAGATGTCCTGCAACACATTGTAGATTGATGTGCCGGTATAAGTATAGTATGCCGCCATTTCGGAAATCATAAGCGTTGCCACAACGGCGTCTTTATCTCTTACCTCCGTGCCGACAAGATAACCGTAGCTCTCTTCAAATCCGAGTATAAATCTGTCTTTTTCACCTTTTTCTTCGAGCTTTTTAATGGTTTCGCCTATATATTTGAAGCCTGTGAGTACATTTATTGTCTCCACTCCGTGAGATGCCGCAACGGCGTCAGCCAGACTGGAAGATACCAGAGATTTTACCAATACCGGATTTTTCGGCAGAGTGCCGAGTTCTTTTCTTGTCTTGGCAATATAGTCGGTGAGCAAAATACCCACCTGATTGCCGGTGATGAGAACATATTCACCCTTATCGTCTTTTACGGCTATGCCCACGCGGTCGCAGTCCGGGTCTGTGGCAATAAGAATATCCGCGTTTTCCGCCTTGACTTTTTCAAGGCCGAGAGCCATAGCCTCTTTGATTTCCGGGTTAGGATACGGACAGGTAGGGAAATTGCCGTCCGGCTTTTCCTGTTCCGGAACAACCGAAATATCCGTAAGCCCCGCCCTTGCAAGCACAGTTCTGACCGGGATATTGCCGGCGCCGTTGAGAGGAGAATAGACCATCTTCATAGGCGATTTTGAGAAAATATCCTTTCTCATTCTCTGGTCAAGTACCCACGAATAGTATTTTTCGATAACTTCGTCGGAAGTGTACTCAATAACGCCGTCGGAAAGTGCCTTGTCAAAATCGACTTTCTTGATATCCGCAAAAATATCAAGCTTATTAATCTCCGCCAAAACCTTGTCGGCGGATTCGCTGGTCATCTGACAGCCGTCCGGGCCGTAAACTTTATAGCCGTTGTACTTTGCCGGGTTGTGAGACGCCGTAACCATAATACCGGCGTCGGATTTAGTGGCTCTCGTGGCAAATGAAAGCATCGGTACAGGCATAAGCTGAGCGTAAAGATATACATGTATGCCGTTTGCAGCAAGCACCTGAGCCGCTATTTTTGCAAATTCGTCGGAGCGGATTCTCGAATCGTAAGATATTGCAACGCTTGGCTTGTCGTTTTCGGAAAGCAGATAATTGGCAAGTCCCTGGGTCGCCTTTGCAACCGTGTACACATTCATTCTGTATGTGCCTGCGCCCAAAACACCGCGCAAACCGGCTGTGCCGAATTCCAAAGAGCGAATAAATCTGTCTTTTATCCGTTCGTCGTCGCTTTTTATTTCATTGAGCTCCGCAAGGAGATAGTCCTCTTTGACTTCGCCGAGCCAGCGCTCATACTCTTTCATATACATATATATTCCCTCCGTTTTTCAGTTGTATTTATTATAGAATAACACAACAATCTAAGTCATTCAATTACAATAAACACTAAAATTTTTCACCTTATTTGTAAAAAATGACTATCCGTCAACCGTATTGCTTTAATGACAATTATAATGTAGAATTATAAAGAGGTGATGTTATGTTCAGCAAAATTTTCAGTTTCGGCGTACAGGGTATAGACGGCTATGTAGTTACGGTTGAAACCCATATTTCAGGCGGTCTGCCAGGTTTTGAAATAGTCGGTTTGCCCGACAGCGCCGTAAAGGAGTCAAAAGAGCGTGTTCGCTCGGCGATAAAAAACAACAATCTCTCATATCCTACAAGCAGAATAACCGTCAATTTGGCGCCGTCCGACATTAAAAAAAGCGGCGCTGTATACGATTTGCCGCTCTTACTCGGCATACTGTCCGCAAAGGGCGATATACCTCAAATCAGCCCGAAATACTCTTTTGCCGGTCAGATATCTCTCGACGGCTATCTCCGAGGCGTACCGGGGATTTTGCCTATGGCAATCAAAGCCAAAGAAGAGGGCTTTACCCACTTTTTCGTCCCGGGGGACAACGCCAACGAGGCGAGCGTGGTAGACGGCTTAAATGTGATAGGAATAGACCATATTTCAAAGCTTTTGTCCTTTCTCAAAGGCGAATGTACTCTTATACCTCATGTTTACAGCGGCGAGTGCGACGAAGAGGAAACCCTTGATTTCGCCGATGTTAAGGGTCAGGCCGAGGCAAAAAGAGCCCTGGAAATAGCCGCATCGGGCGGACATAACATTTTGATGTTCGGGCCTCCGGGCTCCGGCAAGAGCATGCTTGCGAAAAGGCTGCCGAGTATTTTACCCCGGATGACAAAGGAAGAATCCATACAAACCACAAAAATTTACTCCATCAGCGGGTTGCTGGGGAAAAACGCCGGTCTGATGAGAAAAAGACCGTTCAGAAGCCCTCACCATACTGTGTCGTCACCGGCGCTCACCGGCGGCGGAAACAACGCCCGACCGGGTGAAATCTCACTTGCCAACAACGGAATACTGTTTTTGGACGAATTTCCGCAGTTTAATAAGGAAGTCCTGGAATCACTGAGAGCTCCGCTGGAAGACGGAAAAGTTACAATTTCACGCGTAAACTACACCCAATCCTATCCGTCAAACATAATGCTTGTCGCCGCAATGAACC
>JAQXIW010000035.1 GCA_029007985.1 Oscillospiraceae bacterium | reverse complement strand
TTTATTTCTACAACAATCAACGTATTCAGTTAAAAACCAAACTGACTCCTATGGAATACAGAAGTCAGTTTGTAAGTTAATATTTAATTTCTACGTCAGTAGGTTCTTTTTGTACTGTCTGAACAATTTGGGGCAGTTCATTACGCACAGGTGACTTTTATTTTGATTTCTTTTTGAAAGTCGCAAGGGGAGAGCCCTTTGCGGCTTTTTTAAGTTCCTCATCGGAAATATGAGTGTATATTTCCGTTGTTGATACATGTTCGTGGCCTAATATTTCTTTTAATGCCAGCATGTCCCGCGATCCTGAGCGATATAAAAGGGTGGCCGCGGTGTGTCTGAGCTTATGTGTGGAAAAGCCCTGACCGCCAAGACCGGCTTTTTGAAGACATCCGGTGACAATTTGCTGTACTCGGCGTACGGTTATGCGTTTTCTCGTTCTTTTTGATATAAAAAGCGCTGGCTCTTTATCCGGTGAGATGATTTTATTTCTTTCAATAATATAATCGGTGACCGCCCGAATACAGCCGTCATTCAAATAAACCGTTCGTTCCTTGTTGCCTTTTCCGATTATTCTCATCGTGTCGTCGACAATATCGTTGACATCTATACCCACAAGTTCAGAGATACGCATGCCGCAATTCAAAAAAAGCATAATCATACAGTAGTCTCTTTGAGGAAAGTCTGTATCCGTATTAGAGAGCAATTCCATGCTTTGTTCGAGTGTCAGATATTTTGGCAATCTTTTTTTATTAGCCGGCATTTCAATGTTTTCACAAGGGTTGCTGTCCAGCTTATTGACTTTTGTCGTGTAATATTTGAAAAAGCCCCTGAGTGATGAAAGCTTGCGAGAGCGAGCCGAAGCCGAATTGTTGCGCTCGTTCATTACAAAATATAGAAATTCCAAAATATCGGATTGTGTGACTGTTTTTACCATATCAAAAGAAATATCCGAAATTGAAATCTCATCAATTAAATCGTTGTCAACCTTAGAAATTCTTTTCATTTTAATATATTTGAAAAAGAGTTTTAAGTCTATGTAATAGCTTTCAACGGTGCGTGCTGACAAGCCGCGAATTGTGAGCTGATAATTCAGAAAATCTTTCAAAAAATCCGGACCATCTGAATAATCGGTATAAATAACAGGTTTTGAGTGTGCCATGGAAACCTCCGTTTTTATTGTTTACTTTAATATCATAGATAATATTGTAAAAATTTTATAATGCTTTGATGAAAAATAAATTTCACGAAAGTAATATTTATTTAATGAAAAAATATTATTGTAATTGTCGCAATTATTCAACAAAACATATAGCTTATTGAAAAGTATATTATAATCAGTAATGACATAATATTTGAAAGTATAATGGAAATGATAGTTTACCATATTCTCAATTTCATAAAACTTTTATTTAGCGAAATAGACTGTATAGAAATTATACCACTCTTTTCCTTTTGAATCAAGTGGTATATGCGTATTTTCATCTACAAGTTTTTATTGTTTAATTGAGTGAACCGAAAGTTTTTTAGATACATTGTTTTTAGTTCTTTCGAATATATATTTTTGTAATTCTGCATTTAGACCGTCTGCTATAAACCGAGTTTTCAAAATGTTTTCAATTTTTTTCTCTGTCTATTTTCAAACCGTTTAATTATGTCTTTTGCGCTCTTGTTCTTGATTATATAACTTTGTTTTTTATTGATTATTTTTATATAGTACTCCATTTTAATTAACACGAGTTAAAAAGACTGTTAATCGCTATTTTTATTAGCTGTACGCAGGTAAATAAAAAACAATTTATAGTTGTTATTTATTATTGTACATAAAAATACCATTTGTTACTTATATCCAATAACTTAAATTATTTATTGTGACTTTATTTACAAAACAATTCCCGAACCTATATCGGTAAGCGTCTTCCCTTTTATAAATACGGCTTCTTTTGAGTACTCAAATAAGAATTTTTCTATATTGTATTTTTCTTCGGTGTTCTCAATATCACCGCAAAATAATATTTTGCCGTTCTTCATATTTATTGTTGCCCCGCCGATAAACCCGTAATCGTAACCGTCAAGCTGCACTATTCCCTTTTTTACCAAAAGACAATTAAGTAAGTTCTCCGTCAGCTTACTGTATATTCCCTCATCGTCGGTTATGTAAACATTATCCGTAATTTCCAAAACGGAGCATCTCGTATAGCCCTGTTTTACCGTGATAACCTTTTTATCGCCGGCGTCAATATCCGCCGCAGTTTTTGGATTTTTTAATACTACTTCGTTGTTTATTACAAAATTCAAACCGCATTCGGTTTTATAGCCGGGCAAGAGTTTATCATATACCGTACACTTATAGCCCGACTCGATAATTTGGGGTAAATTTGCCTTTTGACAGGCTGACAGCATTATTTCGTTATCGAACACCTTGTTGTATAAAACATCGGCATGGGCGGATATAGGCGCCGATACTCTGTCGGATTTTATTACCGGTATGATATCAAACCCGTATTCGTATAACTTATCCATGACAAAGTCAAAACTCGTATTTACGATTATTTTTTTCATATCAAATTTATTGCCTGTAGGATATTGTTAACGCCGTACAATTCAAGGTCGTAATCGCTTGCATTGATTTGAGATTTCCGTCTGTCAGGCATAATGACCTTCTTAAAACCGAGTCGCTGTATCTCTTTTAATCGCAAATCCGGGCTCTGTACATTTCTGATTTCGCCGCCTAAACCTACTTCACCGAAAATCACCGTATCTCCCGGTATGATTTTGTCGGACATCGAAGAATAAATAGACATAATAATTGCCAGGTCTATGGACGGCTCTTCCAATTCCAATCCGCCGACGACATTAAGATAAACATCATTTGTAGATGTAATTATGCCTGCTCTTTTTTCCAAAACGGCAAGCAAAAGGTTTAATCTATTGTAATCAATGCCGGACGCTGTTCTTCTCGGCGTACCGAATGCGGTTTTAGCCGTGAGCGCCTGAATTTCCGTCAGAATCGGTCTTGTACCCTCCAATATACATGTGATACAGCTGCCGCTTATATCTTGACCGCGGTCATTTAAGAGCACAGAGGAAGGATTCTTGACTTCAACTATTCCCTTATCCGACATGTCGAGCATACCGATTTCATTTGTCGAGCCGAATCTGTTTTTGCTTGCACGCAAAATTCTGTACGGCAGAGTTTTATCCCCTTCAAAATACAGCACAGTGTCTACAATATGTTCCATAACCTTTGGGCCGGCAATAGCTCCGTCCTTGTTTACATGCCCTATTATAAAAAGAGGAATATCTAGTCTTTTGGCGGCTGACAGAAGCATTGAAGTGCATTCTCTCACCTGTGTAATGCTGCCTGCGCTTGATGAAATATCAGAAATAGACATTGTCTGAATTGAGTCAATTACCACGATATCCGGCTTAATTGACCGAATACTTTCGCAAATGCTCTCCACATCGGTCTCAGTTGCAATTTTTATATTTTCGCCGGATATGCCGAGCCTGTTTGCGCGCAGCTTAATCTGAGAGACAGATTCCTCGCCGCTGACATATAAAATATTATATTTTTCGCATAGGTTGCCGCACACCTGAAGCAAAAGAGTGGATTTACCTGCGCCCGGTGCACCTCCTATGAGGATACCTGCGCCTTTTACTATTCCGCCGCCCAGAACTCTGTCCAGCTCGTCTATCCCTGTTTTTATACGGTTTTTATCGTTGTCAGCGGAAATCACAGATAAGTCCGAAAACTCCAGGGACTTCACGGCGCCGGTCAAAGTCTGTTTGGCGGATGACTTTTTTTCCTCGTTTATAACATCTTCGACAAGAGTATTCCACTCCTTACATGCATTGCATTGTCCCTGCCATCTGTAGTGGACTTCGCCGCATGCAGAACAAATATAAACCGTTTTCAACTTATCTTTTGCCATAATAAATCTCCTTATAATAAAAAATAACAAGGACATTGCTGCCCTTGTTATCATTATAGTATGGAGGCGCCAACCAGATTTGAACTGGTGCATAAAAGTTTTGCAGACTTCTGCCTTACCACTTGGCTATGGCGCCATACTATAAAATTGGAGCGGGTTACGAGGCTCGAACTCGCTACCTCCACCTTGGCAAGGTGGCGCTCTACCAGATGAGCTAAACCCGCTTAATGGTGCCTCAGAGTGGAATCGAACCACCGACACGAGGATTTTCAGTCCTCTGCTCTACCGACTGAGCTACCGAGGCACAAATTGGCGACCCGAATGGGGCTCGAACCCACGACCTCTAGCGTGACAGGCTAGCGTTCTAACCAGCTGAACTACCGGGCCAACTTGTGGTGGAAACTACAGGGCTCGAACCTGTGACCCCCTGCTTGTAAGGCAGGTGCTCTCCCAGCTGAGCTAAGCTTCCACAAAACTCGAAAGTGATTATACTATAAGTATAAGACTTTGTCAAGTACTTCTTTTTGGAAGTATGGAGCGGGTTACGAGGCTCGAACTCGCTACCTCCACCTTGGCAAGGTGGCGCTCTACCAGATGAGCTAAACCCGCATTTTGTCACGAGAAATGGTGGAAACTACAGGGCTCGAACCTGTGACCCCCTGCTTGTAAGGCAGGTGCTCTCCCAGCTGAGCTAAGCTTCCTTGCCCTCGTGACGATAAAGATTATACCATTATGAGCGCCTTTTGTCAACAATTATTTACAAATAATTATTTATTTTTTTGAAGGCTGTTTATCATACCGGTCAAATCTTTTTTTGTAAAATAGTATTTTTTGTCACAGTAATGACAGGTCATTTCAATTTGCTCTTCTTCGTCTCTGAGCCTTTCAAGCTCTGTTTTTCCGATTGAAATTAAAGCCTTTTCAACTCTTTCTTTTGAGCAGTCGCACTTATACCGACAGTCATATTCGTCGAGAATACTCGGATTAAAACCGTCCATTACGGTGTTTATTACATCGTATTCGGTTTTATCCTGTTCATAGAAAGAAGTGATGCTTTTAATGTTTTTAATGTTTTTTTCAACCAGGGATATTTCCTCCTCGGTCGCGCCCGGTAAAAGCTGTAAAAGATAGCCGCCTGCCCTCTTGATAGACAAATCCGGGTTAACCAAAACACCGAGAGCGCATACGGTAGGTATTTGCTCGGAATAGGCGTAGTAAGCTGTTATATCCTCGGCAATTTCGCCGCTTTCAAGCGGAATTGAGCCCACATACGGGTCTTTCATACCCAAATCCTTTACGACATACAAATAGCCGTTTTTGCCCACGGCTGTGCCTACATCAAGCTTGCCGTCGGCTTTGAGAGGCAGCTCAACCACATTGTTTTCAACAAAGCCTTTGCAGTTGCCTCTGCCGTCGCATGCTACGGTCAAAAGACCGATAGGACCGTCGGCTTTGATTCTGAGAGTTATGCTGTCATCATAGCTTTTAAGGTTTGAAGCCATAAGCTCGGAAGCCGTCAAAAGTCTGCCAAAGGCCGCACTTACGACCCGTGAAGTCTTATGTATTTCCTCCATTCTGCGAACTATATCCGTAGAATCAATTACGCTTATTACAACGCCACCCATGTCGGATATGGCCCTGACAATTTTTGCCATTATCTATTCTCCTTTTTACATACAAATATAAATCTTTGGGATTCCGGTTTGAGCTCTTCAAAGGTTTCTCCGTCGAGACACTCGCATATTACCATGCCCGAATTTTTTATCATTTTCTCCAATTGAGAATACTCATAATAATGCTCAAAAAACTTTTCAGAATAGTTTTCACCTGAAACCTTATCTTTGATTTTTATTGAAATCTCTGTTTTCTGTTCGTTTTCGTAAAGAGTGTTTTGCCAAATACACTCGGCTTCATCGTCGTCAAAATCATATTTTTCACAGGAAAGCACATATTTGTGCTTATACGGAGTGTTTGCGTCAAATATAAATACACCGTCCGGATGCATAAACAGAGAGACCTTGTCAAAAAACTTTTGCACCGCTTTTTCACCGTCAAGATGATTTACCGTGTCAAATGTGCATGTAAATAAATCGACGGTGCCGAACATATCAAGCTCGGTTATATCCTGTTTAAGTATTTGAATATTGTAGGCGCCGACCTCGTCTCTTTTGTCATACAGAACATCCAGCATTTCATCGGAATTGTCAACCGCTATGACATCGTAACCTGCTTTGTCAAATCTGAAAGCCAATTCACCCGTACCGCAGCCCAAATCGCAAACAATGCCGTCTTTTACACCGTGCCGAGCTGCCTTTGATTTTATAAACCGAAATAATGCGTCATAGTCGGCATTGTAATTAAAATAATCGTAATAATAGCTGAACTCTTTGTAAGCCATATCAGTCCACCAATGATTTTTCTATCGCGTATAACAGCCGCTCTGCGCCAATGCCCTTTTCGGCGCTCGTTAAAATAATATCGGAATAGGCGTAATCTTTGCAGTATTCCGAAAACTTTTCAACGGCGGCACTTTGTTCTGTTTTGTTAAGCTTATCACACTTTGTCAAAGCAATAACGAAAGGAAACTTATAGTAAGTCAAGTATTCAAGCATCGTAATGTCGTCTTTTGTAGGCTCGTGCCTTGAGTCGATCAGCTGTACAACCATTCTGACATCTCGGCTTTGGTTGAAGTAACCGTTGATAAGATTGTCCCATCTTTTTCTCTCTTTGTCGGACACCTTTGCAAAACCGTAACCCGGCAGATCGACAAAGAAAAATTCATTTACTTTATAAAAGTTTATTGTGCCTGTTTTACCCGGCTGAGCCGATGTTCGCGCAAGACTTTTGCGGTTGCAAAGTTTGTTTATCAGGCTGGATTTGCCCACATTGCTTCGGCCGGAAAATACAATTTCCGGCTTTTCTGCCTTCGGCAGCTGTTTTTCGGTGCCGAAGGCGCAAGCAAATTCTGCTGTTTTAATTATCATAAAATCTCCTTTGACAAATTGACTTTAAGAGCCTCATCAATATGCTGTACAGGGACAAATTCTATTTTTTCCTTGACAATATCGTCTATTTCTTCGAGATTCGGCTTGTTGTCAAACGGTATAATAACGGTTTTTATGCCCTCTCGGTAAGCGGCCATTGTCTTTTCTCTCAAGCCGCCGATTGCTAAAATGTTGCCTTGAAGAGTGATTTCACCTGTCATAGCCACATCGCCTTTAACCGGCGTTTGAGACAGTGCGGAAATAAGAGCCGTCGTCAAAGTTATGCCGGCAGACGGGCCGTCCTTCGGAACAGCGCCCTCCGGAGCGTGAATGTGTATATCTGTTTTGGCAAAATCGTATTTTATACCGTATTTAGAAGCATTGGCTCTGATATAGCTCAATGCAATATGACAAGATTCGCTCATTACTTTACCGAGATTTCCGGTTATTTCAAGCTTGCCGGTGCCCTCCGGTATTACAGCGACTTCGATTGGCAACATTTCGCCGCCGACCGATGTCCATGCAAGACCGTTTGCTACGCCGACCGTATCTTTTAGCGTGAGAGAAGTCGGCTTATATTTCTCCGCGCCAAGCATTTTTATAATTTTGTTTTTATTTATGCTTATTGACTTATTATCTGTGGTTGCGATATCCTTTGCACATTTTCTCAATACGGTGACAATTGTTCTTTCAAGAGTTCTTACGCCGGCTTCTCTGGTGTAAAAATCAATAATTTCATAAATAGCCGCATCTGCAAATTTTACCATTCCGTTCATACCGTTCTTTTTGAGCTGTTTCGGTATGAGGTGCTTTTTTGCAATGTTGAATTTTTCCTCTCTTGTGTAAGAAGGTAATTCGATAATATCCATTCTGTCCAAAAGCGGAGCAGGAATTGTACTCATATCGTTGGCAGTGGCGATAAAGAATACATTGCTCAAATCCACAGGCATATCGAGATAGTGGTCGGTGAAAGAGCCGTTTTGCTCGCTGTCTAATACTTCAAGCAATGCCGAAGACGGATCGCCCCTGTAATCGCCGGCAAGTTTGTCAATCTCGTCCAAAAGAATAACCGGATTATAAGATTTTGCTTGTATGAGAGCGTTGATTATTTTGCCCGGCATCGCGCCCACATAAGTTCTGCGGTGACCGCGGATTTCACTTTCGTCGTGAACGCCGCCTAACGACATACGCACAAAGTTTCTGTTTATACAGCCGGCAATAGATGAGGCAATACTCGTTTTGCCCACACCCGGAGGGCCCACAAGACAGAGAATTTGTCCTTTTGTATTTTCCGACAGCTGTCTGACCGCAAGAATTTCAAGGACTTTCTCCTTTACGGTTTTCATGCCGTAATGGTCTTTGTCTAAGGTCTTTTCTGCTTTTTTTACATCTAATTCATCTTCGGTGAAAACGCCCCACGGCACAGAAAGGCAGGTATCAAGATAAGTGCGTATTACAACGGCTTCCTGTGTGGAGCCTATCATTTTTTCAAGTCTTGAAACCTCTTTGAGCAATTTTTCTTTTGAATCGTTCGACAGAGGGACGGAGTCTATTTTCTTTCTGTAATCGTCACACTCTTTAACGGTGTCGTCGCCCTCGCCGAGCTCCTCTGATATTGTTCTCATCTGCTGGCGCAGATAGTATTCTTTCTGATTTTTATCCATTTCTTCATGGACTTTGCTCTTAATATCAGCCTCAATTTTTAGAATTTGATATTCGGATGTCAAAAAGTCGAGAACGATTTCAAGCCTTTTTTCAAGCGAAGATTCGCATAGCAATGTCATTTTGTCCTCGACTTTAAACATAACGTTTGCGCCGATGAGTTCGCACATTTTGTTGGCGTCTTCGGTAAGGAAAATTCTGCCGATTACTTCCTTGGCCAATTTAGGAGCCACGGACAAATATCTTTCAAAAGCCTCTTTGATTGCTCTTACATGGGCTTTGGCGATATTTTCTCTGCCCTTGCGTATATTCTTTATAGGATAATTTTTGACAATGGCTGTCAAGTACTCGCCGCTGCCGTCAATGTCAACGGTTTTTGCTCTGTACAAGGATTCTACCATTATTCTGACGATTCCGTCTTGGTTTTTTAGAATCTGCTTTATTTCCGCAACTACGCCCACATCGTAAATATCCGCGGATGACGGGTCTTCAACATCCAAATCGACCTGCGGTACAAGGTAAACCTTTCTGCCGTGATCCATTGCATATTCGACGGCTTTTACCGATTTTTCTCTGCCCACATCGAAGTGAACGACTGAGTCGGTAAAAATAACCAGACCTCTGAGAGCAATGGCAGGAAACCGATTGTATTCTTCGTCACGGCTGCTTTTAATATCTATTTTTGAAGGCATTTATTCACATCCTTTTATATTATTCGTATTTGTATATTATAACATATATGTCAATATCTTTTCAACAATGCCGGATAAACGGTTTTTGGAATTAAAAAAGACGCTTGAAAAAGCGCCTTTTATTATCAATTTGCCGACTCGGAATAACGCTTATGTGCGTCGCCGTGTTCATATTTGCACTTTCCGGTCTCGACTGCTTCCCTGTCGACGATAACCTTGACAATTGTGTTGTCCTCAGGAACCGAGAACATTGTATCCATCAGAGTATTCTCAAAAATGGAACGCAGAGCTCTCGCGCCGCTCTTTCTCTCTATGGCTTTTTCTGCGATAAGTTCAAGAGCGTCATCGGTGATTTCGAGTTCGACATTGTCGAGGCTGAACAGAGCCTGATACTGTTTAATAAGAGAATTTTTTGGCTCTTTAAGTACTCTGATAAGGGCGTCTTTATCCAAAGCAGAAAGTACGGAAACGACCGGCAATCTGCCTATCAGCTCCGGTATAATACCGAAGTGCACAAGGTCGTCCGGCTCGACTTTCTTCAAAACGGTTGTGATGTCTTCCTCTTTTGTCTCTTTGAGAGTCCCGCCGAAACCGAGACTGCCGTTTACCTTTGTGCGCTTTGATATGTGCTTTTCTATGCCGTCAAAGGCGCCGCCGCATATAAAGAGAATATTCTTTGTGTCGATTTGGATAAATTCCTGGTGAGGATGCTTTCTGCCGCCCTGCGGTGGCACAGACGCAACAGTGCCTTCGAGTATTTTCAAAAGAGCCTGCTGTACGCCTTCGCCGCCGACATCACGGGTGGTAGATACATTCTCGCTTTTTCTTGTGATTTTGTCAATTTCGTCGACATAAATGATGCCGATTTGCGCTTTTTCAATGTTGTAATCGGCGGCCTGAATAAGTCTCAAAAGAATGTTTTCCACATCTTCGCCGACATATCCGGCCTCTGTAAGAGTTGTTGCGTCGGCAATGGCAAACGGTACATTGAGCATTTTTGCGAGCGTCTGCGCAAGAAGAGTCTTTCCTGTGCCGGATGGGCCGAGCAGCAAAATATTGCTTTTTTGTATTTCTACATCGTCAATTTTATTGCCGCTCAAAATTCTCTTATAATGATTGTATACGGCAACGGAAAGGGCGATTTTTGCATCGTCCTGGCCGATTACATATTTGTCCAAACCCTGTTTAATCTGTACAGGAGAAAGAACATTTATATCGTTATTCTTTTGTTTAGCCTTTGCGACTTGCCTTTTGTCCGGCTGCGGCTGAACAACTCCCTCGTCAACCAAAATATCCCAGCAAAGAGAGACACATTCGTCGCAGATGTTTACACCGGGCCCGAGTATGATTCTCTCCACCTCATTGGAAAGCTTACCGCAAAAGCTGCAAGAAACAACTTTATCTTTACTTGCCATAATACCCCGTTATCTGTGTTCGATTACTTTGTCGATAAGGCCGTATTCACAGGCCTCTTGCGCCGAAAGGAAATTGTCTCTGTCAGTGTCCTTGATAATTGTTTCAAGAGACTGACCTGTTCTTTCGGCAAGAATTTTATTGAGCTTCATTTTCGTTGCGTCAAGGTGAGCGGCGTGAATATGAATATCCGACGCCTGTCCCTGCATGCCGCCTACGAGCGGCTGATGAATCATTATTTCGCTGTTCGGCAAGGCAAATCTTTTGCCTTTTGCGCCGGCACAAAGCAAAAATGCGCCCATTGATGCGGCCATACCCACACAAATAGTTGAAACATCACAGCTAATATACTGCATCGTGTCATAAATCGCCATGCCGGCCGTTACCGAGCCGCCCGGGCTGTTTATATACAGCGCAATGTCTTTTGTAGGGTCTTGACCTTCGAGATAAAGCAACTGGGCAACTACAAGTGAAGCTGTCGTATCGTTTACTTCATCCGAAAGAATGATAATTCTGTCATTTAATAATCTTGAAAATATGTCATAGGCTCTCTCGCCTCTGCCTGTATCTTCAACAACTGTTGGTACTAATGCCATAGCCTAACCTCCAAAAAGAATTGTTTTGCACAGCACTAATTATGCGTTTGTGATCTCGGAGTTTTCCTTTACAAAATCAATTGCCTTCTGAATTGCAAGGTCTTTCTTCATTTCTTCAACAGGAATCATTGTCTTGAGGTCTTCTACTGAATATCCGTATGTTTCGGACATCTTTGCAAGTTCCTTTTCGACATCTTCGTCGGAAGCAACAATGCCTTCGGCCTTTACGACAGCTTCGAGAGCAAGTCTGATTTTAACCTGCTTTTCGGCTGTGTCTCTGTATGATTTCTTAAATGTGTCCATATCCATCTGAGTATAGGTAAGATATGTGTTGATATCAAGACCCTGCTGTGCAAGTCTGTTTGCAAAGTCGTTTACGAGTTCTTCCACTCTGACTTCGTACATTGCCTCAGGAATGATTGCGCTCATACCGTTTACAACCTGTTCTACAAGGTCGTTTTCAACTGCGAGTTCTGCAGACCGGTTGGCTTCTTCCTCTCTCTTCTTTCTGAGGTCGGCTTTGAGTTCATCAAGCGTGTCAAATTCGGAAACATCTTTTGCGAATTCGTCATCGAGCTCAGGAAGTTCTCTGAATTTGAGAGAATTTACTTTTGTTTTGAAAACGGCCGGTTTGCCTGCGAGCTCGGCTGCCTGGTAAGGATCCGGGAATGTTACATTTACATCAAATTCTTCGCCGATTTCGTGGCCTACAATCTGCTCTTCAAAGCCCGGAATGAACTGACCGGAACCGAGTGTGAGATCAAAGTCCTCACCTTTGCCGCCGTCAAAAGCAACGCCGTCTACAAAGCCTTCAAAGTTGATGTTTGCGATATCGCCCATAGCTGCGGCTCTGTCGGATACGGAAACAAGTCTTGCGTTTCTGTCAGCCAAAGCCCGAACATCTGCGTCTACGATTTCATCTGTTACAGGGATAGCTTTTCTTTCAGCCTTAAGGCCCTTGTATTCGCCGATTGTAACTTCCGGATATGTTGTGAGAACAGCCTTTGTGACAAAGCCGTCTTCCTTTGAGCATGAAAGAATGTCGATTTCAGGTCTTGCGACAACCGTAACGCCGGCCTCTTTTACCGCGTCCTCGTAAGCCTGCGGAAGCAGCTCGTCGATAGCGTCGTTAAAGAACATTTCTGCGCCGTACATTTTTTCAACGACATTTCTCGGTGCTTTGCCCTTTCTGAAGCCCGGTACCGTGATATCCGCATTTGCTTTTCTGAAAACTTTTGAAATTGCTTTTTCAAAATCTTCAGCTGATACTTTGAATTCAAGCTCGACTGTATTGTCAGCGACCTTTTCATTTCTGATTAATTCCATATTGAAAAACTCCTTAAATATGTTTTTTATACTTGTTGGTATCACATCAAAAGCAATGTGACTAATTGATTATATCACAAAGATATAATTTAATCAATTATATACGGGCAAAAATCAAGTCTGTCTGCGGAAATAAGTTTGTACTTAATACCGTAATATTCGCCGTTAAACGCATAATTTACGGTTTTGCCGTGCAGGTGTCCGTAATACACCCTTTTAATATTGTACTCTTTAAGTATGTCGAGAATGTGTTGCGCTTTTTGTTCCTGATAAAGAGGCGGATAATGTAAAAACACCACCTTTTCTTTGTCGCTCTTAATGCTGTCTAAAGAGAGCTTGAGTCTGCCGGCCTCACGCAAAATTATTTTGTCGTCCCGCCGGGAGTTGTTTTCAAAAATCCAGCCCCTGGTGCCGCATATAATTTTGTCCTCTATTTCAAAGGCGTTGTTGTGTAGGAATGAAATCGTAGAAAATCCTTTTTCTTTTATGAATTCGCTGTTCTTTTTCATTGTCTGCCACCACAAATCGTGGTTGCCCTTCATTATGATTTTTTTGCCCGGCAATGATTCTATAAATACAAAATCTTTTTCGGCTTCCGCTGTTGTCATCGCCCATGAAATATCGCCCGGTATAACGACGGTATCTTCCGGTTTCACCAGCCTTTCCCAGTTGTTTTTTATTCTCGTCTCGTGGTTTTCCCAGCCTTTGAAAATGTCCATCGGCTTTTCGACGCCGAAAGACAGGTGCAAATCCGCAATTGCGTATACAGCCAAATTTTCACCTCCGAATAAAATGATGATGATATTCTATCATAAAAGCCGTGATAAATCAAAGAAAAGAGAGAACTTAATGTTCTCTCTTCGTGTAATTAAAGCGTTACTTTGATTATATTTTTCTTGCCTTTTTTAAGAATAAATTTGTCTTCAAATGCCGATTTGTCAAATGATGCGTCAATGGAATCGACTTTAACATCGTTGACAATTACGCCGCCCTGCCGGACATTTCTTCTCGCCTCGGATTTAGACGGAGCAAGCTTTGTGACAACAAGCAAATCGAGAATATTGATTTTGCCGTCTGTGAAGTCGTCATCGCCGAGTTTTGCAGTCGGCATTGCGTCGGAAACGCCCCGTCCGCCGAATACTTCTCTTGAAGTTTTGAGAGCCAAATCAGCGTCTTCCTTTGAATGAATAAGCTCTGTGAGAGTGTAAGCAAGAAGCTCTTTTGCTTCGTTGTAAGCAGAGCCGCCTCTCTTAACATAATCGTCAATCTGTTCAAGCGGAACAAGTGTAAGCATTTTCAAGCACTTTGCAACATCGGCGTCGTTGATGTTTCTCCAGTACTGGAAAAATTCGTACGGAGTTGTCTTTTTCGGGTCGAGCCAAACGGCGCCTTTTACGGTTTTGCCCATTTTAACACCGTCTGCTGTTGTCAGAAGGTTAAATGTCATACCGAAAGCGTCTTTGCTGTCCTTTTTGCGGATCAGCTCCGTACCGGCAAGAATGTTTGACCACTGGTCAGAGCCGCCAAACTGAGCGACGCAGTTGTAGTCGTTGAAAAGTCTGTAGAAATCATAACCCTGCATGAGCATGTAGTTGAACTCGGTGAAGGTAAGACCTATGTCTCTTTCCATTCTCGCTTTGAAAGCGTCGGCTGTCAGCATTTTGTTGACGGAGAAGTACCAGCCCACTTCACGCAGGAAGTCAACATAGTTGAGATTGCACAGCCAGTCGGCATTGTTTACCATAATTGCTTTGCCGTCGTCGAAATCAAGGAATTTTTTCATTGTAACCTTGAATTTTTCGCCGTTTGCCTCAATTTCCTCCTTAGGCATAACTCTGCGCATATCGGTTTTGCCGGAAGGGTCGCCTATCATACATGTGCCGCCGCCGATTACGGCAATAGGTCTGTGGCCGTAAATCTGCATAAGTCTCATTATATTGAGCTGTAAAAAGTGACCGACATGAAGAGAATCGGCTGTCGGGTCATAGCCGATGTAGAAAGAGATTTTTTCTTTGCCGAGCAGCTCGCGGAATTCCTCCGGGTCTGTGCAAGCGGCGATAAGACCTCTCTCTTCAAGCAAGTCGTAAACATTGTCAGGTAATTTAAGTCCGTTCCATTCCATTTGTAATTCCTCCTAAAATCTTTTACAGATGGCGAAAACGAAATAAAACGCCATCTGCCGTAATGGCAGAGGGCGTTAAAAATAACACGGTACCACCTCTGTTTATGAATAATCTCACGGTTATTCATCTCACAAAGTACTTAGACTTTAATTCTGTAACGGGAATAACCGTCAGCGCCTACTGTAAGTTCGGACTGCCGCTCAAAAGGGTATTCACTGAAAACTCAAGTCGTGCTTTCACCGACCGCACTCTCTCTGAACCGCACTTTTTCAGCTACTTGTCTTTGTCATAGCGTTTAATTATTATGTGTCAATAATAACATTTTGAATTGATATTGTCAACAATCTTTACATTGAATGGGCGTATTCCAGCATTTCCTCCGCATTTTTCAGGGCTGTTTCGGATATATTGTCGCCGGAAATAATGCGGGCTATCTCCCTTATTCTTTCTGTATCGTTGAGCAATTTCACATTAGTAAATGTGTTTTCGCTGTCGGACTGCTTTTCGATATACAGGTGGTTATCGGAAAATGCGGCGATTTGAGCCGAGTGAGTGACGCACAAAACCTGTTTGCCTTTTGAAGTCTCTTTTAACAGCTTACCTATTTTAGTAGCGGCAGAGCCGGACACACCGGTGTCGATTTCGTCAAAAATGAGAGTATAGGTTTCCTCTTTTTCGGCAAGAACGCTCTTTATTGCCAGCATAATACGGGAAAGCTCGCCTCCGGAGGCTATTTTTGACAAAGGCTTTGGCTCTTCGCCTTTATTTGTCGAAATAAGAAATTCTATCGAATCTTGACCGTCTTTTGAATATGTTTTCTTTTCGCATGACAAGACGAATTTTACATTAGGCATATTCAAAAACCGCAGAGAAGCCTGTATTTCCGACGCCATTCTGTCAAAGGTTTCTTTTCTGCTTTGAGTGAGCCTGTCGGCGGATATTGCCAATTTGTCCAATATCATATCTCTTTCGGAATACAGCTTTTCAAGCTTCTCCCGGGCAAACTCTATTGTGTCCAAATCGTTTTTTATTTTGTTATAGTAATTCAAAACATCGGATACGGTCGGCCCATACTTATTTTTTAATTTATAGTAAACATCAAGTCTGTCTTCTATTTCGTCGAGTCGCGAAACATCCGAATCGAAATCATCAATGTAGTTTTTCAAATCGTACATTGAATCCTGTATAACAGATAAAGAATCGTTCAGAGATTCGTTTATTGAGTTTATTGTATCCGAATATGAAACAATATCGGACAGATATGCACAGGCTTCCGACAAACCGGATAAAACGCCGATATTATCGTCGTCACCGGACAGATAGCCGTAACTTTGATTTAAAGCGGAAATGATTTTTTCCGAATCTCTGGCAATTTTTCTCTCTTTGAGCAAATCGGCTTCTTCTTCCGGTGAAATATTGGCATTTTCGATTTCATCGACTTGAAAAGCCAATAAATCAAGGCTGTCTTTTTTGTCTTTGTTGATGCTTTCAATCTCGGAAATTTGAGAGGAAATATCTACATATTGATTGTACAATTCGGAATATGTGGCTTTTACGGCGCCGTCTGTGCCGAATGAATCAAGTATATCTATATGCTTTGACGGTGTGAGCAAAGATTGGCTGTCGTGCTGGCCGTGGATGTTTATGGCGTTGGAAAAAAGAGTTTTCAGAACCGACACCGGACAAGGCACGGAATTTATTCTCGCCGTACTCTTACCGTCCGCCGTGATTTGCCTTGTCACAATACACTCATCGGAAATGTCGATGTCCATTTCGGCTGCTTTTTCAATAATGCTTTTATTGATATTTTCAAACACTGCAACGACAGATGCCTTTTGAGCACCTGTTCTGACAATACTTTTTGACACCCTGTCGCCCAATACGGCATTTATCGAATCAATAATTATGGATTTGCCTGCGCCTGTTTCACCGGTCAAAGCTGTGAAGCCGTCGGCAAAATTTATATGCGCCTTCTTTATTACCGCAACATTTTCAATGATGAGTTCACTTAGCATTTTTACACCTTATTTGACAAGTGTTTTGAGCTTTTCGCACAAGTCCTTAGCTTTTTCCTCTGTTCTGACAAGAACGAATATGGTGTTTTCACCGGCGAGAGTGCCGACGACGCCGTCCCAATATAAACCGTCGAAAACTTCGCATGCCGCCGACGCCATACCCGAATGACACTTTATTACAACCGTATTCAAAGCGTAGTCCACAGATTTTATGGATTCGGAAAAAATATAGTCAAATCTGTTAAAGGACGCCTTTGTATCCATAACGATAGTATTTTGAGCGTATTTATATTCTCCGTTAGAAGCAACGATTTTGACGAGGTTGAGTTCTTTTATATCTCTTGATACGGTTGCCTGTGTGACATCGAACCCCTCTTCTTTAAGGTACTCAAGCAGGACTTCCTGTCTGTCGATATTGTATTTTGCAATAAGTTCAAGTATTTTTTTGTGTCTTGCTTTTTTCATAATTTCACTCCTTATTTTCAAGCAACCGGCTGGCTTGTGATACTACCGAATTTATAATATCTTCCGATACAATTTCACCGTCCGGATTTTTAGAGACAATAATAAGAAATTCTATATTGCCCTCCGGCCCTTTTATAGGTGAAAATGTTAGTTTATGAACATAAAAACCGTTTTGATTTGCATAAGAAATAACATTTTCGATTACTTCTTTTCTCACGGCGTTATCTCTGACAACGCCCTTTTTGCCGACTTTTTCTTTTCCGGCTTCAAATTGGGGCTTTACCAAACATGCGCCGATAACATCGTCGTCAGATACGGCGTATGCAACGGGGAAAATATGTTTAAGCGAAATAAAAGAAACATCGACAGAGAAAAAACTTATTTTTTCATCGAGCATATCCAAAGTGACGTTACGGATGTTGGTTTTTTCCATGTTCACCACTCTGTCGTCGGTACGCAATTTCCAGGCGAGTTGTCCGTATCCCACATCGACGGCATACACTTTTGAAGCTCCGTTTTGCAGCATCGCGTCGGTAAAACCGCCTGTCGAGGCGCCTATATCCATACAGACTTTACCTGTCAAATCCAATCCGTACAGTTCTATAGCTTTTTCAAGCTTTAATCCGCCTCTGGACACATACTTTAAGTCTTTTCCCCTGACTTCGACTATGTCGGTATCCTTAATCATTTCACCTGCTTTGTCGGCTTTTTGATTGTTTACATAAACAACCCCGGACATAATCAAGGCTTGAGCTCTCCGCCTTGATTCTACATATCCCTCTTGTAAAATGTATTGGTCAAGTCTAATTTTCATACTTTTCCTTTATATCGTTTACTATGCTTTCTTTATCGAGTCCGCAAATTTTCATAAGCTGTGGCACGGTAGCGGCTCGGACGGCGTAATTCGGGACACAATGAGCCTTAAAACCGTGTTTATATCCCGATTCAAGTAACTTCATCGCGAATTTTTGGGCCACGCCGCCGTTTTTAACGTGTTCCTCATAAAAATGAATATTATCGTATTTTTTTGAAATTTCAACAACATCGTCAGGTAACGGATTAACCCAATTCAATTTAAGTATGTCGGTTCTTATTCCGAGAGCGAACAGTTCTTTTTGCGCTTTTACACATTCGTCAAATTGTCTGCCGTAACATACTATGAGATTGTCGCTGCCGGGATTTTCAGACAAATCGTATTGATTTCCCGTACATTTATAATCCCGCAGACCGCTTTCCTGACCGCCTCTCGAATATCTTAAAACCTTTGCGCCTTTGTGGTTTTTAATAAGGTATTCCTGCCAGTATACAAGCTCGTCGTAATTGGCAGGACATACAACAGGCGTGTTTTCATAACTTGAAAAAATAGCAATATCATGAATGCCTTGGTGTGTTTCACCGTCGCCCGGCACTAAACCGGCTCTGTCTATTCCAAACAACACATTCAAATCCTGCAGCATAACATCGTGAATGTATTGGTCCATAGCTCTTTGCATAAAAGTGGAATAGAGACAGACCACAGGCTCAAGCCCGGATTTTGCCAAAGCGGCGGAAAATGTGACCGCGTGCTCTTCTGCCATGCCAACATCAAAAAATCTGTCTTTGTGTTCTCTGTAGAAAAACTGTAAGCCGGTTCCGTACTTCATAGCCGCTGTTACGGCGCAGATGTTTTTATCCGTCTCTGCTATACGGACAAGATTTTTGCCAAAAACCGTTGAAAAAGAGTCCTTCGGAGCTGCGTCCGGGTCAGGAACTTTTTCCATAGAAAACGCGCTCACACCGTGAAATTCACCCGGATTTTGCTCGGCAGGCTCAAAGCCCTTGCCTTTTGTCGTCAATGCGTGAATAAGGACAGGCCCTTCCGTTCTTTTTGCGGCTTCAATAGCGGCTATGCAGTCGTAGACATTGTTGCCGTCGGATATCTGATAATAAGTGAGCCCTAAATTTTCAAAAAATGTACCGGAGTGGATGATGTTTCTTCTTATAAGCGTTTTAGATGAGACTAATAAAGTAGAAATGCCTTTGCCGACAACCGGTATTTTTTTCAAAGTACCGGACACGCCCTGCTTGACATTCAGATAGCTCTCGTTTGTACGAAGTTTTGCCAAATAGCCCGGCACAGTACCTACATTTTTTGAAATTGACATTTTATTGTCATTCAAAATTATTATTAAATTGTCAAGATATTTGTCACAGTTATTTAAGCCCTCATACGCCATGCCGCCGGTAAAAGCGCCGTCGCCTATTAAGGCTATTACATAACCGCTTTCGCCCTTGATTTTTTTGGCTTTTGCCATGCCGACCGCAACGGAAATAGAGGTGCTGCCGTGGCCGGAAATAAAGGCGTCGTCCTCGGATTCGTTCGGCGCCGGAAATCCGGAAACACCATCAAGCTTTCTCAGAGTGTCAAATCTGTCTCTTCTGCCTGTATAGAGTTTATGAGTATAGCATTGATGACCTACATCAAAAATAAATTTGTCTTTCGGCGTAGAGAAACAGTAGTGCATAGCCGTTTCCAATTCGACCACGCCCAAATTAGCGGAAAGATGTCCGCCCGTTTTAGAAACGCTTTCTATTAAAAACCGTCTTGTTTCATCACACAACCGAGATAGTTTTTCTTTTGGCAATGACGATACATCATCGCTGCAATTTATACTATTGAGAATAGGATAATCCAAAACCGTAACTTCCTTTTTATTTGTTTCTGTGTAACAATGAATGAGTATATTCAATCAATTTATCGCTTTTGCCCGAAAAAGCATCATATAAAATATCTTCAGCCTCTTTTGTGAGCTTTTCGGCAATATCTTTTGACCCCTGTAAGCCGTAAAGCTTTACAAAGGTGGTTTTTTCATTTGCCATGTCGCTGCCGACAGGCTTACCAAGTAGCTTTTCATCGCCCTCGACATCCAATATATCGTCAACTATTTGGAAAACAAGACCGCTGTTTGCAAAAAACGTGTCTATTGCTTTTTTCTTTTTATCCGATAAATCGCAGCCGATTGAGCCGAGTTTACCGCAAAGAGAAATCATCGCCCCTGTTTTATTTTTGTGAATTAAATTTAATATGTCTTTTCCGCAGGCGGAATTTTCGTATTCCAAATCCAATTCCTGACCGTAAATCATTCCTTTCGGCCCCATGGCATTAGCCGTATATCTTACGGCTGTAATTAAATCTTCGCTTGAAAAGCCTTTTGCATTTGCTATAACCTCAAGCCCGAGCCCGGCCAAAGCGTCGCCGGCGAGCATAGCCGTCCCCTCGCCGAAAACCCTGTGATTTGACGGTTTACCGCGGCGATAGTTGTCATCGTCCATACACGGCAAGTCGTCATGTATAAGAGAATAGCAATGAATCATTTCCACACCGCAGGCAAAACGAAGATAATCTTGCCAGTTTGCGCCGCACATTTCAGCCGTTAAAAGAATAAATAAAGCTCTTGTTCTTTTTCCGCCGTTGAGCAGAGAGTATTTGACGGACTCGGCAACCTTTGAGCCTTTTGTCAAAAACTCATCACAGCATTTATTCAATTCATTTTCAATTTCGGATAAATAAAGTGAAACATCCATTACATGTCGTTGCTTTCTTCAATATTTTTTACTGTAATAACCGCATTGTTTAGCTTATCATTGCAAAACTTTATCAATTTTACGCCTTCCGCGTACAGCTCGAGAGATTTATCCAGGCTTTCGCTGTTTTCGGAAAGCAGCTTGGATATTTCGTCAAGTCTGTTCATTGCGGATTCGAATGTATATTCCATTTTCAAACCTTTCTGTCCGTCACCGAGTTTACGGTACAATCCAGCTCTTTGTCTGCGGTGACCACAAATATGCTGTCGCCCTTTTCAAAACCGGATTTTATAATATTTTTTTCACTGTCAAAAATCAAAGAATAGCCTCTTTTCAAATTGTTCATAGGGCTTAGATTTTCGATTTTATCGCTGTAAGAAATTATATCTTTTTTACAGTATTCAATTTTATTTTTTATCAAATTAGAAAAAGAGGTCTGCAAAAGCGACAGCTTATTTGAATTCTCGGACAAGCTGTTTTCAAAAGATTTGAAACCCCGAGAGGATTTTAATTCGGAAAGCTTTAACTTTCCCGAGTCTATTTTCATCTTTATCGAATTTGATATGATTTTTTCATAGCCGGACACCTGCATATTCAGGTTGTATATATCCGGCAATGCCATTTCAGCCGCCCGTGTAGGAGTGGCAGCTCTGTAATCGCACACAAAATCGAGTATTGATACATCAATCTCGTGGCCTATTGCGCTGATAGTCGGCTTTTTGCACCGATATGCCCGTCTTGCAATCTTTTCGTCATTAAAACACCAAAGATCTTCTTTGCTGCCGCCGCCTCTGGTAATAATTATAAGCTCAACATCATCTATCGCATCAAGCCTTTTAATCGCCTCCACAATCGTGTCGGGTGCGCTTTCGCCTTGAACCGCACAGGGAGACAGCAATATTTCCACACAGGGAAATCTCCTTTCGACAACGCTGATAATGTCGTGCAAAGCCGCACCCTTCGGCGAAGTCACAATACCTATTTTGAAAGGATAGTCAGGCTTTTTCTTTTTGTGTTCTTTGCTAAAAAGCCCCTCGCTCTCAAGCTTGTTTTTCAGCCTTTCAAACGCTATCCGATATGCGCCGTCACCCGACCTAAACATGTCGGTGACATATATCTGATATGCCCCGTCCCTTTCGTACAGCGAAACTGTGCCTCGCACTATTACTTTCATACCGCTGTCAGGCGTGAAATTCAAGTTTCTCGAATACGATGAAAACATTACGCCTTTTATTTGGGACGAAGAATCCTTTAAGGTGAAATAACAATGACCGGACGGATATTTTTTGAAATTGGACAATTCACCTTCCAAGGCAATATTCGATAGATTAAAATCGGAATCAAGCAATGACTTGACATATAAATTCAGAGCGGATACAGTTAAAACCTCAGCCATTTATCACCTTTCTCGCCGCGTAAACGGCAACACCTATCGCATTGTCCCGTGAATAGACGGGGTCAACAAAACTTATATCGCCGGCATATTTTGAAAAATAATTTTTTATATATTCGGAACTCATTACCCCGCCCGCCATTACAACAGGCAAATTCCCGTATGCATTTTGAGCGTTTTTAATCATTTTTGACAATGTGCTTGAAATAAATTCCAAACAGTATGCACACACATATTCTTTCGAACTTCCGCAGGCCAAAAGCCTGTCACAGATGTTTTCAAGCCCGGACAAATTACAGTCAAATCCCTTTACAGATATTTTGACATTTTTAATTTTCTCCGTGTTTTTTGCGGCAAGCCGGCTGACATATACACCGGCCGGGAACGGAAAGCCGAGTTTCACACCCAAACGGTCTATCGCCTGCCCGGCGAAAAGGTCGAGAGACGAGCCCAAGGTTTTTATAACCTCACCGTTTTCCGCGAGCATAATGTCCGTAGTGCCGCCGGAAACATGCATCATAAGTATTTTTCTGTTATACAACCTTTCGTTGTTTAGATAATACAGCGCACTCGTCAGGTGGCCTGTTTGATGAGATGTTTCAAAAACAGGTTTGTCGAGTGATTTTGCTACAGTTTTGGCGCACATTTTACCCCGCAAAAAACAAGGCATATATGAATTTTCATCGCTTTTCGGCTTTGACGAAACGCCGATTGCATCGACACGGGATAAATCAATATCTTCGGAAAAAATACTGTCTAAATTTTTGACATGGTGAAACAGCGCCTCCTGTTGTCTGAGGCCTATTTTACCCTCTTCAACCGGCAGAAAAATCTTTTTGTTGTACAGTATTTTTCGCCTGTCAAAATCCACAACAGATACCGAGGTGGCATAGTTGCTTGTGTCTATTCCAAGGGAAATCATTTCTGTTTGCCGCGAATTTCGTCGGAAATCGCACCGAGTACGCCGTTGATAAACTGATAGTCTGTCTCACCGGCATATGTCTTTGCAAGTTCGACAGCCTCATTGATGATAATGCTGTCCATATCCTCGGACGAATACATCATTTCGGCTGTTGAAAGTCTCAATATCGCATAGCTGACTCTCGGTATTCTTTTTGCGCTCCAGTTTTTAAGCTTTGACTGAATCATATTGTTTACTTCGTCGGCATGATCATAATAGTTCCTAATAAGATTCATTGCAAAGTCATCAAGAGAATAATCCTCGTAATCCGGGATTTCCTGTGTTGCAGCCAGCACGTCCTCTAAGTCCATTGAGCTGAATCCTGCCTCAAAAATTGCGATAAAAGCGTTCTCTCTTGATTTATGTCTTGATAAAGCCATTTTATATCTCCTGATTAAATATTGTCGTTTGGGGTCTCGACGCCCGAAATAATTACATTTACTTTGGACACATTTATTTCGGTTATTTCCTGGATATTGGACTTAACCGCATTTTGAACGTCTCTGCAAACATTCGGTATCTTTGCACCGTTTTCAACGATAATGTGTATATCTATCGTGGCGACTCCGTCGCCGTCAACCGATACTTCGACCGGGCTGACGAAATTTGCCTTTTTCAAAATACCGTTAATTCCTGTCGAACCGACAGATATTTCTTTTACCCCTTTTACATCCGTTGCAGCAATTTTCGCAACTTTTTCTATAACGGCGTGAGAAATCTTCAGCGAGCCGCCCTGCTTTGTAATTGTTCTGTCAGACATTAGCGTAACCTCCGTCGCGTTTTGTATATACTGTATATTCTTTGTGTAATAACAAATATCAAATGTATATTGGTATAATTATACTACAATTGCATAAATATAACAATAATTAATGTGAATAAAAATCTAACAATATGTAAACAAAATAAACAAAAGGGGCTCAAAGACCCCTTTTGAAATATATAACTTTTTACATAGACTCGATGGCGGCGATAACCATTTCTTTGAGAATTGAAGGGTTGCCCTTGCCTTTTGATTCCTTCATACACTGGCCTACAAGGAATCCGATAACATTTGTCTTGCCGTTCTTGTAATCGTTTACGGCTTTTTCGTTATTCGAAAGTACCTTTTCGACGATGGCGCTCAAAGCACCTGTGTCGGAAACCTGTGCAAGACCTTTCTCTTTAACAATTTCATTTACATCTTTGTGCTCGTCAATGATAATTTCAAAAATCTGCTTGCCGGCGGCATTCGATATGGTTTTCTTTTCGATGAGTGATACCATTTCGCTCATTGATTCCGCAGTAAGCGCAAGGTCGTTGATACCGCAGTGTCTGTCGTTGAGGACTCTGCTGATGTCGCCGAGTATCCAGTTTGAAACTAACTTCGGCTCAATGTCTTTCAAAGAAAGACACTTTTCAAAGAATGCGGCAATATCTTTGTCGGAGGCAATAAGCTCTGCGTCTGCCCTTGAAAGCTTAAATTCATTCATATATCTTATGGCTTTCTGAACAGGCAATTCAGGAATCGAATCTTTGATGGCCTGAATTTTTGCATCCGGGATAACATAAGTGAGCAAATCAGGGTCAGGGAAATATCTGTAATCCTGTGCGTCTTCCTTTGAGCGCAAGAGCATGCTTCTACCCTTAACATCGTCCCATTTTCTTGTCTCCTGCCGGATTTCGTGGCCGTGCGTCAGCTCGTCAATCTGTCTTCTGGCCTCATATTCAATGGCTCGCTGTGCTGCGTGGAAAGAGTTGACATTTTTCATTTCAACTCTTGTGCCGAATTTTTCCGAGCCCTTAGGTCGTACCGATACGTTTACATCGCATCTGATAGAGCCTTCCTGCATTTTTGCATCGGAAATACCGAGATAAAGCAAGGTTTTTCTTATTGTTTCAAGATAGGCGTATGCCTCTTCTCCGGAGCGGATATCCGGCTCGGAAACAATTTCGATAAGCGGTACGCCGCAGCGGTTGTAGTCGGCGAGTGTGCCGCCCAAATCGTCGTCGTGGATGAGTTTACCGGCGTCTTCTTCAATGTGAATTCTTGTAATACCGATTCTCTTGATTTCATCGTTTACAAGTACATCAAGATATCCGTTTGCGCAAAGCGGAATATCAAACTGTGAAATCTGATATGCTTTCGGCAGATCAGGATAGAAATAGTTTTTTCTGTCCTGCTTTGTTGTGCCGTTAATCGTACAGTTGAGGGCGTGACCCATTTTTATGGCGTATTCAACAACCTGTTTGTTGAGCTTTGGCAATGTACCCGGCATACCCATGCAAATAGGACAAACATTTGTGTTTACTTCTGCGCCGAATTCGTTTTTGCAGCCGCAGAAAATTTTAGTTTTTGTAGATAGCTCTGCGTGAACTTCAAGGCCCACGACAATTTCATAATTTGTCATCATAACTTAAAACTCCTTTACTGCGAAACCGCCGACGCTGTTTTCGTAAGCTTTTGCTATTGTGAGAAGCGTCTTTTCGTCGAATTTCCTGCCGATGGCCTGGAAGCCTATCGGCAAATTGTTTGAATCAAATCCGCAAGGCACGGAAATACCCGGCAAACCGGCTATGTTAAGTGTTACGGTACAAATATCGCCTGCGTACATTGCCAGCGGATCGTCGCTCTTTTCGCCGATTTTGAATGCTGTAGTCGGGCTGAGCGGCGTGATAATGGCGTCGCATACCTTCAAAGCGTCGTCAAATTCTTTTGCGATCATCTTCTGAAGAGCTTTTGCTTTTTTGTAGTATGCATCATAGAAACCGGAAGAAAGGACGTATGTACCCAGCATAATTCTTCTCTGTACTTCCGCTCCGAAGCCCTCGCTCCTAGATGAAAGGTAGAGTTCTTCCAGATTACCTCTCTTTGAGCCGGAATAGCCGTATTTTACACCGTCAAATCTACCCAGGTTGGAAGAAGCCTCGGCTGAAGAAATAATATAGTATGCGGAAAGTGCATAGTCTGTAGACGGCAGAGAGACCTCAACAACCTCTGCACCGAGTTCTTTGAGCTTTTCTACAGCGGCGTAAACTTTTTCTTTTACAACGGCGGAGATACCGTCGCCGAAATACTGTTTAGGTATACCCAGCTTCATGCCTTTTACGCTGTCGCCGTAGCCTTTATATTCATAGTGTTTTGATGTCGCGTCTTTTTCGTCGTAACCCGAAACGGTTTTGAAAAGCAGAGCAGCGTCATCAACCGTCCTCGCCATAGGGCCTATCTGGTCGAGAGAAGAGCCGAATGCAATAAGACCGTATCTCGATACCGAGCCGTATGTTGGCTTCATACCTACAATGCCCGTAAGAGACGCCGGCTGACGAATAGAGCCACCCGTATCGGAACCGAGAGCAACAGGAACTTGTGAAGCAGCAACAGTCGCCGCAGAGCCGGATGACGAGCCGCCCGGCACTCTTGTGGTATCCCAAGGGTTTCTTGCTATTTGGAATGCGGAGTTTTCACCGGAAGAGCCCATGGCAAATTCGTCCATTGTGGTTTTACCGATGATAATAGCGTCTGAATCTATCAGTCTTTCGACAACCGTCGCATTGTAAGGCGGAACGAAGTTGCCCAGCATTTTTGAAGCCGCTGTTGTGCGCAAACCTTTTGTACACATGTTGTCTTTTACGGCGACAGGTATGCCGGCCATTGCGCCGATTTTCTCGCCGGAGGCAATCTTTTTGTCAACGTTTTCAGCGGCTTTAAGAGCGTTTTCAAAGTTATATGAAATATAAGCTTGAATGTCTTTATCCGTATTTTCAATTCTTTCAATAACTGATTTCGTGATTTCAACTGAAGAAACTTCTTTTTTATCAAGAAGGTCCTTCATTTGCGTAGCGGATAAGCTATACAGTTTTTCCATTGTTTATCTCCTTCTCAATAAATTAATCTACAACTTTAGGAATCAAAAGGCAGCCGGCAGCCATTCTCGGTGCGTTTGCAAGCATCTCATCTCTCGGGTATGACTGCTCTACAACATCCTCGCGAAGCTCCATTGTATCATCCGGGTCAATCAATGCGCCGCCCATCTCGATGTCAGGCAGATTTTCAACCATTTCGATGATACCTTCCATCTGACTTTGGAACATTTCAACCTTGTCATCCGGAATAGATAATTTTGCAAGTTTAGCAATATGCTTGATATCAATTTCCATATATGTATCTCCTTTAATTATTTATCATTTTCAAAAACTCTTCTTCGCTTATGACAGGAATACCAAGTGCGTTTGCCTTGTCAAGTTTTGAGCCGGCCTTCTCACCGGCAAGCACATAGCTTGTCTTTTTAGATACCGAGCCGGCGGCTTTTCCGCCGTTGTCGGCTATGAGCTTTTCAGCTTCGTCCCTCGACAAAGTCGACAAAGTACCGGTTACAACTATTGTTTTTCCTTTCAGAACATCGGACGAAACCGACGAAACATAGTTCATATTTACTCCGCATTTTTTAAGCTCGTCAATAATGTTGAGCACGGCTTCGTTTGAGAAGAAATCTTCAAGGCTCTGTGCGATTACATCGCCCATACCGTCTATTTTGATTATATCCTCTTTTTTGGCATTTATCAATTTATCGGCGGTGTCAAAACTTTCGCACAGTGTAGTTGCCACCTTAGAGCCGATATTTCTTATACCGAACGCAAAAATAAGTTTGTCTAAATTGTTTTTTTTGCTGTTTTCGATAGCTTTTAATAAATTTGCGGCGGATTTTTCTTTAAAGCCCTCCAGCGAAAGAATATCCTCTTTTTTTAATTTATAAATATCCCGTATATCTTTTATCAGGTTGTTTTCGACAAGCTGATATACTATCGCCTCGCCCAAGCCCTCTATGTTCATAGCGTCTCTCGACGCAAAGTGAATGAGATTTCGAATAAGCTGTTCCGGGCAGTCCGGATTGTTACATCTCAATGCCGCTTCCTCGGTTTTGTAAACCGGCCTGCCGCAGGACGGACATACAAGCGGGATATTGAATACACCGTCGGAATTCTTTTTTTCGACTCTGACGACTTCCGGGATAATATCACCGGCTTTTCTTACTACTATTGTGTCGCCGATATTAACCTGTTTTTCGTTTATAAAATCCTGGTTGTGTAAAGTGGCTCTTGAAACGCTTGTTCCTGCCAGTTGTACCGTATCAAAAACGGCGGTCGGCGTCAAAACTCCGGTGCGACCCACCGAGATTTCAATGTCTTTCAGCACAGTCGTTTTTTCTTCCGGCGGATATTTATACGCTATTGCCCAGCGAGGATATTTATTCGTGCTGCCCATTGTTTTACGCTGTTCTAAGCTGTCCACTTTTATAACGGCGCCGTCAATATCAAACGGGAACTCTCCGCGCATATCGCCTATTCTTTGGACTTCTTTTATTGCGTCCTCAATATTGTCGTACAAGGAATATCTCGGCGAAATCTTAAAGCCGTAACTCTTTAACAGATCCAGCGAGGCCTTATGGCCTTTTACGGTTACCCCGTCGCTGATTTGTTGAAGATTGAAAACAAATATATCCAGCTGTCTTTCAGCTGTTATTTTGCTGTCTTTTTGTCTGACAGAGCCGGCTGCGGCATTTCTCGGGTTTTTGAACGGCCGCTTGCCCTCGTTTTCCTGTATTTCAACCAATTTTTTGAATACATCGCGAGGCATATATACCTCGCCTCTGACCTCCAAAAAATGAGGGGCATTTTTTATGCGTTTAGGTATGCTCTTTATTGTTGCCAGGTTGGCGGTGACATCCTCGCCTACCACGCCGTCCCCTCGGGTAGAGCCCCTTGTAAACACGCCGTCGGTGTATTCCAAACTCATTGACAAGCCGTCGATTTTAGCCTCTACCACATATTGCGGATTACCTACCGCCTCTCTGACTTTTCGGTCAAAATCTCTGAGCTCTTCAAAGGAAAAAGCATCCAGCAGGCTCTCCATTTTTACGGTATGAGTGACTTTTTCAAAAGTAGATTCTGCCATACCCTGTACTCTCTGTGTAGGAGAGTCCTCGGTAATCAATTCGGGATACAGTTTTTCGAGGTCTTTTATTCTGTTGTTGAGCATATCGTATTCATAGTCGCTTATCTCATTCCTGTTTTCCACATAATAAAGATAAGAGTGATATGCCACTTTGTTGCGCAGCTCAATCAGCTCCGCTTTTGCAGATTCATAGTCCATTCAACCACCTCATTAGCATATTATAACAAGAAAATCTCTTATTTACAACTAAAAGTTAATACGGCAGCCAAAAGACTGCCGCATTTTTTATATGGAAATAATATTTGCAATAGAAACAAGATGTGGGTCGAGTTCCTTTTTCATCTGCAGAGCCTCGTCGATGTCATAGTTTACGACTTTGTTATCGTGCATACCGATAACTCTGTTGTAAACGCCGTTGTTGAGCAATTCTACGGCCTCGACTGCCATTTCGGCGGCTGTAACTCTGTCTCTCATCGAAGGCGAGCCGCCTCTCTGAACATGGCCGAGAACGGTGGCTCTTGTTTCGATGCCTGTGCGCATTTCAATGTAATTTGCAATATCAAATACCTTGCCTACGCCCTCGGCAACAAGAATGATGAAGTTCTTTTTGCCCTGTTTCTGAGTTTCCTGTATTCTGCCGATAATATCTCTTTCAATATCAAATTCCTTTTCCGGAATAAGCGTGCAAAGAGCGCCTGTGGCGATGCCTGTGTTAATAGCAAGATAGCCTGCGTGTCTACCCATTACTTCTACAACGGAACATCTTTCATGTGACTGTGTTGTATCGCGCAGCTTGTCAATCATTTCCATTGCCGTATTCAGAGCAGTGTCGTAACCGATAGTGTAATCGCTGCATGCAATGTCGTTATCTATCGTACCCGGGATGCCTATTGTTTTAATTCCTTTTTTTGAGATAGCCTGACAGCCTCTGAAAGAGCCGTCGCCGCCGATGACAACCAAAGCGTCTATGCCGTGTTTTACACAGGTCTCATAGGCTTTCTGCTGTCCTTCCTCAGTCATAAACTCCTTTGAACGCGCAGTGTAGAGCATTGTGCCGCCGCGGTGAATGATTTCCGATACGCTTCTGAGATTTAAATCAACAATATCATCATTTATAAGGCCGTTATAACCGTGTCTTACGCCTTTCACATTCATGCCGTAATAAATAGCGGATCTGACAACGGCTCTTATCGCCGGGTTCATGCCCGGTGCGTCGCCGCCGGATGTCAAAACACCTATTGTTTTTATTTCTCCCATAATAACACCTCTTTTAATCTATAAATGCGACATTTCCTTTACCTACGCAGTATTCGAGATCGTTTTGCAGCAGGGCGCTGTTTCTGACCCAATAATTTTTAGGAGCTTTTATATACTCCTTTGAATCCGTAAGGTAAAAATATACCGGTCGCATTCCTTTGTATATTTCTAAGACTTCGCACGCACGAGAAAATGTCTTGTCTTTTACAGACGGCACTTTGATATAGACCCCGTATTTTGGATTTATTTTAGCTTTCAATACATGAAGAGCGTCTTCGGTACCGATTTCATAAATCTCGTCGGCTATTACAGTCACCTTATCTTCTTTAATGTCAATTTTGCCGGACACGATAATCGGGTGATTATCCGTCAAATCCAAATCAAGCTTTTCACTGAAAAGCTTTGGGAATACAATCATTTCCATTGAGCCTGTTAAATCTTCGATTGTATAAAACCCCATCAGCTCTTTTTTCTTTGTGGTAAAATGCCTGTAACTTGATATAATGGCAACTATAGTCTGTCGGGTATTATCGTATATCTCATTGCCCTCTCCCGTCAATGAAGAAATGTTGCAAGTTGATATATTTTTAACAAATTCAATGTTCTTTTCAAGAGGGTGACCGGATAAATACAATCCGGCAAGAGTTTTTTCAAATGAAAGTATTTGAGACATCTCATATTCTTCTGCCTTTGGAAAATGCTCGTCGTCTTTGAAAATGAACTTGCTGTTCTTCGGTATAAAACCCGGATCGATGCCGATATCAAACATATCAATTTGGCCGTCAACCATAGATTTGCTCTCGTTGTTGACATTGTTGAGCAGATAATCCAAATTGATAAACAATCGTCTCCTGTTTATTCCGAAGCTGTCAAATGCGCCGACTTTGACAAGACTTTCCATCGCACGCCTGTTAAATCCGCTTTTGTCTTTAATTCTGCGGCAAAAATCGAACAATGAAGTGAACTCACCGTTTCTGTCTCTTTCTTCCGTTATTCCGTCGACAAAGGTTTTGCCTACATTTTTTATTGCCGCCATACCGTATCTGATGTTGCCGTCTTCCACGATAAACGAAGAATACCCTTTGTTTATATCCGGAGGCAATATTTTAATATTGAGTCGTCTGCATTCGTTTGTATATTCGATAATTTTGTCGGTATTGTCGAATATGCTCGTCAGCATTGCCGCCATAAACTCTGTTGGATAGTGTGCTTTCAAATAAGCGGTCTGATAAGCCACATAGGCGTAAGCCGCCGCATGAGGCTTGTTGAAAGCATACGAGGCAAAGCCCGACATCTCATCAAAAATATCGTTGGCGATGCTTTCGCTTACTCCCCTTTGGGCGCATCCGTCTATAAAATGCTGTCTTTCGTTCGCCATTACATCGGCTTTTTTCTTTGCCATGGCTCTTCTGACCAAGTCTGCCTGACCGAAACTGAATCCGGCTAATTCACGGCAAATCTGCATGACTTGTTCCTGGTATACTATACAGCCGTTGGTTACTTCAAGAATAGGTTTGAGCAAAGGGTGCTTGTATGTAATCTGCGACGGGTTATGTCTGTTGGCTATAAATGTAGGAATTGAGTCCATCGGGCCGGGTCTGTACAGAGAAATAACCGCTATTAAATCTTCTATCCCGATAGGGTGCAAATTCACAAGAACATTTCTCATGCCCCGAGATTCAAACTGAAACACGCCGACGGTGTCGCCCGCCGAAAGCATGGCAAATGTCTTTTCATCGTCCAACGGTATTGAGTCCGCGTGAAAATCCGGGTTTGTTTTTTGTATCATCTTTTCGGCGTTGTCGATAACCGTCAATGTCCTTAGCCCGAGAAAGTCCATTTTCAGCAAACCGAGCTCTTCAATGGTCGTCATCGGGAACTGTGTGACCATTTGACCTTCGTTTGACTGCAAAGGGACATACTCCACAATCGGTTTATCCGTTATAACTACGCCTGCCGCATGGGTTGAGGCGTTTCTCGGCATGCCCTCCACCTTCATCGCCATATCGAGCAATTCTTTTATTGTGCCGTCGGTGTCGTAAAGTCTTTTCAATTCGGCGGATTCGGACAGAGATTTTTGAATTGTAATTTTCGGCCCGGTCGGAACAAGCTTTGCCACTTTATCAACCGTGGCATACGGGATTTCCATAACTCTGCCTATATCTCTTATTGCGTTTCTTGCCGCAAGGGTGCCGAAAGTAATTATTTGTGCGACATGGTCAGCCCCGTATTTTTCCGTGACATAATCTATTACTAAGCCTCTTTTCTCATAGCAAAAATCTATGTCAAAGTCCGGCATTGAAACGCGTTCCGGGTTGAGAAATCTCTCAAAAATGAGATTGTATTTCATCGGGTCAATATTTGTGATACCTATACAGTAGGCGCAAATACTTGCCGCGCCCGAGCCTCTGCCCGGCCCGACCGGAATGTCGTGGCTGCGCGCATAGTTTATAAAGTCCCAGACTATGAGATAGTAATCAACAAAGCCCATTTTTGAAATAACGCTTATTTCATATTCCAGCCTGTCATTTATCTCTTTTGTTATTACGGGATATCTCTTTTTCAGACCTTCACGGCACAGTTTTACAAAGAAATCATAATTTGATGTGCCGTCGGGGTTAATGAATATCGGGAGCTTTGTTTTGCCGAACTCATAGTCGAAATTACATTTTTTCGCGATAGCGACCGTGTTTTCACAGGCTTTAGGTATGTACGAAAACAAGTCGTACATTTCTTCTGTACTTTTTATATAAAATTCATCGGTCTCGAACTCCAAAGTATCCGGGTCGGACAGATGCTTATTAGTCTGTACGCAAATAAGAGCGTACTGCATTTTTGAATCCGATTTGTCTATATAATGGCAGTCGTTTGTGGCGACAAGCTCAATATTCAGTCTTTTTGCAAGTCTGATAAGCTGCGGCAACACCGTGCGCTCTTCTTCAATGCCGTGGTCTTGAATTTCGATATAAAAATCATCTCCGAACAACCTCTTGTAAAAAAGAGCGATTTCCTCGGCTTTGTCCGTATCGCCGTTCAACAGAGCCTGAGGTATTTCACCTGCAAGACAAGCCGACAGACAGACAAGACCCTCGTGATATTTTGTCAAAAGCTCGTGGTCTATTCTCGGTTTATTGTAAAAGCCCTCTGCCGAAGCGATTGTGACAAGTTTGATTAGATTTTGATAACCCGTCCGATTTTTAACCAGCAATATCAAATGATGATTGGTATCAATTTTGTGTACTTTGTCTTTTCTGCTTCTGTTCGCCACATAGACTTCACAACCGATAATAGGTTTTATGCCCTTTTTCTTTGCCGTTTTGTAAAAGTCAACACAGCCAAACATAACACCGTGGTCGGTTATGGCTACGGCGTTTTGTCCGAGTTCTTTTAATTTGTCAAACATTCTGTCTATTCTGCATGCACCGTCGAGCAATGAATACTCTGTGTGCAAATGCAGATGAACAAATTCATTCGTCATATTATTCCTCAATTTGTGCTATTTTGCACAGCTTGTGAAGTCGTCTGTTTACAGCGGATTTTGTTGTCTTTTCCGGGCACATCTGTGCCAATTCGGCAAGAGACCGTGTTGGATTTTCCAATTTCAGCTGTGCCAGATCCTGTAATTCGTCGGGCAATTCATATAATAGACCAGTGTCAATCAGCTTGATAATTGCCCGATTGACTTTTTCTCCGGCTTTAATCGTTTTGGCTGTATTTGCGGATTGCCGATTTTTCACTCTGTTGTTTTTTAGATTTATATCTTTGACAACCTTTGAGCTCATCAAAAGCAAACAGTTGTTTTGCGCGCCGACCGTTGCAAGAAAATCCTCTATCGTTTCGCTGTTTTTTGTGTACACAACGAAAGACTTTCTTCTTGTTATTTTGGAAAAATTAAAGCCATGGTAAGCCAATATGCTTAATAGAGTATCAGCCAGAGTTTCTTCTTTATAGGAAAATTCAAGATGATATTCACGCTCGGGGTTATAGACCACCCCATCGGCGACAAAAATTCCTTTCAAAAAATGCCGTATACACTGTTCGCATTTGGGAAATTCCGTCTGTAAAGTCACAAGCCTTGACAGAGACTCATCCTCTGTGATATAGAGTTTTGAATAAGGTTCTTTGCCCTCCGGTTCTTTCTCAATAACGTAAGAATAAATGTCATATCTTGAAAGCAGCTTTTTTATCACTTTACCGGCTTTGAAAACATCTTGTTTTTGTCTGATTTTATGTAGGTTTTCCGTCAGATTTTCCCTGAAAAAATAGCCCTCTAAAAAAGAAGCATTGCAACAATCTCTTTTTGAAAACCTGAAGTTGTCAAGTACTTCGGTTTTACAGTCAAGTGAAAATTCGGATTTCATCAGCTTTTACCCCTTTGCAAATCCCTGTGATGCACTTTAACATAGTATTTGTTGTCTTTAATATGATTGTACATTTCATTGGCAAACGACACGCTTCTGTGCTTTCCGCCTGTGCAGCCGTAACCTATCGTCAAATGGCTTTTACCCTCTTTAATGTATAGCGGCAAGGAAAAATCAATCAAATCCGACTGATAACCAAACAGCCTTTGAGCCTCCTCCTGTGAGAAGACAAAATTTCTGACGGCGTCGTCGTTTCCGGTCAACTGCTTTAATTCCGGGATATAAAACGGGTTTTTTAAGCATCTGACATCAAAAAGAATATCAATGTCTGCAGGGATTCCATACTTAAAACCGAAAGAAACCACATCTATGCTCATGGTCTCTTTTTTATCGCTGATTACAGAGCCCAATATTCTCTCTTTGAGCTGTGAGGTCGACAGCAGAGAAGTGTCAATTACAACATCGGAATTGATTAAAAAATCCTGCAGAACTTCTCGTTCTTTTTTTATGGCGTTTTCCAGAGAAATATCTTCGTGCAGCATAATAGGGTGTATTCTGCGCGTTTCTTTGTATCTGTCGAGAAGAACTTTATCCCGGGCGTCAAGAAATATGATTTTTGTGTTGATGGTCTCTTTAATATTTTTTATTATATCAGCGAGAGAGTCAAACCCCTCGCCGTTGCGAATATCGACAACGCAAGCCACTCTTTTGTTATGAGAGAAAAAGTCGTCTTTCAGTTCAAGCAGCTTTACTATCAAAGGCGTAGGCATATTGTCAATGCAAAAAAAGCCGATATCTTCAAGTGATTTGACGGCAAGGCTCTTGCCCGCGCCGGACATTCCCGTAATTATTACAAAACTGTAATCCATAAGTCACCTATTCAACAATTATCATTTCTTTTTCTATCTTAATGCCTGTTTTCTTATATACTTCATTTTCAACATAATCGGCAAGAGCCGTTATGTCTTTACAGGTAGCATCACCTTTATTCACTATAAAACCTGCATGCTTTTCGCTGACCTGTGCGCCGCCTATTGTTTTGCCTTTAAGTCCGCATTCATCAATCAGCGCCGCTGCAAAATATCCGGAAGGTCTTTTGAAAGATGAACCTGCACTCGGCATATCCAAAGGCTGTTTGGATATTCTTTTTTGCATTATCTCTTCGCAAAACCGTTTCAGTTCCGCTTTATTTCCGTATTCAAATTGGAATAAACCGCCTAAAATAAACAGCCTGCGGCTCATAAAAACCGAATGTCTGTATCCGTAATCACAGTCTTTTGCCGAAATTGTTTTTATTTCACCGTTTTCGTCTACGCAGTCTACGCTGACAAGACTTGAACTTATTTCACCGCCGTACGCGCCGGCGTTCATATACAGACCGCCTCCGATATTTCCGGGTATTCCGTAGCAGTATTCTATGCCCGAAAGCGAGTTTTCTACAGCTGTTTTTGCGGCTTTTGTCATTGAAACGCCTGCGCCGAAATAAATTTTATTGCCGTCTTTCTTTATATCGTTCAATTTTTCGGATTTTATGATTACACCTTTGAAACCCTCGTCAGAAAACATTACATTGGAGCCGTTGCCGAGAATATAGTATCTTATGTTTTCTTTATTCAAAAAAGAGATGAGCATAGATACTTCTTCGGCGTTTTTAGGATATACTATAAAGTCAGCGTTGCCGCCGACTTTCATAGTTGTATGTTTTTTAAGGCTTTCATTCTCAACGAACGAAAAAGAGTATTTGCAGAGAAAATCTTTAAGCATTGTTTACACCCAGCATTGCCGCGCCGATGATACCGGCGTCATTTCTGAATTTTGCAATAACGATTTTTGTTCTTTCCCGGGCGTTTCTCGCATAGTCTTCCTCGTCAATGTAAGGCTTAAGCAAAGCGATAAGCGTATCTTTTTCATTGGAAACGCCGCCGCCTATGGTGAGAATTTCCGGCTGGAAAATATTGACAAGGTTTATAATGCCCCGTGCCAAATCTTTAATGTAAGTATTTACAACTTCCGTGGCAACAGGGTCGCTTTCTCTCCAACCGTCAAAGGCAGTTTTTGCGTTGACCCTCGAAATATCCGGGCAAATTTTCCACAATGCCGAATCCGGATTGTTTTCCATTGCCTCTTTTGTCAGCTCAATAAGTGCGGTAGCCGCGGCATATCGTTCGAAACATCCCTTTCTGCCGCAGTTGCAAGGCTTACCGTTTACTCTGATAACCATGTGCCCGACTTCGAGACCGGCGTAGTTGTAACCGGCGTATATTTTACCGCCGAGATATGCGCCACCGCCGACGCCTGTGCCGAGAGTAATCATAAGCGCGTCATTGCAACCTTTTGCAGAGCCTGCAGCTACTTCGGCAATTACAGCCGCATTTGCATCATTTTCGACATAGAGCTTAATATCATCGCCGAAAAGACCTTTTAGATTTTCGACAATCTTCCAATTCTTGTATCCGAAATTAACATTGCTCCATACAATGCCCCTAATTCCGTCAACTGAGCCCGGTGTGCCTATGCCGACCGCCTCAATATCGGAATGAAGGTCATATCCGTTTTCGAAGCAAAGACTGTCGCACAATTCAAAAATATCTTTTTCAAGTACAGCCTCAGGTTTCGGTAAATTTGTTTTTATGCTTTTTTTGCACAGTATTGTGCCCTCTTCGTTGACGATACCTGCCCGAATATTAGTGCCGCCTAAATCGACGCCGATGTATAATTTGCTCATATTTCTCTCCTTTATTCAGAAATTCCGTTCAGTTCAAGGAATTCTTTTGCCGCGTAATAGCCCATTTTCTTATTTCTGTTTTCTACCGCCGCCGTTTCAATGATAATTGAAAGGTTGCGGCCCGGACGAACCGGAATAACCGTTTTTGCAACATTTATGCCGAGTATCTCTACATAGTTGTTTTCAAGGCCGAGAGTGGAATAGTACTTGTCGGAATCCCACTGTTCAAGCTCTATTATCATATCTATCATCTGAGATTGCTTTACGGCTGACGCGCCGTATGTCCTGGCGATGTTTATAATGCCGACACCTCTGAGTTCGACAAAGTTTTGTATAGTCTCCGGTGACTGCCCCACAAGCATTTTGTTTGATACTCTCCTGATTTCAACGGCGTCGTCTGCAATAAGACGGTGACCTCTCTTGATAAGTTCGATTGCCGTCTCACTCTTGCCGATGCCGGAATCGCCCGTTAGGAGTATTCCTTCGCCGTAAACCTCAACCAAAACGCCGTGTCTCTGAATACGCGGAGCAAGCTCGTTGTTCAAAAACACAATCGCTTCCGCCATAAAAGTAGATGTTTCCTCTGTCGTTCTCAAGAGCGGAATCGAATGAATTCTCGCCGCCTGAACAATATCTGCCGATATAAACATATTTCTGGTGATAATGACCGCCGGGACATTTCTGCGGAAAAGGTCATTGATTCTCTGCATCTTGACATCGTCATTAAGGCTGTCAAGATAAGAAAACTCCATTTTGCCGAGTATCTGTATTCTTGTCGGGTCAAAATTTTCCGAAAAGCCGGAAATAAGCAAACCCGGACGGTTGACTTCCGTACTTGTTATCTGGATTTTGTCTATTTCACCCGGGACATGAAGTATTTCGAGTTTTAACCGGCTGATAAATTTTTCCAAAGTTACCGAATAAGCCATAAAACCCTCCTTTTGTATAAAGTTTCAGAGCGAATATATTTATTAAATTATATAATAATTGTATCCGTTTTTCAACTTTAATATAAACAAAAGAGCGCTTCCGCACCCTCTTATTTGGAATTATTTTTTTTCATTAGTTCGCTCAGCATCTCAAAAAAAGTATTTACATCGCTGAACTGTCTGTAAACCGAGGCAAATCTTACATAAGCGACTTCATCGAGAGCTTTTAATTCGTCCATAACCATTTCGCCTATCTCGGTACTTGTGACTTCCGTTTTCAGACCGTTCACTATTTTATATTCGATATTGTCACAGGCTTTTTCCAAATCCCGTGTGGAGACAGGTCTTTTTTCACAGGACTTAATCATACCGTTGAGTATTTTGTCTCTGTTAAAGGCCTGAATTGAGCCGTCTTTTTTGAGTACCATAATCGGCGTTGTCTCTACGATTTCAAAAGTCGTAAATCTTTTGCCGCAGTTTGTACATTCTCTGCGTCTTCTTATTCTGTCGTTGTCATCGGTAGGTCTTGAATCCACTACTCTGCTGTCAAGGGAGCCGCAAAAAGGACATTTCATTGTAGTCACCTCATTTATAATATACTGTAATTATAAAAGATATTTGCCGTTTTTGCAATATTACAATTCACCCATAAGATTAAAGAATGAAACCTGGTTTGTCTTCGGCATATTACCCAATGCCCCGACATCATACAATGTATCTATTACGGCTGTGGAAACGCCCGACGCCTTTTGGAAATCCTCTACGGATAAAAAGTCCGCAGTTTGCTCGCACGCCTTTTCAATTTGAATTGCCGCAGCTTCTCCGACGCCCTTGAGAGACATATACGGAAGTCTTATCTTGCCGTCCTCTATGATATAGTCCTTTGCTTTACTCTTTCCGAGTTTTATAGGCAAAAATTCATACCCTCTGGCAAGCATTTCACAAACGGACTGTAATGAAACACGCAGTTCTTCGTCTTTTGCGTTTTTTTCTTCTTTAAGTCTCTGTGATGTTTCTCTCAATTTTTTGGTCGCGACATTCTTTCCGCCTATTGCCGCCTCATAGTCGACGGCGTCGCCTCGGACGGTAAAGTATGTTGCATAAAATTCAAGAGGATAGTACAGTTTGAACCACATAAGCCTTATCGCTGCAATCAAGTATGCCACGGCGTGAGCTTTCGGGAACATATATTTTATTTTTTTACAGCTTTCAATGTACCAATCTTCCACATTGTTATCTCTTAGCATCTGCTCTGTTTCCGGTGTGAACTCTTTTGCCGCTTTGCCTTTACGGGTAATCTCCATTATCTTAAAAGCCCGGGCTTTATCGACGCCTTTTCTTATCAGCTCAAGCATTATACTGTCTCTTGTACCGATAACATCTTTGATTGTACAAGTGCCGTTTTTTATTAAATCCTGAGCGTTGCCGTTCCAGACGTCCGTACCGTGTGACAGGCCGGATATTTGTATCAAATCCGCAAATGTCTGTGGTTTTGCCTCCATCAGCATATTTCTTACAAAATCCGTGCCCAATTCAGGGATACCGAATGTGGATGTATTGCTCTGTATTTCGTCCGGCGTTACCCCGATAGGCTCTGTGCTTGTCAGCATTTGATAAACTTTTTTATCGTTCATAGGCACATCCGCCATTTTGATACCGGTAAGATTTTCAAGATGCTTATACATTGTAGGCACATCGTGACCGAGAATATCAAGTTTAAGCAAGGTATCGTGCAGATATTTGAATTCAAAATGGGTTGTTACGACACCCTTATCCTTGTCGTCGGCCGGGTTTTGAACCGGGCAGAAATCATAAACTTCGTAATCAGAAGGCACGACAACCATGCCGCCCGGGTGCTGACCTGTAGTTTTCTTTACACCGGTACAGCCTATTGTTAATCGGTTTTCTTCGGCTTTATTTACGGTTATGTTTCGTTCTTCGAGATATTTTTTTACATATCCGTATGCGGTTTTATCCTTCAAAGCAGACACGGTGCCGGCTTTGAATACAAATTCCGACCCGAACAAATCCTCGGTGAATTTGTGTGCTTTTGATTGGTATTCACCGGAAAAATTAAGGTCTATATCCGGCTCTTTGTCTCCGTTGAAGCCCAAGAATGTCTCAAACGGAATATCGTTGCCGTCGCCTACCATCTTTTCCCCGCATATCGGGCAAATTTTGTCTTCCAAGTCAAAGCCGGTCAAAACATCCTCCGGCACGTCAAATTCAGAGTGTTTGCACTTAGGACACAAATAGTGAGGCGGCAGAGGGTTTACCTCGGAAATGCCCGAAAAGAAAGCCAATGCGGACGAGCCGACAGAACCTCTTGAGCCGACGAGATAGCCGTTTTCTTCCGAATTGTGCACAAGTTTTTTTGCAATAACATACAAAACCGCATAACCGTGCTTTATAACCGATGTCAGTTCTTTTTCGACCCTCTCGACTATCAAAGCCGGCGGATTTTCTCCGTAAAGGTTGTGCAGCTTTTCGTAAGTCGCCTGTTTGAGTTCTTCTTCCGCCCCGTCTATGCTCGGTGGGAATGTGCCTTTTGGAATCGCTCGAATATTATTTTCAATCATGTCGGCAATAAGCTGAGTATTTGTAACTACCACCTCAAACGCTTTTTCCTTACCCAGATAGCTGAATTCTTCCAGCATTTCATCGGTTGTCCTGAAATACAGCGGCGCCTGCATGTCGGCGTCCTTAAAGCCCATGCCCGACATAAGTATTTTTCTGTAAATATCGTCTTCCGGCAAAAGAAAATGAACATCACCGGTTGCAACAACAGGCTTGTTCAGTTCTTCACCAAGTCGGCATATAAGCTTATTATAGTCTTCAAGCACGGTTTTTGATTCAACCATACCCTCTCTGACCATAAACTCATTGTTGCCGAGAGGCTGAATCTCCAAATAGTCGTAAAAATCGGCTATTCTTTTGAGCTCGTCATAGTCTTTTCCGTCAGCAATTGCCCTGTAAAGCTCACCTGCTTCACAGGCAGAACCGATCAACAAGCCCTCTCGATGCTCTATTATTTCAGACCTCGGCATGCGCGGAGTTTTCATAAAGTGGCTCAAGTGGCTGGAAGAAATAAGCTCATACAGATTTTTTAAGCCTGTCTGATTTTTAACGAGCAAAATAATATGATTTGTTTTGAACGGTAATTTCTTACTGCTGGCGAGTTTTGAATTTATATTCTCGATATTTGAAACACCTATCTTTTCAAGGTCACCAATAAGACAGTAAAAAATCTTTGCCAGCATTATTGCGTCGTCTGTTGCCCTGTGGTGATTAAACTCGCCCAACTTATAGTGGTCTTTCAGCGTGTCGAGCTTGTGGTTTTTCACATCCGTCAATAGATTTTTTGCCAAAGGCAGAGTGTCTAAATAAGAACACTGAAAATCCATACCCAGCTTTTTCGCCTGTACTTTGAGAAAGTTTATATCAAAATTTGACGCATTGTGGGCAACAAGTATATCGTCTTTGAAAAAATCCTTAAAAGACTGCAAAGCTTCTTTCTGTGAGGGAGCGTCCTTTACCATGTCGTCGGTGATGCCGGTGAGTTCTACTATTTCAGGCGGTATTGACTTTCCCGGGTTTGCAAAGGTGTGAAATTCGGAAATAACTTGTCCGTTTTTCCACTTGACCGCACCTATTTCCGTCACCGTTTCGGAATTAGGGTTTAAGCCGGTGCTTTCAATATCAAATACGACAAATTCAAGCGCTCGCAATTCGCCCTTTTTTGTGCCGTTATATATAACAGACATATTGTCGGAAAGATAGCCCTCTATACCGTAAATAAGCTTGAAATCCGGGTTGTCTTTTCTGATTTTGTCTGCCTCAAGCATTGCCTGAGGAAAGCCTTGTACAACGCCGTGGTCTGTTATTGCTACGGCATTTTGACCCAAATTGTAGGCGTATCTTACAGCCGCATCGGCGTCGATAAAAGCGTCCATCGACGATGACTTTGTGTGAAGATGTAACTCTACTCTCTTTTTTTCGGATTTATCTTTTTTATGATTTACATCAAATGTGATAATGTCGTACGGGTTTATAACATAGTCTCTCTCATATTTGTCATAGCTGCAATCGCCTCTCAAAACAAAATACATTCCCGGTTTGACAGAGTCGTATTTGTCAAAGTTTTTATCGTTCGGGTCAAGCAACAGTTTAACATTTATGGAATTTTTGTTATCGGTTATTGAATATTTATATATCTTTCTGAAATTTCCCTGTATCTCAACAGCGAACACTTTACCCCAAAGGCATACCTTTCCGTTTTTTTCCAGAGCTTCTCCGATGGTACAAATATCGTTCGGAGCAAACATTCTGCCGCGAAAGAGATTTGCGGAGCCTGTTTTTATATCGAGTCCCTCAATGTGCAAATCATTATTGACAGGCTTTTTCCGGACTGTACTTATTTGCGGCTTGAAAACCGGCTTTTCAGAGGATTCTGTGATGGTTTCCTTGTTATCCAAACGCACCGTAACAGCTCTTTGAGTGCAATTCTCAATAAATTCGGCAAATGCCGACTCAAAACCGCTGCCGACTAAAAAACCGTAGCCGCTGTCGACCGTTACAGTTATAAAATTCGGCTCTGTTATCATATCGGATTTTTCAAAAAATGAATAAGGTACGCTTCTTACCGTATTTGAAAACATTTTTATCAAAGTTTGGATATCTTCGTTTTTTAGAGAATCGTACCGAAAAACGTTATTTATCTCAATGGAAAAATCTGAATATTTTTGTGAAAGGAATAACGCAAAGTCGGATTGCGCATCAAAAACTATGGGATTATAAGATGACAAAATCACACGAAGGTGTGATTTTGTCTTAAATACATCTATGCTTTGAATTTCCACTTCATTGAAATGATGTGAAAATTCGGTTTTATAGTCGTCAAATATACTTACAACGGTGTTACTCAATTCTTCTCCTCTAAAAAGGCATAGATTTCACCGACAAACTCATCGACAAAATTGCCTTTTAACACTTTTACTTTTTCGCCTTTTTTGAACATTACAGCGTTATCGACACCGCACGCAATACCGATATCCGCTTCCTTTGCTTCTCCCGGTCCGTTTACGGCACAGCCCATAACCGCTACTTTAATGTCTTTATTTATGCCTTTTAGTTTCTCTTCGACTTTTGTGGCTATGGCGGCTACATCCAAATTTGTTCTGCCGCAGGTCGGACAGGAAATTATTTCCGGCCCCGGTACTTTAACTCCGGCTGCTCTCAGAATATCAAAACCGGCAGGTATCTCTTTCAGCGGAGAATCCGTAAGGCTGACCCTTATTGTATCGCCTATGCCGTCCATTATCAATGAGCCTATACCCAAACCGGATTTTATTAAACCCATTCTGTATGTGCCGGCCTCGGTAACGCCCAAATGCAAAGGATAATCGCACATACCGTCAAGCATACGGTAACTGTCTATCATTGTCTTTACATTTGACGATTTTATCGAAACGACTATGTCGTTAAAATCAAACTTTTCAAGCAATTTAATATGATACATTGCGCTCTCACAAAGAGCCTGTGGAGTAGGCGAGCCGTATTTTGACAAAATATGTTTTTCAAGGCTGCCTGCATTTACGCCGATTCTGATAGGTATATTTTTTGATTTGCAAGCATTTACCACTGCTTTTACCCTGTCATCATCTCCGATATTGCCCGGATTTATTCTGATTTTGTCTATGCCGGCGTCTGCCGCAGCAATTGCTATACGGTAATCAAAATGAATATCAGCAACCAAAGGTATTGATACTTTTTCTTTGATAGCCGGGATAAGCTTTACATCGTCGAGCGACGGTATGCTGACTCTGACGATTTGACACCCCTCTTTTTCTAACGCTATCGCCTGTTCGACATTGCCTTTGACATCGTTTGACTTCACATTCAACATACTTTGAACAAGTATATCGTTATTACCTCCGAGGTATCTGTCGCCTATTTTTACAACTTTTTTTACATGTCTCATAAATTTACACCGTTAAAAGAATATCTTGGAAATATCGCTGAAGGTAACCACCGCCATAAATCCCAGCAATGCAACCATGCCGGCGAGGTTTAAGGCAATTTGGTATTTTTCATTTATAGGTTTTTTCATTACCAGTTCATAGAGCAAAAACACCAGTCTGCCGCCGTCCAGCGCAGGAAAAGGTATTAGGTTGAATACACCCAAATTTATGGTAATAAGAGCAACAATGTATAAAACCGGCTCTATACCGTAAGAGGCCACTTCGCTTATGGTTGAAACAACGCCTACAGGGCCTGCCATATTGTTTAATTCCACTCTGCCGGATACCATATCAACTAAACTCAAGAACGCAAGTCTTGCTATTGAAACAGTGCCGTTGAGAGATTCTTTTGCTATATTCGGTACGGTCTTTTGTATAGGATATACCGTAAAATCCAAAACAAGCTGTTTTACGCCGTCTTCGCCAACATAAGTATCAAAGGTGACATCTTTGAGTTCCACTTTCTTGCCGTCTCTTATTACGGTAAAATCCGCTTTTTCATTTTCCGTTCTTGCAAATTCATAAATAATATCGTCGGCCACATAACATTTCCTGCCGTTTATCGCAACGATTTCGTCGTTTACCCTAAGACCGGTTTTCTCTGTCATTGCCCCGTCGTAAAAGCTGCTGACTGTTTTTGATGTGATGGCCCCTTGCATATTGTTCATAAGACAAAGGATAAAAAAACCGAGCAAAATGTTATTTACGGCGCCGGCTACGACAACGGCGATTCTGCTTTGAACGGGTACGGAATTAAACGAGCCCTCACTGCCGCTGTCTTCGTCTTCCCCCTCCATCGCAACAAATCCGCCTATGGGAAATATTCTGATATTGTATTCTGTATCACCTTTTTTTACACCGCAAAGTCTCGGCCCCATACCGATGGAAAATTCATTTACTTTGATTCCGCTGAGTTTGGCTGTAACAAAGTGGCCGAACTCGTGAATCAAAATTACTATACTGAAAATCAGTATTGAAATAATAATGCTCATTTACGCCTCGTCGGCAAAATAAGAATCTACAAATTCTCTTGCCATTTTATCTGTTTTATAGACATCTTCGACAGTGTAATCCGACGGTAAATCAAAGGCACTTACCGTTTTATATACTGCTCTGCCAATGTCGGTAAATTTAATTTTATCTTTCAAAAAGAGCTCTACCGCTCTCTCGTTTGCGCCGTTGACGGCACACGGATACAATCCGCCCTTATTTATGGCCTCTGTTGCGGCTTTCAAACAAAGGAAAGTATCCGTATCCGCCTCGCCGAACGTCAAGGCACTCATATTCCAAAAATCCAGCTCTTCGGCGGGAGATTCCAGCCTGTCCGGATAAGTCAAAGCATATTGTATCGGTATTCTCATATCCGGTACTCCCATTTGAGCGATGACACTGTTATCTGCAAACTGTACAGCGGAATGTACTATGCTCTGTCTGTGGACTACTATCTTTATATCTTCGGCTTTTAAGCCGAACAGCCAAACGGCTTCAATCAGCTCAAGGCCTTTATTCATTAAAGTAGCGGAATCAATAGTAATTTTTGCACCCATGCTCCAGTTTGGGTGTTTAAGAGCCTGTGCTTTTGTTACGGTTTCAAGCTGTTCTTTTGTATAACCGTAAAACGGGCCGCCGGACGCTGTCAAAATTATCTTTTTTAGGCTTTTTGCACTGTCTTTGTCCTGTAAACATTGAAAAATAGCCGAATGTTCACTATCTACCGGCAATAGTTTTACGCCGTATTTTTTCACCGCATCCGTGACAAGCTTGCCGCCGGTCACTAAGCTCTCTTTATTAGCCAATGCAACATCTTTTCCGCTCTTAATTGAGTTCAAGGTGGCTTCAAGACCGGCAATGCCTACGATGGCGTTAAGGACAACGGCATCCGTATCAAGTGTTGCGAGTTTTACAAGTCCTTCCTTGCCTTTATACAAAACACAGCCGTATGCGGCGGCCTTCCCCTCAAATGCAGTCGCAGCGTCCATGTCAGTAATACAAATATATTTTGGGTGAAATTCTTTTATCTGTTCCTCCAATATCCGTGTGCGGCTGTTTGCCGATAGAGCAACTACATTTATACCGTGCATTTTACACACATCTAAGGTCTGTCTTCCGATAGAACCGGTAGACCCCAAAAGAATTATATTATTATACATTGAAAAGACCTCCCTGTGAAGCAATATAGCTTGACAGTATTACAAAAGCCGGTGAAATGATTATTACACTGTCGAATCTGTCCAAAATACCGCCGTGTCCGGGTATAAGATTTGAATAGTCCTTGATTCCGACCTGTCTTTTTACAGCAGATGCAAACAAATCGCCTATCATTCCCAAGGCATAGCCGAATACGCCTATAAACGCCCAAAGAATAATCGTGTCAGTTCCGATTGTAACAGGCGAGTTTATGAGATTTTGTTTAATAATGCTGTAAAGGTAAAGCAACCCCATCGACAAAACACCAGACCACAATATGCCGCCTATCGCCCCCTCTATTGTCTTTTTAGGGCTGAGTTTCGGCGCCATCTTATGTTTGCCGAACAAAAAACCGGAAAAGTATGCCGCGGAATCCCCTACCCAAGCAATGAGGATGGACATTGAAAACAGGAAACTTGCGTCGTAGTCAAATGAATTAAACGGTAAAACCGATTTATACAAAATCAACGAGAAAAAGCCCACCATTGAATATATGCCGTACATAAAGCTTGAAGAAACAGACCTTATATCTATTTTATCAAAATTAAAAACCGTTACAGTACCGTAGCAAGCCATTAAAACCACAATCGGAAGCATTGCGGACTTTATCGGCAAATACTCAATCATTATTAAATATGTGCCGACAATTGCCAGGACGACAAAGCTTGTACGGGTATTTTTCACATTAAAGGCATTTTTAATTTCAACCAACGACATCAAATAAGCCCGCAAAGCCGCTATATTAGAAAAAATTGTGTTGTAAAATAAAACCGTAAATGTCAAAACGGCGAAAATTCCGATACCGGATATTATTCTTGTTTTCATATCATACACCGCCAAATCTTCTGTTTCTTCGGTTAAATTCCAATATTGCCTCGTCTAAATCTTTTCTTGTGAAATCAGGCCACAAAACATCCATATAAATAAATTCTGCATAAGCGCTTTGCCATAAGAGAAAGTTCGACAGTCTCTTTTCACCGGACGGTCTCAATATAAAATCAGGGTCAGGCTGACCTTTTGTGTACATATTGTCTGACAGCATTTTTTCATTGATATCCTCAATTCGAATTTTTCCCGACCGGACATTTTTTGCGATTTCCTTTGTAGCATTGACTATTTCGTCTCTGCCGCCGTAATTCAGCGCAATGTTTAATGTCATTCCGTCTCTGTCTGCCGTTTTAGTCTCAATATCGTTCATCAAGTCAAGCAACTCGCCTGAAAATGCGGATTTATCGCCGAGGAAAAGCACTCTGTTGTTTTCTTTTTCGTAGTCAAACGCTTTTATGAGATATTCTTTTAACAGAGACATAATGCCGTTGACTTCTTCTTCGGGTCTTTTCCAATTTTCCGTGGAAAAAGCATAAAAAGTCACCGATTCAAGCCCTAACTCGTTGCAGTATCTTGTAATATCCTGAAAAACTTCCGCGCCTTTCTTGTGGCCGGCATTTCTCGGCAAAAATCTCTTTTTAGCCCATCTGCCGTTACCGTCCATTATTATACCTATGTGCTTTGGTATGCGAATATTTGAATCCATAAAAACCCTTATATTATTTATGGGGCATAAAGAATATGCCCCATTGAAATCTGTGTAAATTATTAAAGTTCCATAACTTCTTTTGATTTCTTTGCAGCGACATCATCAATATTTTTAATATATTTGTCTGTGATCTTCTGCATTTTTTCTTCTAAGTCTTTAAGCCCGTCCTCTGTCAGTTCGCCGGCTTTTTTAGCGGCTTTGAATTTATCCATTGCGTCTCTTCTTACATTTCTGACAGCGACTTTTGCTTCTTCCGCCATTTTGGAAACATCTTTTTGCAGAGCTTTTCTGCGTTCCTCGGTCGGAGCCGGGAAAACAAGTCTGATGCATGAGCCGTCGTCAACCGGGTTAATGCCTATTTCCGATACCTGAATGGCTTTGGTAACTTTTTTCAAAAGACTTCTGTCCCACGGAGTAATTGTGAGAGTTCTGGCGTCCGGCTGGCCTATTGATGCAACCTGGTTTATAGGAGTGTCCGAACCGTAATATTCAACGGTAACTTTGTCGAGAATACCCGGGTTGGCTCTGCCTGCACGCACATTTACATATTCGTTTTCAAGATGTTTGACAGCCTGAATCATTCTGTCTTCGTAAGATTTTGTCATATTTTCTCTCCTTATTCAGTGACTAATGTACCGATTGTGTCGCCTCTCAAAGCCTTTGCAATGTTGCCGTCATTCATATCGAATACCAAAATCGGCAAATGGTTATCACGACACATCGTCGCCGCCGTCATATCCATAACATTGAGCTGGTCGTTTAGGACTTTTGTAAACGATAAAGTGTCATATTTTTTTGCATCAGGGTACTTTTTAGGGTCTTTGTCATAGACGCCGTCTACCATTGTGGCTTTGAATATAATTTCGGCGTTGATTTCAGCCGCTCTGAGTGCCGCCGCAGTATCCGTTGAGAAGAACGGATTACCGGTACCGCAGGCAAAAATGACGATTCTGCCCTTTTCCAAGTGTCTTGTAGCTCGGTTGCGAATGTAAGGTTCTGCAACCTGCTGCATCTGTAAAGCAGTCTGTACTCTGACTTCAAGGCCGAGTTTTTCAAGGGCGTCGGCTACGGATAATGCGTTCATTACCGTCGCAAGCATGCCGATTTGGTCGGCTCTTGTTCTTTCCATATCTCCGCTGGAACGGCCTCTCCAAAAGTTGCCGCCGCCGACAACAATACCTATTTCGGCACCCATGTCGTGTGCTTGTTTTATGTTTTTGCAAATATCGAGTACCGTAGGATAGTCAAGTCCAAATCCTTTTTCGCCGGCGAGAGCCTCGCCGCTGAGCTTAATAAGAACTCTTTTATATTTAATAGACATCTTAGTCACCCCGCATATTATTTTATATTATTTTACTATAAATACACATTAAAGTAAAGCAATAAATTGTAGTCATTCTGTGAACAAAATAAAAAAGCGGTCGAGCAGACCGCTTTTTTGAGGTTTAATTATTTTACCATGCTTGCAACTTCTGCAGCAAAGTCATCCCGTTTCTTTTCTACGCCTTCGCCTTTTTCATAGCGTGTGAAAGCAACAATCTTAATGTCGCCGCCGAGAGCTTTTGCAACGGAATCTGTGTATGACTTAACAGTCATATCGCCGTCCTGAACATAAGCCTGTTCAACAAGGCAGTTTTCCTTGAAGAATTTGCCGATCTGACCTGCGGCAATCTTTTCTTTGATTGCCTGTGGCTTTGAAGCGTTCTTTGGGTCATTTTCCATCTGTGCTACAAGAATAGCTGTTTCGTTGTCGATAACCGACTGTGGAACAGATTCTCTGTCGAGGTAGCCCGGGTTCATAGCCGCAATCTGCATTGCAACATTTCTGCCGTATGCTTCAAATTCAGGTTTTGCATAGATTTCATCGGAAGTTTCGAATTTAACGAGAACACCGTGTGTGCCGCCTGCGTGAATGTAAGAAACACAGTCGCCTTCATATCTTACGAAACGGCGGATTGTCTGGTTTTCACCGATGACCTGGATGTTTTCTTTGAGAGCTTCGTCAACTGTCTTGCCGCTTGGCATTGTCTTTGTGAGAAGGTCTGCAACATCGGCCGGGTTTTCCTTGGCAATAACCGTGGCAACATCGCTTACAAAGTTTTTGAATGTTTCGTTCTTTGCGACGAAGTCTGTTTCAGAGTTTACTTCTACAACAACGCCGATTTTAGCAGCTTTGTCAACTGTAGCATAAACGACGCCTTCTGCAGCGATTCTGCCGGCTTTTTTTGCAGCTTTTGCAAGGCCCATTTCTCTGAGAATTTCAACTGCTTTATCGAAATCGCCGTCAGCCTGTGTAAGAGCTTTTTTGCAGTCCATCATACCGCAGCCTGTAGCTTCGCGAAGATTTTTAACATCACTTGCTGTAAATGCCATTTGTAGTTTCCTCCAATATGTAATTAAAAGTAATTGATTGAATTATTCTTCAACTTCTGCTGTTTCTTCTGCTTCAACAGGAGCTGCTTCGAACTGTTCGCCCTGACGACCTTCGATAACAGCATCAGCCATAGCGGCGGCAATAAGCTTAACGGCTCTGATAGCGTCGTCGTTGCCAGGAATTACATAGTCAACTTCATCCGGATCACAGTTTGTGTCAACAATAGCTACAACAGGAATACCGAGGTTTCTTGCTTCTGCTACTGCAATTTTTTCTTTTCTTGTATCAACAACGAACATAGCTTTTGGAAGCTCTGTCATATTTTTGATACCGCCGATGTTCTTTTCAAGCTTTTCGATTTCGAGCTCGAGCTTAACAACTTCTTTCTTAGGAAGAAGATCGAATGTGCCGTCTTCTTTCATCTTGTTGAGCTGTTCAAGACGCGCTACTCTTGTCTTGATTGTGCGGAAGTTTGTGAGCATACCGCCGAGCCATCTTGCGTTTACAAAGTGCATGCCGCATCTTTCGGCTTCGTCCTTGATAGCCTCCTGAGCCTGCTTCTTTGTGCCTACAAAAAGGATTTCTCCGCCTTCTGCAGATACTTCTTTTACAAAATCGTAAGCAGTGTCGAGCATTTTAACTGTTTTCTGCAAATCGATGATGTAAATACCGTTTCTTTCTGTGAAGATGTACTTAGCCATTTTAGGGTTCCATCTTCTTGTCTGGTGGCCGAAGTGTACGCCGGCTTCCAGCAACTGTTTCATTGATACTGATGACATAATTTTTACCTCCGTTTGGTTAATCTTCCACTGTGTCTATGTCTTTTTACAGATAATAGATATCTTCTACACCACCTGTAAGGAACACAGTGTGCATATTTGCCTAACAATTATAACAAAACACTGTGCCGTTGTCAATCAAAATTTTCACATTTTTCCGCGAAATTTTCGATAATTTTACCCGTCCGGTACAGTGTTATATTTAGTATTTTATTTCAGCTCGACAACCGTTACGCCGCTGTCGCCTTCGCCGTAAGTACCCAGTCGGTACGACCTAACGGAAGGGTGTTTTTTAAGGTGGGTTTGAATGCCGCTTCTCAACGCGCCCGTGCCCTTGCCGTGAATGATGTATATCTGATTGAGATGTCTCATAACGGCGTTGTCGATAAATCTGTCGACCTCCAAAACAGCGTCGTCCACCGTCATACCGAGCAGATTTATTTCCATGCTGGAATCTCTGGATGTGCTTGTGACAACTTTTGAAATTGTCTTTTTATACGGGTTTGCATCCCTTTTCTTTTCCGGTGTTGTATCGAGATACAAATCGTCAATATGCACTTTTGTTTTAATGACACCCGAGACGACCTCAACCATGCCGCTTTGATTTGCCGGGCCCTGAGCTACGGCGTGCAAATTGAGAGAAGCTACGACGACCTTGTCCCCTTTTTTGACTTTGTCGATTTTAGGGTAATTTATTATTTTTTCGTCGTTTTTCTCCACGCTTTGCAAAAGTTTGTTGGATTTATTTCTGGCAATATCTCGAGCCTGCCGCAATCTTTGCCGAGCAGAGACATTTTCTTGTTTCTGTAAAACTTTAAGTTCATCCGACAGCCTGTATGCTTCGTCCTGTACTTTTTGAGCTTTTGCTCTGGCCTGTTCTGTCAGTATCTCCGCCTCTTTTTTTGCCTGCCGAATGATTTTATCGCTCTTTTCCTGAGCCTGTCTCATTTTGTTGCCGGCAAAATCCTTTAGCTCGTCAATTTCTCTCTGTCTTTCGGCGAGCTCTTTTTTCATCTCCTCAAGCTGTGAAAACACCTTATTCAAATTCTTTTCATCTTCCGACAAATGCGATTTTGCGTTTTCTATTATATCTTCGCTTATACCGAGTTTACGGCTGATAAAGAAAGCGTTTGATTTGCCCGGTACGCCTACAAGCAGTTTATAAGTAGGCTGAAGAGTTTCCACATCAAATTCACAGCTTGCGTTTTGTACACCCGGAGTTTCAAGGGCATAAATTTTCAATTCTCCGTAGTGGGTAGTTGAAATGACTTTTGCGCCTATCTCTCTCAATTTTTCAATTATGCTCAAAGCGAGAGACGCGCCTTCCGCCGGGTCGGTGCCTGCGCCGAGCTCATCCATCAAAACAAGGCTTTTCTCCGTGGCCGTATTGAGTATTTTTGCGATATTCGTCATGTGTCCCGAAAAAGTCGACAAGCTTTGCTCTATGCTCTGTTCATCGCCTATATCCACAAGTACCGAATCAAACCGGCAAACCGAGCTGTTTTCCGCCGCCGGTATCATAAGGCCGGAGCAAGCCATACAGCATAGCAAACCCGCTGTTTTCAGCGTTACTGTCTTACCGCCGGTGTTAGGGCCTGTGATAATCATTGTGTCATAATTATACCCCAGAGAAATATCCACAGGCACCACCTTGTTTTTGTCGATAAGAGGATGTCTTGCCTTTTTAAGATCAAATTTCAGTTCATCGTTTACGCAAGGCATAACGGCGTCCATTTTTATGCCCAATTTTGCCATTGCAATATATTTATCCGCACACAAAAGCTTTTCGTAGCTGTCTTCAAACAGCGTCGAATTTGCGGCTACCATCTGTGAAAATCTGAAAAGAATTTTGTTTATTTCATCCTGCTCCCGATTTTTGAGCTGCATTATTTTTGCATTGAGCTCGGCAATTATTGACGGCTCAATAAAAAATGTAGACCCCGACGAAGATACATCGTGTACGACGCCGGATATTTCGTTTTTATATTCGCTTTTAACAGGAATTACAAACTTATCTCCCCTTATTGTAACAACGGCTTCTTGGAGATATTTTTGGTAGGTGCTGTTTCTAATAATGCTGTCCAGCTTGTCGCGGACAGAGCCTTCAGACTGCTTTATTTTTCTTCTGATATCGTACAGTTCGTTGCTGGCTGTATCGGCTACTGTATTTTCATTTAATATTGAGTCGGTAATGGCCTTTTCCAAAGGGTTGTTGTCGGAAATAGAGCTTATTGTCCAATCTAAAATCGGGCTCTTTCTTTCGTTTTGAAGATACCATTTTTTAATTCTGTCAAAATTTCGGTACATTCTTGCCACGGCAAGCAATTCCGCACAAGACAGCATTGCGCCTTTTTTTGAATGTGAAACAGCCTCGTATGCGCCCTTTGCGCTGTCCAAACGGGGCTCGGAATACTGATATATGTATGTCATCATCGTGTCTGTTTTTGTGAGCTCGTCTTTGACAGACCGTGCGTCGTTCAACGGTCTCATTTTCAAAACAGACTCTTTATTTTCCGCGAATACGCATAATCCCGATAATTCGGCTAGAATCTTGTCGTATTCAATAGAGTGTAAACTTTTTTCAATCACTTTAGTTCTCCGTCAGTAATTAACTATCGTCTTAAAAAAATTCAGTGCTTTGTATTCGTTTTTTGTGTGATACAAAACATATTCTTCGCATATTCTTGTCAGTTGTTTGACATATCCGCTTTCAAGGTTAAAGGTAAACATCTGGTCTAAATCGGCATAGGCAATATATCTCAACGCCATAACGACCGGCATTTCACATACAAAGTAACCGGTTATGTAGTTTTCTCCGCCCATCATACATTTACTGCATATTATTCTTGCGTTGCTTATATCAAAGAAAAAAAGCTCCGCCTCATATTTTCTGCATCTTGCGCAGCCTATCATATCCGGTCTGAATCCCGTATCGGACAGCAGTCTCATTTCAAAAACCGATTTGCACAGCAAAACAGACCACTTCTTTGCCGTTAGCATGTGCAATATGTTGAGATATAAACGCAGTATTTCGTTATTCATATCGTTCGGCACATCTATTTCGCACAGAAGCTCGGACATATACATAGCGAGAGACATATACTCGATATTGTCGCTCAACCGGTGAAATATGTGTTTAACCGTGGCTTCATTCAAATTGTACAATTCGGATTTATTCGACTTAAAAACGACAAACTCGGACAGGACGAACATATTTGTCGCGCTGTGAAATTTGTTTTTTAATCTCATACCGCCTTTGACATATATGTTGACCACACCAAGTTCTTTGGTAAATACCGTTATAACCTTGTCGCTTTCTTTTGTTTTTATCTCTTTTATTACTATCCCGTTTACTGTTTTCAGTTGTTCGTTCATCTTTACAATAAAGCCTCTAAATAACTATTTAGAGGCAGATATTTATTCGTCTTTGAATCCAAAGTCGTTGAGAATATAGTTGGAATCTCTCCAATCCTCTTTAACTTTAACCCAACATTGCATATTTACTTTTATATCCAAAAAGTTTTCTATGTCCACCCTTGCCCGTGAAGCTATTTTTTTGAGCATGGCACCCTGTTTTCCGATAATCATACCCTTGTGGCTCTTTCTCTCACAATAGATTACAACGGAAATATCAATGATGTTACCGTTCTGTCTCTCTTTGAAAGATTCAACCTCGACATTTGTGCCGTGGGGAATTTCGTCTCTCATAAAGAGCAGCAGTTTTTCTCTGACTATTTCGGATACAATGGTTTTTTCCGGCATATCCGTGATGGCGTCATCTTCAAAATAGTGCGGGCCTTCAACGGCGTACATATCCAATTCTTCAAGTAACACGTCCACACCGTCCTTTGATACGGCGGAAATATTCATTATTTTATCGAAAATACCGAGTTGCTTTATCTTTTCGGCTTGAATTTTTATATCTTCTTCGTTTTTTACCGTGTCTTTTTTGTTTATGACGGCTATTGCAGGCAGACGGCTTTTTTTGATTTCCGCTGCCATAGAAAGCTCTGATTCGTTAAAATCGCCGTAGGGCTCAAAAAGCATCAGCGCCAGGTCTGTGTCTGCTATGGCTTTCCGACTCGCTTTCACCATTCTCTCGCCCAGTTTTGTTCGCCGGGCATGTACCCCCGGGGTATCCATAAAGACAAACTGAGTCGACCCTTTTGTCAGTATGCCGGTTATTCTTGTTCTTGTTGTCTGCGGCTTGTTTGTTACAATGGCTATTTTTTCGCCAAGCATGGCGTTCATCAATGACGATTTACCCACATTTGGTTTGCCCACCAAAGCAACAAACAAAGATTTTGTGTTATCCATTTATCCTTCTTCCCGTATTTCAGATGTGGCGTTTCGTGACAGACCCAATACGCTCATTACGGCCTCCTCGTGTTCGCGCATTTTCATAGCCTCGATGCCGCCGTTTACATGGTCGTATCCCAGCAAATGAAGCATTGAGTGGCATGTCAAATAGGAAACTTCTCTCTGAAAACTGTGACCGAATTGCTGTGACTGCTCCATGGCTTTCTCCAAAGATATAATTATGTCGCCGAGCATAAGCGCCCCGGTCTCCGGGTTTTTGTCGTATTGACCGTTCTCACCCAGAGGAAAAGACAACACATCGGTTTCGCTTTCAATATTTCTGAACTCTGTGTTTATCTTTTTTATGGCATCGTTATCCACAAAAGTGACCGATATTTCGCAAGGCTCGGTAATACCTTCATTTACAAGAGTGGCATTACAGGTGCGCCTGACCAAAATTCTTATACCGGACGGAATTTTAATCTTTTTTTGGTCGTTTCTTATCCACACTTTATTTGACATGATAGCTCTTTGATTGCCTCCTGTTCTTTTCATTAGCTTTATCGTCGGCATATTTCTCGTAAGCCAGAACAATGTCCTGAACCAGCTTGTGTCGCACAACGTCTTTTTCCGACAGTCGGACGATGGCTATATCGTCTATGTTTTTCAGAACGGTCATTGCGTCTTTTAAGCCGGATTTTTTATCCGACGGCAAGTCTATCTGAGTTATATCGCCTGTTACAACAACTTTTGAATTGACGCCCATTCTCGTAAGAAACATCTTCATCTGTTCTCTTGTAGTGTTTTGAGCCTCGTCCAAAATAATAAAGCTGTCGTCGAGAGTGCGGCCTCTCATATACGCCAGCGGCGCAACTTCGATTACGCCCTTTTCAAGCAGTTTTTGATATGTCTCTGCGCCCATCATATCAAAAAGCCCGTCGTACAGCGGTCTGAGATACGGGTCGACTTTATTTTGTAAATCGCCCGGTAGAAATCCTAATTTTTCACCGGCCTCAACGGCAGGTCTTGTGAGAATGATTCTCGATACTGCGCCCGACTTAAACGCTTTTACAGCCATTGCAACAGCTAAATAAGTCTTGCCTGTGCCGGCAGGGCCGACGCCGAAAGTTATGGAATTTTTTTCAATTGCTTTCAAATAGGCTTTTTGACCCAATGTTTTGGCTCTTATCGGCTTACCTTTTGCTGTGAGTAAAACTAAGTCCCCGGTCAGCTCTTTTACCTGTGAGCCTTTGTTTTCGGTGGCGAGATTTGTGCAGTATCTGACAGCCTGTTCGTCAAGACTGTTGCCCTTATGATATAAATCTATCATGGCGTTGACCGCATTGACAGTGTTTGTTACATTTGTATCTTCACCGCTTATTTTTATTTCCGTGCCCCTGCACAATATATCAGCGCCTAAAACCTTTTCAATATATGATATATTGTTGTTAAAAGGACCGCATATTGCAAAAGCAATATCGTTGTCCAATACATCTATAATTTTTTCCGACAAAGTATAACCTCGTGTACAATTATTTATTTGAGTATAGCATATTTTTTATAATAAGTAAACTGACCGCATAACAATAAATGCCGATATTTACATACCGTTTATTTTGATATATAATTTAACCGAGGAGTTGATAAAAATGTTTTTCAAAAAGAAAAATCCGTATTTCGGCACAAACATACCGCCTGCATGCGAATACTGTGAATTCGGCGAAAAGTCCTCGGATAAAGCAATGATACTATGCAGCAAAAAAGGCGTTGTTTCCCCGTATTATTCATGTAATAAATATTCATATATGCCGACAAAAAGAATTCCTAAGCGCAGACCGTCTTTACGGGAATATTCATCAGATGATTTCAAATTGTAATTTTCATATTCAAACAGGCTTTTCGGCCTGTTTTTCTTTTTAATTTATTTATTATATCTTATGGATTTTTGTTGATTTTTTACCGTTTATACATTATTATATAATAAATTATTTTCGGAGGGTTACTATGAACGGTCCATACAAGCAGTCATACAAGCAGGAACTCATTGACAACACCAGCCTGACAGTATTTAACAGTGGATTACAGAGCTGCACTCCGGGGCATTTTTGGGGGCCGGGTATAAGAGACAATTATTTGATACATCTTGTGCTGTCCGGCAAAGGCACTTACGAGTGCGAGGGGAATGTCTACAAACTAAAAGCCGGAGATATGTTTTTGATAAAACCGTCTCAGCTTGTCCATTATTATGCCGATGATGTTGAGCCGTGGGAATATTATTGGGTCGGATTCAACGGTACTTATGCCCAAAAAATCATTTTGAATTTGCCTTTCACAGACAATAACCCGGTTTATTCTCCGAAAGGATTGGAGTCGATGAAAGAACTTTTGTTCCAAATATATCAACACAGCGGCAGTACCTTGGCCAACTCTGTGTCAATGATTGGTTATTTGTATTTGTTCTTAGGAAAGCTTATCGAAGAAAACACCGGTATAAACCGTTCCTTGACCGAAACACAGTCAAACTATGTTATCGAAGCCATTAAATACATCCAGTTTAACTATTCAAACGACATAAGCGTTGACAGTATTGCCAATGCAGTCGGCATAAGCCGCAGCCACCTGTACAGAGTTTTTATATCCAATTTAGACCAATCGCCTATTGATTATCTGACGGAATATAGAATCAATGAGGCGTGTAATCTGTTAAAAAATACGAATTTGTCTATTTCGCAGGTTGCGGTGTCGGTGGGATTCTTTGACCAGTTTTACTTTTCGAGAGTATTTAAGAAAATCAAGAAAATGCCGCCGTCAAAATATAAACAGAGCATTGAAAACGGACGAGAGATATGAATCATTTGAAAAAACTTTTCACTTTAACACTGCTTATTTTTCTTTGCGGATGCGTGGAGGGCAACGATATTCCCGATTACAATCTAAACTTGATATCCCCATCGCTGTTCTATGTGTATGACCACTATAAACAGTATGAAAGTGAAACAGATAAATACATAAATTGTGAGTCCTCAGACTATTCACAGTATATTAACGAGCAAACAATTAAAGATATACACAGCGTCACAGTCTGTGACGACAAAATTGAGGAAGGCGATTTATCGGCAATTATCAAAGTTTGCAAAGACAATAATATACCCCTGTTTTTTGTGATGAACAACATCGCCGAGAACGCTCTTTCCGAATATGACAAAGCCTATTGCATAAGCGCCGACTACAATTATATCGGCGAGAAATTCGGCGATAAAATATACGAAATTTGGACAGATTCTCTTAAAGACAGAGACAACAACCAAATACTTACCTATGCCGCCATTTTACCCGAATCACTGTCGGACAATCAGTCGCGGTTTTATCGGTCTATGACTGAGAGAATGAAACTGCTGGGTATTCCTCTGGATTTGACGGAAGAAATCTATTTGTCAAAAGGCGATGTTCTTTCATACTGTGTCGAAAATCAAAAAAAGAATGAGTGCTTTTTTGTATTGGACAGCGCGTATCTGTCGCTTTTCGGAGAATACGAATTTTATTCCGACGGCGTTGAGGTAATCGGAATGGACTTTTCTGCCGAAAACAGGTATTCCGACAATAGTAATATGCTGGTTTGCAATATTGACTGCAAAGAATACTTTGATGCAAGAGACGAAATACTTTCTAATCTTGACGAACAGTCCTACCCTTTCAAGAATTTAGATTACACTATTATTGAAAAAACGATTTACATTGAACCGGAGTTTTAATGAAAAAGAACGATATTATCACAGCGGAGATAGTCGATTATTCTCTCAGCGACGGCAACGGTATTGCAAAATACAACGATATGGTTATTTTTGTCCCGGCAACAGCCGTCGGAGACATATGTGAAATTAAAATAATAAAAGTTCTGTCCTCATATTGTGTGGGTAGATGCGAAAAAATAATAAAACCGTCACCGGACAGAATTGTGCCTGTCTGCCCTATATCAAAACAGTGCGGCGGCTGTAATTTTCAGCATATTTCTTATGAATCCGAATTAAGAGCAAAGAAAAATTTTGTAAAAGCGTGTTTTGAGAGAATAGGCAAAATAGACTGTGAAGTTAACGATACAAAGTCCTGTTCCAATCCTTTGAGATACAGAAACAAAGCCCAATATCCCGTAACCGTCGGCGAAAACGGAAAAGCGGTTTACGGCTTTTACGCGCGGAGAAGCCACAGGGTAATACCGTGTGACGACTGTCTTTTACAACCGGTTGTTTTTAATGAAATTTCCGCATTTGTAACGGATACCGTAAATAAACTGAACATTCCGGCATACGACGAAATTTCCGGCTCCGGCATCATAAGACATATTTATTTAAGAAAAGCCCGGGTAACCGGCCAGATAATGCTTTGCATCGTGTGCACAAAAGAAAATTTTGTAAACAGAGATGTATTATTTGATTTGATAAGAGAAAAATTTCCGCAAATTACGACAGCGATTATCAATATTAACCGTTCAAAATCCAATGTGATTTTAGGCGAAAAAAATAAAGTGATTTACGGAAAAGGCACAATAACGGATATTTTGTGCGGAGTCAGCATAGAGATAAGCCCTCACTCCTTTTATCAGGTCAACCACGACGGCGCAGAGGAACTTTACGCTATTTCAAAAGAATCCCTCGGGCTGAAAGGCGACGACATTTTGCTGGATATGTATTGCGGTACGGGTTCAATCGGGTTGTCAATGGCCGACAAAGTATCCCGGTTAGTCGGCGTTGAAATTGTCCCGCAAGCCGTTGAAAACGCAAAAATCAATGCGGAGAAACTCGGTCTTAAAAATGCCCGCTTTATATGCGCCGACGCCAAATGTGCCGCGCGGCAGCTTTTAGAGGAAAAATTCACACCTACTGCGGTCGTTGTTGACCCGCCGAGAAAAGGCTGTGATACACAAACTCTCGACGCTGTTATTTCCATGAATGTTCAAAAGCTGTCTATGATATCCTGTAACCCGTCTACTGCGGCAAGAGACTGTAAATACCTTTGCGAGCACGGATATAAAGTCGATATGATTCAACCATTTGATATGTTCCCAAGGACAAAGCATGTGGAGACGGTTGTTCAGTTGGTTAGAAAAAAGCCGGATACATATATCGACATTACCGTTGATATGGACGAGCTGGATTTAACATCATCCGAAGCAAAGGCAACTTATGATGAAATCAAAGATTACATATTTGACAAGTATCGTGTGAAAGTATCTTCTCTTTATATTGCTCAGGTAAAGCAAAAACACGGTATTATCGAAAGAGATTGTTACAACAATTCTAAGAAAGATAACCAGAAACAACCTCAATGTCCGCCTGAAAAGGTAAAGTTGATTGAGGAAGCACTGCGATATTTTAAGATGATTTAATAAGGGGTTTCTGAGGAGAAACGCATGAACTTGGAACGATACAAAACAGAAATAGAACTGATAGAAAAACAAAACAACGTTGAACACGATTTGTACAATATTATTGCGGAAGTGATTAGAGAAAGGCAATCTTTTTTTAATGTTTCACTAAGAGATGTCAGCAATCGACAAAGAACAAAGGAAGCCAAAGAAAAAGTTCTTTGGGGATTAAAAGGCTTTCCGGACTTTGTTATTTTTGATAAAAGGTATGAACCTGAACAAAATGTTGATAGAAAATATTTATACGGCGCAATAGAAGCAAAGTTTGTAGATAAACCGCTTTTTAATGAGAACGATGACTTAAAGCAATTGTGGGGGCATCTTTTATGGTTTAAAGAAATAATCTATACAAATGGAATAATATGGGAATTTTATAAA
>JAQXIW010000034.1 GCA_029007985.1 Oscillospiraceae bacterium | reverse complement strand
GTTAAAGAGCGTTCTCGCCGAAGTAAAAAAGAGCAACGGCCAGATTATTCTGTTCATAGATGAGCTGCACACGATAGTCGGCGCAGGCAAAACCGACGGCGCCATGGACGCCGGCAACCTTTTGAAGCCTATGCTCGCCAGGGGCGAACTGCACTGCATCGGCGCAACTACGCTTGACGAATACAGAAAATACATTGAAAAAGACCCGGCTCTCGAAAGAAGATTCCAGCCGGTACAAGTGGACGAGCCGACGGTCGAAGATACAATATCTATTCTTCGCGGCATCAAAGAGAGATATGAAGTCTTCCACGGTGTAAAAATCCACGACGGCGCTCTCATATCAGCTGCCGTTCTTTCCGACAGATACATCACCGACAGATTTTTGCCGGACAAAGCTATCGACCTGGTTGACGAAGCTTGTGCCATGATAAAGACGGAAATGGATTCCTCCCCTGCCGAAATGGACGATTTGCAAAGAAAGATAATGCAGCTTGAAATAGAGGAAGCCGCCTTGAAGCACGAAACGGACAATCTTTCAAAAGAAAGACTCGAAGTTTTACAAAAGGATCTTGCTGAAATGAAGGATAAATATTCCGAAATGAAAGCAAAGTGGGACAATGAGAAAAATTCGCTGAGCAAAGTGCGGTCTTTGAGAGAAGAAATCGAGAGCGTCAACTCTCAAATTGAAAAGGCCGAGAGAGAATACGATCTCAATAAAGCCGCCGAGCTTAAATACGGCAAACTGCCTGAATTGCAAAAGCGGCTGGAAGAATCCGAAAACATCAGCAAGGACGCTACCCTTTTGAGAAATGAAGTCACAGATGAAGAAATTGCAAAAATCATTTCAAAATGGACTGGTATCCCTGTATCCAAGCTCGTTGAGGGAGAAAGAGAAAAATTGCTTCATCTGCGGGATATTCTCCACGAGAGAGTAATCGGTCAGGACGAAGCCGTAACAAAGGTCAGCGAAGCAATTCTGCGCTCCCGTGCGGGTATTCGGGACGAAAAGAGACCGATAGGCTCATTCCTCTTCCTCGGTCCTACCGGCGTGGGTAAAACCGAGCTGGCAAAAACTCTCGCCCGGGCTCTGTTTGACGACGAAAAGAACATAATCAGAATTGATATGTCGGAATACATGGAGAAATTCTCCGTAAGCCGTCTTATAGGTGCGCCTCCGGGATATGTGGGCTACGAAGAGGGCGGTCAGTTGACAGAAGCCGTCAGAAGAAAGCCTTATTCGGTTGTACTGTTCGATGAGATTGAAAAAGCTCACCCGGATGTTTTCAACATTCTCTTGCAGGTACTTGACGACGGCAGAATAACCGACAGCCAAGGCAGAACGGTCGATTTCAAAAACACAATAATCATTTTGACCTCAAATTTGGGCTCACAATACATTTTGGAGGGTATTGAAAACGGTGAAATAACGCCAAAAGCGAGAGAACAGGTCAATTCCCTGCTCAAATCATCATTCCGACCGGAATTTCTCAACAGGCTCGATGAGATTGTCTTCTATAAGCCGCTCAGCAAGACCGAAATCGGCGGAGTTGTCGATTTGCTCATCAAAGCGCTGGCTGAAAGACTTGCTCAAAAGCAGCTTGGCGTAGAAGTCACCGACCGGGCAAAGCGGTTTATCATTGAAAACGGCTATGATGAAGTCTACGGCGCCCGTCCGCTGAAGAGATATATTCAAGCCAATGTAGAGACAATGATTGCAAAACGCATTATTCGGGATAATCCTATGCCGGATACGGTATACACCGTTGACAGCGACGGCAATTCGCTGTTTTTAAGATAACACAAAAGGCAGTCGGTATACGCCGACTGCCCTGTTTTTTCAAAAACAAAAAATCAACCCTTTCGAGTTGATTTAATGGTGCCGCCAACCGGACTTGAACCGGTACGGTATCACTACCGAGGGATTTTAAGTCCCTTGTGTCTGCCTATTTCACCATGGCGGCATTTTACCGAATTATCATACAACAAATACGCCGAAAAGTCAACATTGAGCTTTTCGGCACTTATATATTATTCGGTTATTTTCTCGACCACCGGCAGATTTTTGCCTGTGATTACAGCCCACATTCTCACACCGAAAATAATGACGAGAGTAATTGACATAGAAATAACTTCGCCGAGAATATCATAGGCCAAGTAATAGAATAACGAGCCCGCCAAAGCGGCTGTCGCGTATATCTCTTTTGAAAAAATCATAGGTACGCGGTTAACCATTACATCTCTCCACATACCGCCGCCGACGCCCGTTAAGCAGCCGCAGAAACAAACAAGAAACATATTGTCCGCATATCCCAGCTGTCTTGCCACATTGCTGCCGACAACAACAAATATTGCCAAGCCCATTGCGTCAAAAGTATTGATTAAAAACAGGTAGTCCTTTTTGAATTTGGAATTCATAAGGGGTTTATAAATGGCAATTGTTATAAAGGCGACCACCATTGCGATTGTGACATCGGTAGGGTCTTTGAACATATTTGCAGGCGTGTTTCCCAAAAGAATATCTCTCGTCACACCGCCGCCGCATGCGGTTGTACAGGCCATAATCACGATGCCGAGCCAGTCCATATCGTGATTGATAGCCACATAGGCGCCCGAAAACGCAAAGGTAATCGCGCCTATAATGTCAAGAACAAATGTTAATGTCAAAATATATACCTCTCTTTACAAAAAATCAAATCCCCATCCGATTGTTTTATATTGATTAAAAGTTATTTTAGCATAAGTTTTGACAATTGTGAATAAGTAATATTACAATATTTAGTCACAAAATATATTTATTTTGACTATATAAAATGTTATAATTTACATAAAGATAACAGTTTGGAGGTCATCATGAAAAAAATCCCTATCATCATGGACGTGGACACCGGCATTGATGATGCCATTGCCATCACCCTTGCGCTGAGTCGTCCGGAATTGGATGTCAAATGTATAACAACCGTGGCGGGCAATCGGACAATCGAGACAACAACCCGAAACACCCTCGATGTAATCGCCTATTTGGGCGAGGATGTGCCTGTCGCAAAAGGCGCGGTAAAGCCGCTGGTAAAAGAGGCAAAAATTTCCCCTGTCACTCACGGCGAATCCGGGCTGGGCAATGCGGTATTGCCGCATACAGACAAAAAACCTATTGAAGCAGACGCAATCACCGCCATGAGAGAGATACTCGAAAACTCACCGGAAAAAGTTACTCTCGTGCCGACAGGGCCGCTGACAAACATTGCTGTATTGCTGTTTGCCTATCCTCATGTCAAAGAGAAAATCGAAAAAATCGTGCTGATGGGCGGCGGAGCCTTTGAAGGCAATGTGAATGCGGCGGCGGAATACAATATTTATTCCGACCCTGAAGCTGCAAGCGTTGTGTTCAAATCCGGTTTGCCTATAATAATGTGCGGTCTCGATGTCACAATGAAGGCATACGCCACTGCGGATGACATTGAAAGAATCAGAAAAACAGGCACAAACGCCGGCAAATTCTGCGCTGACGCCCTCGAATACTACTACAACAGATACAAAATCAATTCCAGATTGCCGGGCTGTGCCGTGAACGATGCAGTGACAATAGCCTATATCGTAAACCCTGAAATCGTCACGGCTAAACCGTCAAGAGTTTTGGTGGATATAGACGGCGTCAAATCATACGGATGTACGGCAAGCGATTTCAGGCCTGACCGAGACAGAAGTTTGGATAACGCCCTCGTGTGCACAGACATAGACAGAGAAAAATTTATAGACATGCTTGTCTGCGCGGCGGAAAGTTATAAATGAGGTGAAGCAAATGATTAAAAGACCTATAATTATTGATACCGACCCTGGCGTTGACGACACAATACGGATTATGCTCGCCAACTCTCACCCGGAGCTTGACATAAGAGCAATCACCCCTGTCACGGGCAATGTCCAGTATGCTCTGACGAGCAGAAACGCCCTGTTTTTGAGAGAATATTTAGGCATCGACTGCAAAGTAGCCGACGGCTCAAATACTCCTTTATTCATCGAAAATAAAGATGCCGGCGACATACACGGCACAGGCGGCATGGGCGGATACGCCGTACCTGTCCCGAAAAGAGACTTTGACGGATACGCATGGGATATAATTAAAGATGAAGCCGAAAAAGCAAACGGCGAGCTTGAAATCATCACGCTCGGCCCTCTGACAAACATAGCCGTGACTCTTTTGCGCTACCCTGAAATCAAGCCGCTGATTAAAAGAATAGTCTGTATGGCCGGCTCTGCAACAATAGGCAATATGAACCCGTATGCCGAATTTAACGTTTGGATTGACCCGGAGGCCGCCGACATCGTTTTCACATCGGGTATTCCTGTTGTAATGTGCGGTCTCGACGGCAACGACTATGCCGGAATCACAATACCGGATTTACTCCACTACATAGAAAAGGCAAAAGGTACTTCGGTCGAAGATTTGTTCACTCATATTTTCACCCACTGGGTACACAGAAGAGAAGCCGCACATGCGGAAGATAAAATCCAGGTAATAAACGATGCAATCACGATGGCATATTTCATTACATCGGATATGGGCAAGACCGAAAAATACAATGTCAGAGTGGAAACCAAAGGCGAATTGACAGCCGGCTGGACTATCGTCGACAGATACAACCGAAATAAACAAGAGCCTAACATAGAGGTTTTGACTTGGTCGGACAGAGAGCTGTTCAAAAAGATGCTGGATGATATGCTCGACTATTACAGAAAATAAAGCTATTTGACAAATAAAAATCAATGGTGTAAAATGGTTTAACACCGAAAAGGAGGCGGATAGAAATGGGTGCTGTAATCACACAAAACCGTGCTGCAAGACACGAGTATTTTGTATTGGAAACGTACGAATGCGGCATTGCTCTTTCAGGCACGGAAATAAAATCTATCCGCAACGGCTCCGTAAACCTTAAAGAGTCTTGGTGCGACATTCAAAACGGAGAAATGTTCATATACGGTATGCATATTTCCCCGTACGAAAAAGGCAACATTTTCAATAAGGACCCTTTCAGAGTCAGAAAACTTCTTTTACACAAAAAGGAGATCAACAAGCTTTTCGGCAAGGTAAAACAAGACGGTCTTACTCTTGTTCCCCTTTCTCTGTATTTCAAAAAGCAGTATGTAAAGGTGGAGCTCGGTTTGTGCAGAGGTAAAAAGCTCTATGATAAGAGAGAAACCGCCGCTAAAAACGACGCAAAGAGAGATATTGACCGCGCATTAAAATCTCAAAAAAGGTACGGGTAACCGTGCCTTTGAATATGGGGGCGTATTTGGTTTCGACGGGGAACCGAAAACGAGAGTAGCGGGTAGTGGCGATGCACCACTTAAAAAGTGTCAAGAAAATAAACGCTAATCGTACAGAATTAGTAGCTGCTTAATTTTTAACAGCCGTCACGCCCGATTTTCTATCGGTCGGGGTCGTGGCGTCACGCAGATAGAGCCCGTGAACACGCTCAAGCTTTGTTGTGTGTCATGAACTGATGAAGCTACCGACGCGACAGCCTGTTTGTCGGCTTGTCGCTGAGGGAATGTCATAGATAAACTACACTCGTAGATACTGTCGCAGACGGTTTTTCGGACACGGGTTCGACACCCGTCGCCTCCACCAATAGAAAAAGAGCACCTTTTGGTGCTCTTATTTTTTGCCTATATTCTGCGGAAAAACCAAATTATGCACTTTTTGGCTTTATAATTCTGCCACGAATTTGTTATTATCTTAGCATTTCCATAGCTTTACGAATAGCTTCCCTGTCCATGCTATCTCCTATTTCAATGCAATCCTGAATATACTCTCTACGGTTGATCTATTGTATCCCTTATCAGTCCATTTCGTGATAAGTTCATCAATCATTTCAAGTAGTTCTTCTCTTGTGTATCTACTCTTGCCTGCTCTGTAGTTCTTAACAAGTCTTAACAGCTTCTGAAAGTCCTTGTCATCTGTTACAATTTCCTTCTTCATCTGTGTTATAATTTGAGACTCGATTGTTTTCTGACTCCAGCCAAGTGCCTTAAGAATTTTGCTTACATCATTGAAAGCCTTCTCATCATTCTCTTTCCATGCCTTGTAAATCTTCTTTGCAAGATATGTCTTCATTGAAGATGATATTGTGGACTTATTAACACCTGACTTTACCATATCATTGATGATTGACTTTGCAGTCTCAACATCACCTTTAAGTAATGTATTAGAGATAAGTTCAAGATAATCATCTCTGTAGTAACTGCTTGTTACAGGCTTTGTCGTCTTAAGTGCTTTGTATCCAAGCTCGCCGCCCTGTGTTACAAACACTCTGTTCATAACACCTTTGTAGACATTCTGAGCATTTCTTATTGGCATACCAAACATTTGAGCAATAACAGATACAAAATCTGCAGTTGCATGAACAGGATCATCAGCAAAATCACTTGTGAAATTCTTTACAGCACCAAGTCCATCTGTTAATGAACTGTAGAAGAAGTTGTTGATCTCATATCCATTCCAGAAATAATTATACAAGTCTTTTGCAAGTGGCATCATACCAATATATGTTTCAAACATGCCGGTAGCAAACTTTGCTGTTGTTATTTCTTTGTCTTCTTCCTTCTTAGGTAACAACCATTTAACACCCATTGCCATAAGAACATACATTGCATTTGCCAGGAATATTGATGCCTGTACTCTTGCGGCTTCCTTCTTAGCATTGTCAAGTTTCTGCTTGTTTTCTGCTGAAGGATTATTCTTATATACATCGTTGAGCAGTGAAAGTTTTGTTGCACTTTCAACAGTCCTTGAGAGCTGTTTCAATGGCACTGAAGTGAACATTGTGAATGAAGATATAATCGCATTCTTGTTTCGCATCAGACCTGATCTCTCAGAGTTACTGTAGTTTGGCTGTGTTGCTCTACATACTTTTTCAAGTAGCTCTGCAGCTGCCTTGTAGTTTTCTTCTGTACCTATCTTAAGATTGTCCTTTGCTTCAACTTCTACTTGACATGCATTCCACAGCTTACCGATTGTCTGTCTATCCATAAAGGATATACCCTTTGTTGTAAACTGTGTTATCTTGCCCCATGTGTCAATCAATCCTTCAGACTGAACAACACCGTCTTCGTAAGCTCTTGCCATGGCATATCCGCTGTACTTATCAAGTGCATCAAAGTCCGTCTTCATTCCAACACCCTTTGCGAGTGAATCTGCATCCAGATAAATCATCGCCGTTGGATAAGAAGCAAACTGCGTTAACACTACTTTCGGATTAAATCCGAGCTGAGCATTTGCAAAAGCTGATCTTACTTTATTGACAATAACTGACTGACCGCCGTTGCCCTTGTTCTGTATGTCAGTAATGAGATTTGAATAATACTTATCCCATCCCGACCACATCTCATTCAGTCTCTCTCTGATGTTATATACACCGACTTTATTTCCCTTATCATCATAAGCAAGATTACAGTTAAGTATCTTATCAAGATTCTGAAGAGGATTTGTCAGCGCAGCATACATTGACATCTTGCGAGAATGGGATTTCATAAGGTCATAAATATCAAGTATTTCAAGTCCAAGCTGTACATTCTTTTTCAGGTCCTTGTTAAATGAATAGTTGTAGGCTGAAGTTACATCTTTTAGCATTGAGTTGGTATCAGCATAGGCTTTAGCTATCTGTGTTCCTTTTCTGCTTATCGGTATGTATCCTGACTCTTCTTCAATGTTTGTGAAACCGAGTATCTTCATATCAGTTTCTCTCTTAAGCTCTTTAGACATACCGTCAAAGAGATTTTGAGCTATAGTGATAAACTGTCTGTCTTCCTCGCTCAATGTGTTGTAAAGAACATCCGATACATCTTTCATTACTTGCTTCTGTTCTTCAACAGATGCATTGCGTTTTGTCCATACAAGATGCGAATACTTACCGCTTTTTGCATCCTTGATCCATGCACCTGCACCGACATGGTCACCTGTGAGCGACCGCCATGCTTGCTGTCTTTGCATTGTCATGTAAAGTGTAATAGCCTGACCTACAGAGATTGTTCTTCCCTCAAACACAATTGTCTTGTTTTTGAGTCTTGCACCATATCCTTTGTGTTCCTTTATAAAGTCATTTGCTTCTCTTAACATTTCAATGTTGAGCCTGTTCATTTCAGTCTCGCCCTTTGTGATGTCATTGAATGCTTTTGTCAGGATACCGTTTTCGTCAAAGCTTTCTACCGTACCAAAGACTACTCTTGGCTCTACAACTTCATTTAGTACCGCATTAACTGCCTTTGATGCATCATAACCGACTCTTGTATTAAGCTTGTCAGATAACATGTTGAAGAATTTAATTCTTGTCTCACTATATGTGGACTTGTCAAGAATATCACTTTCAGCCTTGGCAACCTCTCTGATTCCTACTCTCTTGCCATTCATAACCATCTTATCATATGTCTGATACAGATGTTTAATGCCTTGCATAATGTCCGAAATTGCCTGTATTTCCTCGCTGCTGAGTGGCTTTGTGCTTTCCTTATTAGCAAGGATAAAGTCTATTCTGGTGCGAATTTCGTCACTGTAGTAATCGCCAAGAATGCTCTGCTTATAGAATGGATCAAGTGTTGCTATGATACCTCTTGAGCTTGCTTTTCTGATGTCACTTCTGTACTTAATTTTACCAAGTTGTCTTGCATATTCTGTAAGCACCGGATCATTAAGTTCAGATGCGCTCCTAACGCCTTTACCCCATTGCTTGAATGTGGTAGCAATATCAAGAATTCTGTTCAGGTTTTTGTGCGTTTCGATTGTGTTTGCAAGGGTTTCCTGACCTGCGTATATTTGGAAAATCAAATCGTCTACAACAGATTCAAGACTCTCTATCTTTTCCATTGCCTTTACATTTTTCTTTTCCCATTTTGCGTTTGCCCGGCTCTTGCCTTCATTAAAGTCTTTTGCTCTCAACCAATCTCTCAAAAGCTTATCTTTGTCCGTCCGTGTCTTTGCGGCATTGACTTCTTCTTTGAGCCTCTCGATTTCGTTTTTCAGCTTGTTGACATACTTCTGCATATCCGTTTTAAGCGGCGCATCAGCTGTCAGCCAATAGTTGCCGAGAATGGAATTTGCCACATTTTCAACTACAAGTTCATAGTCCTCGTCTTTTTCGTTAAAAAGTTTTTCCTCAAAGCTCTCGTCCGTCTTTATCCAATCCATTACCTCGATAAATCTGTTGAATTGCTCTGCAGTGTTTGTAATGTCGTCAGGGAATATGCCCCGATACATTCCGTTAAGTTCCCGATACATAGTGTCGACTTGATGAACGGTGTGTCCTGCTGAGCTTTTTTTGAATCGGAAATTGCCGAAATACTTTCGTAAGATTTCTGATTTTGAATCTACTCCAAGATCTGCCGCCTGTATGCTGCTGGTATCAAGCCGTGTAGTTCTGAAATACTCCGCAATTTCATCTTTCAGAATTCGGTTTTGGTCTTCCGTAATGTCCACCGCACTATCGACGATTTCCTTTGCCAATTCCTGTGCTCTGTTTTGATATGCTTCATAGTTATTGATGACCGTCACACCGAATTTTTTATCCGTTTCAAGAGACCTTTGCATATCGTCATACAGTTTCTGTATTCTTTCGGCTGTCTCGTCTGCTTTCAAATTAGATGACATCTTAGCCAAAATGTCCTTTGTGTATTCGTATACAGCCTTTTCGCTCTTGCCCCTGAACAGTTCACCGTTGAGCAGTCTTTCCTCATAAGCCGGAAGTTTAGAATCTCTTCTGCTGTACTTTACAAAGGTTCCTTCAGCATCCCAATGATATCTGACTCCTTGCTTGCTGTTTCCATTATTTTCACCATCTTTTGTGCTAATGCTTCCTTCTCCCCCTCTTGAAGATGACGGAACTGGCTTGTGATTAATGTTCTTGTGTTCTGTGATAATCCCTTGTCCATAAAGATTCTCAACATCTTGTTTCTGTAAATATAGTCCTTGTCTGCTGTTAGCATCTAAATATTCTCCTATTACCGATGTAGTGCTTATAGTTTCTTTGTTATAGTTTATTTCAAATACAGTTTCTACTGAAGGATTTGAAATGTCACCATTTGTAATGACAAGTTTATTAGGTGTACCAACCGTCTCCCCAACAGGAACAGCATAGCCACCATCCTCTAACTCAATAATATCCCCTGTTTTCTGCATTAATTTTGAATTAAGAATATTATACTCTTTTCCTGTTAAACTGTCACCTGTCCTTGAGTATCTGATATCCGGATTATCTGTAGGTTTCTTATTGTCCACAAGTTTAATCTGTTCAGGATTAAATGCAATGTACTCTTCGCCACCATTATTTACTCCATCATAGCCAAGATTTTCAAGATATTCTCTTGCCTTTACACCGGCATTGTTCTGCCCCTTAAACATGTTTAATGCCTTGTAGCCTATTCCTTCAGGTGCAGGATTTTTTATGTTCAGATAGTATGCTTTTACATTGCCACCATACCCACCGGCATCTATGTCCCATGGACTGAAGAAACTGCCCTGAATGTCCATATTAGCTCTTGACTTTGTTCTGTCAAACACTGTAAAGTCAGCGTCTGTTCCATGATATACAACAAGCAGATTGCCGTCTTCATCTCTTATTTTACTATCGGCAAAATACTTTATCTGTTCTGCTGTAAGAGACCTACCAGTAGAGTCTTTTCTGCTGTATATATTCGTTTCATTTTTTGTGTTATCATGCCATCTCAATTGCTTTGGAATATTTTCAACAATCTTTTCATCCTTGACTTTTTTAAGTAATTCTGCTACATTGTAAGTGAAAGCAGAAGTAGCTGTATTCATTTGATTTATATCATTTGTTGCAGTTTTGATATCTGCTTTTTTTATTTTGTCAGATGTTACAACCAAGTGGAGTGTGCTCGGCTTATTTGAAAACTCTTTTAATACCAATTTTACAGGTACAATGTTTTCATTATAGCTAAACGCACTAAACAGTTCGTGAACAGATTTTATTGACTTGTCGTATCTTGGGGTGTTTGCATAAATATCAGAATGTTCTCTGATTTTTACCGCATTCTCTATAACATACTCTAAAACATTAAATAATCTTTCCAAGTCAGAAAGGCTCATTTTATGGTCTATTTGTTTTTGAACACTCTCTTTTACTCTTGAATTACTGAATCCAAAAGAAAACTCAACATCTTTGTTTTGATACATCTTTAATAGATTCAAGTCAGATGCAAGCTTTACAAACGATGATTTCAAGCCCCTAATTCCGATTCCTTCGTTTAGAGCTCGAATTAAATTTTTGCTTAGTTCTAAATCATCAACTTCAACGACATTGATTGTTTCCCTTGATAATAGTTCCGTTCTTTCCTCATCGGTTGAATTTTGATTTATAAACCTCGAGTACTTAACATCATCCCTATTTGCATTATCTGGCATACCCTCTACATAAACAGTGTTGTCATCGCCCGAAAACGGCTTTTCGGATTTTCTCTGCTCCGCCGTATAGTCGAGTCGTTTTTGTACATCTCTGGCTTCCTGCTCTCCTGCGGTAAAAAGATAATTGTCATACTCATCAAAAGTAGGCTTGTAATCTTCTCTGTTGACATTTTTCAACCGGTCATAAGCCTTGAACAAATCCCACGACAAATCAAAATATTCGTCAAACTCATCCGGATACAAGGTTTCCGCCTTTTCGTATAACTGCTTTATCTTTTCGCCATCCCTGTTTTCAACCCAACTTTCATTTGAATACATCTCATCCGCCAAATTTTGAAAATCTTTCGGCCACTTTGTATACTGTTTCTTGTAGTTGTTTTCGGCTGTTTTCAATGCTCGGTTTGCTCTTTGCAAATCAGCCTGTTTTCCTTTACCTCTCCAATACTCAACATTCGCTCCGCCGGCAAATCCCTCAATCATCTGAATGGTATGCTGTATCTCGTGAATAAGAGTCTTTTTCCGCTTTTTTGTATCTAATCTGAGACTTCTGTCGAGCTCTATCCTGTTGTCAATCACTCTGCCTAATGTTCCGCCCGGCAAGTCTTTGAATACTACCGATAGTTCCTCAAGTTCAGGGTAGTACAAGAAAAGGTCAGGGTGATAAATTATGTCCCCGAGTCTCTTCGGTGATTTATCCACATCTTTCAGCATTTCTTCCAAAGAGTTCAGTTCGTCCAGTTTCTTTTTGTCTGTCTTGGACTCGTCATAATCTTCGGACATATAGATTTCGTCAAGCAGATTGAAATACTTCCTTATGTACGGATTTCTGTGATTTCTGCCGTTAAAATCAACTTGCATTTTACTGTCGTCAATTTCAAATCTCCATTTGCCGTCTCCGCCTTTGAACCAGCCAGTTTCTTTTCGGATATCTTCATCAGAATAATTGAAATCACGCATCCTGTCAGCCTGCAGGAATGTATCCGGAGCATAAGCAGCTCTTGTGCCACCATAACTGTATCTTTCACCCTCAAAGAACTGAGGTGGAATATATTGATACAATGAGTCCTCTTTATTGACATTTCTGAAAATTTCCGCTAAACTGAAAATAGAAGCTGACGGAGCACTGTTCTTGCCACTCTGTGAAGTGGAGGTCTGTGTAACGATGTCGGCTTTTTTTATTGTCTGATATACTGTTACTGCATACAATATTGAATCTTTTCCTGTAAAATCTTTTACAGTAAATTTTACAGGCACAAAACCATCTTCGGTATTGTATCCGCTTATCAATTCGTACACAAGCAATAAAGATGTATCAACATCATGCTTTTCATCGTTTTCATGTACTTCTATCAGAACAGCATTATCGACAATATCTTCAAAATAATGGAACGCTTTCGCCAATGAAACATGATTTGAACGGCTTGTTTTATTTGAGCTTTCGCCAGCGTTTTTCTTACTAAAATTGAATTCAAAGTCAATATCTTTTGTAGAGTATTTTTTTATAATGCCCAGTTTTTCAGCAAGTTCTCTGAACATCTTATTCGCTTGAGATTTCTTTTGTATTTTGATTTTTTCCAAAAGTTCCCCGTCAAGCACAAACCCTTCAGTATTAACTACAGTAAGCTGTTTATATTTCAGTATTTCATATCTTTCAGCATCACTCATACCTTCATAAATGCCGGTATTGGTTTTTGCTTTCTTATAATCTGTTTTAACAACTCCGTCACCTTCTCCGGTGGCGGCTTTTTTATTTGCTCCGGCTCTCACAGCATTATTCCAATCATTGACAATTTCTGCCTGTCGGTTAATAGCAATACCCATTGCTCTGTCAATTTTTGCAAGGCCCGCAATATCTGTAGCAGAGCTTGCCCTTGTAAAGTCAGATATAACATTTCTAAGCTGTTTCTTGATCCTACCGAGTGTGGTTGTAGGAACATCTGCAAACATGTCTGCAACAGTTTCAATGCCATAAAGATCGCCGGTAAACTCAGCTACCATTTCTTCAAAGTAAGCCGTATTGTCAAGACCGTCATTATTGTATCTCTTAAGATATTCGTCATAATGTTTCTTGAGATGTGGCACTGTGTTGATAGTGTTCATGACATTATCTGCAAGTGACTTATATGAAGATGCACTTGTTTTTCTTAGTCTGTGTACCCACTCATGTGCGGCAACCTGAGCAATATTTGCATCGGATGATATCACAATTGTGTTATTGCCTGAGTCATAATAGCCATTAACTTTTTTACCGTTGGAATCCGTAAGATTATCTTCAACTCTAAATTTTACACCGGACTTTTGTCCTACAACATCCATCCGCTTTTTAATATTGTCACTTACCTTAGCTCCGGTGTCTATGAAACCGCCCTTGCCTTTATTGACAACCTGTGTATTTTTAAGATTTAATCGGTTATCGTTGATACCGGCGGAGAATGCTACATATGCAGCTGCATTATCCAGCACACCATTACTTAGCATGTTTATTCTGCTGTTGCCTGTAAATCCCTGCTTGTACAGATAATCAAACTCTGATGCGACTTTATTAGCATCCTTTGAGCTGTTCTTACTTAGAACATATGCAAGTGCTTTTGCACCGTTTGTCTGACCTTTATTTGTAAGATTATCTGCAATTGTTTTGGCTTCTCCTGCGAGGTTGAGGTTTGCTGTGGTGCCTGAAAATCCAGGCCGTTTGTTATATCTTTGCGGATTTTGCTGTATTCGTCGGACCAGCCTTCACCGAGGCCTTCTGCCATATATCTGCCTATTTCCGCGAATACTTTCGAAGGCGAATGAATGCCGAGGACGCCCTTTACACCGTTAACTATGCCGCTGAAGAAGCCCTTTACCTGGCTTTCAAACCATGCTTTCGCGTTGCTGATACCATTCCAAATGCCGGTTACTATTGCGCCGCCTACATCCAGCAATGCCTGGCTAATTCCTCCGAGCAAAGCTCCAAGCAGTGACAAAGCGCTGCCTATCAGCGACGGCCGGTTCTTCAAAAGCGTTGAACCTATATTGATTACAAGCCTCTTTGCCCATTCGTAAAACTCCGGCATTTTATTAGCAAAATTCAGCAGAAGATTTGACATCATGGACATGGCGTTTTCTATTAATATCGGCGTGTATTCAAGCAGCGAGGTTCCGAGTGTAGTTACTAAAAGTAACGCCGTTTCTGTTAGCCTCGGAAGCATTTCCCCGGCAATCGTTGGAATTTTTTCAAGGATTGCCGGTAATGCGTTTGTTACGCCTTCCGCTATGCCTGCCAATGTTTCGGATATTCTTGGCATTATATTTGCGAGATATGTTTCCCGGCTTGATAAAACCCGATCTATAAGCGGCCCGACTGCTTGCTCCTGGTCTGCAAAGCCTACGAGCAAATTGTCCCAGGCGCCTTTGAGCATATTTAGCGATCCAGAAATGGTCTGTGTGGCCTCAAGCTCTGTGGTGTTAAAAATTCCCATTTCGACCTGGACTTCGTGTATAGCCGTTACAATATCCGCGTATGAAGAAATTGTAAGATTTGCCGCCAATCCCTGGGCCTTTCTCATCTTGTTTGCGTCCTCGATGAGTCTTTCCATTTCTTCTTTTGTGCCGCCATATCCAAGCTTCAAATTGTCAAGCATTGTGTAGTTCTGCTTTGCAAATCCCTGATAAGCCGCTTGTATACTTTCCATTGAAGTGCCCATTTTATTTGCGTTGTCGGCCATATCTCGCATGGCGGTGTCTGCAATTTCGACGGCCTCGTTCATGCTTCCTCCTGCCGCCTGGACGCTTTTTGTAAGGGCTGCTGCGAAGCTCGTTACAGTTTCCATGTATGTATTTGATGAAACCCCGGCCGTCTTATATGCGTCTGCGGCGTATTTCATCATCAAATCAGCGCTTTCGTTAAATAATGTCTCAACGCCGCCCTTCAGCTGCTCGTAATTTGCGTATGCTTCGGTTGCTTGTTTTGTAAGCACTGTTAATGCTGTGGCAGACGCCGTGGTGGCCGCTGTTACGGCTGCCGCACCGATTTTTGCTGCGCTGGCCAGTTTGCTGCCTAATGTTGTAACTAGGCCTTTTTGTAAGGTTTCGTCTGCGCCTCTGCCTGCATTTGTCGCTTTGTCCAGGTCTTTGTTAAAGCTTCCGGAGTCGAGGATTAGTTTTGCGAATATTTCAAATAACTTCGTTTTCTTTCACCTCTATTCCCTGCCGTTTCAAATATTCCAGGATATCTTCTGCTGTGCGTGTATCCGGTTTAATATAGCCCGCGATTTCAGCGTATCGCTTTGGCATTTCTCCGGTTGCAGCTGAAATATAAAGACGGCATGTATCTGTTAAATAAATACGATATGCCAGCGCGCGCTGGTCTTCGTGGTAGCGCTCAACGACATATCGTAAAAATGACTTTACTGTTATTATTTTATTTGCTTCATACAAGCAAAGCAGGAGCGTTGCGCTGCCTCCTTCTGCTCTGCTTATTGAAAAAGCCGGAGGAGCTCTCTGTCGTTTAGAAGCTCTAAAACTTTAATCAAAAGCTGGGCCCGGTTGAGCTCGTATGTCTCCGGATTCTTTCGGTCCAGAATTGCCAGGATCGTGTTTATGCTCTGCTTATGGGTGCGGATTATATACTGTGCTGTTTTCAGCCTGGTGGCTGATTTCCGCATATTTGCGAGCGCCTCGTCTGTTGTTATTTCTGCGACCGGGTCCATCAGGTCTGCTATTACTTGATAAGCCTCGTCGCCTCTAAAATCGGACAGTTTCATGTTTTCCTCCGCTTAAACCGTGCCGGTCTTGATGTATATTTCAAATGGCACAGTTTCTGGTGATGTGTTGCTGTAATGTGCTGTATACTCAAACGCAAACTGTCCCTTTGCTTTGTCGCCTGACTGAATGCTAAATCCGCCAGTTGACAGCGCGTTCATCAGGTGAATTGCCATGAAGCCGCCGTTTGCGTTTCCGTTTTCGTCGCTATAATCGCCGACCCACCAGATGTCGTCAAAATCCGTCGTTTTAAGGTCGTTTCTCGGTGTGATTTTATTTTCTGCGACGTCTGCTGCTGCGATGAGGCTCTTCGCCTGGGCTGTATCCATTGTGAGGAATGTACCGGAAATGACCGCGGTCCAGCTGTCGAGCTTTTTGAGCTCCTTCATGTTTTTGGGACAGTTGTCTATGTCCTCGCCGTCGTCGCGGTATTCAGGCGTAGCAGAAAAGTTAACGCCTCCGCTCGTGGCACCGAGGATGTTACTTTCGACCACTGTTCCGGTATCCGGTTCAAATTCGGATACAAGCACGCCTGCGTTGAGCTGCAACTTTTTGAATGTATCCTGCGGGATTTTTGTATATCTCATTCGCATTTTCCTCTCATTCCGCGGTTATGAATTCCGCGCTTATGTTAAGGACGATTCTCTTGACCTCGTCCTTTGTATCGTCTGCCATATACTGTGCGAATGGCTGGCCTCTTGTTATCCAAATCCGCCCGCCGTCGCATTTTTCAATCGTGCCGCCTCTGCTTATATCCTCCCGGATTTCCTCCGCTTTTTCGGTTATCTGGGCCCAGCTGGTGTCTCTGTACCAGATTGAAGCCGTTAACTGCTGCACAGTTCCGGTGAAATTATCGAGAGCGACCTGGTATGTTATATAAGGCAGTTCTGCGTCGTCTGGGACGCTGTTTTCTTCGTATGCTGGTAAAAATTTACTGTAAAAATTATAGAGTGCCGCTGCTTTGTTCATTCGAGTGTCCATTCCTCCGCGCTTGTTTGCTCTATACTAAAAGACGCGGACGCTGGCGTGTGGTTGTCGGCTGCATTCGATGTTATTCGAAATAATTTACCATCCGAAATTCTTTTTATAATCTCGTGGTATTCGAGGCCGACGCCTCGCGCTGTCGTTACTGTGTAGAGGGATTTGACTCCCTGCTTCTGTGCGGTTCTGGCTTCTAAAGTATTATTGAAGCTGATTGCCGCCTCAAACTCCGCGCCTTCTTTATATGTTGTTTTATATCCGCCCAAGCCGTCGGGCTGTCTTGTCTTTTCAATAAACGCGCAGGGCTCAAATGCTGCGCTCAAAAGACTCATAATTTTCTCCACCTCGCAAGTCTTGTCCGGTATGCTTCGCGCCAGCTTATTGGTGCGCCGTTGTTCCCGGTCCGCTTTGAATAACTGTAACCTCCCCAACTTTCGCTCGTATAAGGTCCAGCCTGGTTCTTCTCGTTATAAGCCTTTATTTCTTCCGCCAATTTTTCCAAGTCTTGAGGGACGGCGAGCGTCCACACCGCGCCCTGGAATGATTCATCTGCCTGGTGGGCTTCAGGGTATTTGTAAACGCCGTCGTTGTAGACGCTGCCGATCACTCTGTAAAATTGACCGGGCGCTATGTCTACGCCCTGAAGCTGGCCGTTGCTGATTTCAAATCTTCCGGTATGTATTTCTTTTACAAAATAGTTATGGAGAATTGCCAATATTTCACCGACCATGCTTCTTTCCTCCGGCGCGTATTATTTGACCACTTTTGCAGCGAGCTTCTTGTCGAGGATTGCTGTGCCGCAGAGCATATCAATCGAGATTGTGTCTGTCTTCTTGTCCATATCGTAGCCGTATACTACGCGAAGAGCGAAGCCGTCGTAGTTTTCAATTGATGCCTTTGCTGCGCCTTCCGGAAGTGCGAGAGGTCTTGTTACAAGAGCGAATGCGTTCTTGTGGAATGCGAGGGCCTTTGCGTTGCCGGTTGTTGTTGCGTCTGCGATGTTCTGGTCAACATAGCAGTCCATACCAAACTTGCGGCCGAGGGATGCCTCGCGGAGCGCTGTGCCTTCGTCGCCTACTGCTGAAGCGTTGACGAAGAGGTCTGTTGAGAGAAGGTCTGCTTCTGTCTCTGCGTTATAAACATAATGTCTGTCGGTGAGTGGTGCTGCGTTCTTTGTGAGGAATTTTCTTGCAGCGATCATGTCCTCCTTTGCGCCGGTTGATGTTACTGAATTTGTAACGCCGCTTCCACTTGCCCGGGCGATGAGGTATGCGTCGATTTTGTCTGCGAATGCCTGCATTGCCGGCTCGAGAAACTGCTTTGAAAAGTCCGCAATATCGAGCGTCATTTCCTTTGATGTAACCGCAAATGAAACATCAAGGTGTTTGTCGATTTTTACCGGGACGCCAGTTTCTGTCGCGTCCTGAACGTCAATGCCTGCGCTCTGTGTATATTCTTTTGCGACGAAAGTTGCAGGCTTTTTTACTGTAATTGTATCGCCTACGGCCGCAAATTCGTTTGAGAAGTCTCTGTGTACAAGATTAGCCATTACAGCGTTGTTACGCAAAACAGCGAGGGCTTCCTTTGCAATTATGGAAGGGGTGAGAATTGTGTTTGCCATTCCTGATTTCTCCTTTTATTTCTTTTTTCTGTATTCGATGTACTCCTTCATGGACATCTTTTCAATGTCTGGATCATCGCTTCCGCCTGCTGGCGGGTTTGGAGTATGTGTTCCTTGCCTTCTATCTGTTGTTATAAAATCCGACCATTCGGTCTGAATATTTTTCTTCAGGTCGTCTGCGCCCTTCACTTTGCCGTCTTCCTCCAGCTCAACCTTTGAAAGGTCCGAAACTTTGAGAATTGTTTCAATGCGCTTTTCGCTGACGCCTGCTTCTTTCAGGAGCTCTTTGTATGCAGCGAATTTTTTATCCTGGGCCCGTTTGCTTTCGACGCCCTTCTTGTAGTCCTCAAACTCTGCAGATTTCTTTTTGAGGTCTTCTTTGAGTGTTTTTGCTTCCTCTGCTGCCTTCTTCGCTTCTTCCAACTGCTTCTGGATGTCTGCTGTGGCTCCTGCTGCCGCCTTCAGCTCGTCTCTCTCTGCTTTGAGAGCGTTTACTGTTTCAGCGTGTTCTTCGATGATTTGTTCGATTTTTTCATCCTCAATGCCGAGGGCTTTGAGGTATTTTCTTGTTAGTGCCATTTTGTTTCTCCTATGCTTCGGCGGGTTTGCTTTCCCGTTTGAAATAATTTTGCGTTTATAGTGTAACACGGGCCCCGGGTGATTTTTAATGATGTGTTTTATTGCCTCAAATTGCCTATATTTCGCCCGCTTTTGTTTTTTGGTATCTTTTTACCAAGAACAAAATAAAAAGGCCCAGGCGGTCAAACCTGGGCGGACACGCTTTATTCTATTTGATTAAGCATTGTGTCTATTACTTTTTTGTATTGTTTGCTGTGTTTTTCTGCTGCGTCCTGCAAAAAGTGGACCGCTGGAATGCTGCGGGTGCCGAGCTCTATGTAAGGCCGATATTGCACATTTGTGCCTATATATACCCGGACGCCGTTTTCTTCCTCCGGTGCTGTGCCTCCGTATGACCCGGTGCCTCCGCCGGTGTCGGCTTTGTATGTGGTTATACTTGCCGGGCCTCCGCTGACCGCGTATGTTATCGAGTTACGAAGGAGGCCGGTGTCGATTGCCGCGTGGAAGGTTTCATTTTTTATATTCCGCGTTTTGTGTTCCCACATAAAGTTTGTTAGATTCTTCTTTGCGTTGGTTTCCATCATTCCGCCGATTATGTGCGCGGCCTGCTCCAACGCTTCGCGGACGCTCTTTTTTACCTCTGCGGTGTTGTCTTTGAATGCCATTATATGTTTTCCTTTATCCAGGCGCGTTTCTGTTCCTCCCACAGCTCGTCAAATCTGGCCCGAAGGTCCTTTATTTCCTGCGGTGTGCCTTCTTTCCAGCTGATAGTGTTATTTGATACGACCTGATATTTGTCGATTTTTTCTTCAATTTCCAGCATTTCTGGTGTGTATTGTAAAAGCATTTTTTATCCTCTAAAAGCGTTATATTCCGCTAAAACCTCCGCATACTCTTGTTTTTTTAGCGATTCTTTTGCGTATCTGCTTACAACGACATTATATCCACGGGAAGTTAAAACATCAAGTTCTTTTTTGGCCTCCCGATTCGCCCATTCAAGATATTTGAAATAGTCGCCTTCTGTTTTTATCGGTCCGAATAGTTTTGTATATTTTTCTGCCGTTTTCCAATGCTGGAGCTCGTGGACGCTCTTTTTTACCTCTGCGGTATTATCTTTAAATGCCATTAGTACACCACCATGTATCCGCTTTCCGGTGCTTTGTTATCAGCCTTAAATTTTCTTAATATTGATATTTTTGCATATCCTTCAAAGTCTCCGGCGTTTAAGTCATCTTCGGATAATTTTATTCTTGAAAATTTCTTTGTATTCAAATTAAATGTAAAAATTCCCGGGTCACTTCCTTCGTCTACAAAATAGTTGTATGTTGCTATATTTTCTTTTATTTCAACAAGTTTGTATCTAACCATTTTTGCCTTTTTCCTTCTTTTCCATTTCTCTGCACCGAGCCGTATAATTAAATGCTTTTGTCGCCTCAAGATGTGCTTCATCCTGCGTCATGCCTTTGCTTATTAGTTCGATTTCGAGGAGCTCGTGGTTTATGCAAAGTATATCCATCGGGAGAATATTTTTTCCTTCAATTAAATGTTGGAAAGACTGTGCCATCCAATATGAAGGGTAAAATCTTTTGTCGGGTGTATCTAAAAAGTCGTGAGTGTCTACTATGATATAGTTGTAAACTTTTCTTATTTCCTCAACATCAAAGCCAGAATTTTTCCGTATTGAATTTACAACAGATTCAGTGTTTCTTCCCTCTATCTCGTCGTAATATCGCGCGGCGTGGAGCGTCCTTCTCTTTTGTTCCTCATTCATTTCTTCGAGGTCCTCTTGCGAGATTGTTCTCCGCCCACTCACTATAATACCCGAGTTGCCTTCAAAGTCAAGAGAATTTTTTTCTTCTTCGTCCTCCAGCTTGTTGTCCGCTTCTTCTGCGTCCATGTCAAAGTCCGGATAGTAATATACAAGCGTGCAGCGACAGTTGTATACCTCCGCAGGCTCTCCTGCGGGATCTCCCGGTTGCATGAGACCGTTGCTGAATGGTTTATTAAGGTCTACGCGCTCGCCATCGAGCTCTGCGTGGCTGTCTCTGGTTCTCCGGTCCTTTGTGGCCAGCCATTCCTTCTGGACGCGGATTCCCATTTTCTGCTGCTGCTTCATCTGGTCCAGGCGTCCTCGGTTCTGTGCTGCTGTTATCATCGTGCGGGCGTTGCGGACCGCGCTGGCTGCGTTCATGCCGATTACCTTTTGAAGGCGTTTTGAAATCCGCGGGATTCCTTCGCCCTGGAGTATGCCTTGTAGGACCTGGCCGGTCATCTTCTGCTTGTTCCAGGCCATGTCTTTTGGAATGTCGATTTCACTTTGTGGCAGGAGGCTGTCTTTTTTGTTTGTAATCAATTTCGCGACTGTCGCCTCGTTTACCTCTGTAAAATTGTACCCGGTTACAGCGTGCCGGACCTTTGCTGTTTCGTTGTAGTTTGAAATATAAACGCTTGCCATTTCTCCGTTGACGTATTGTGCGGCGATTTGGTTCCGCTGCGTTATCTTCTGAGCTGTCTCCTGCTGCATGGTTTTGAATCTGGAATTCACGACCGTTGCTTGCTTCAGGTATTCCGTGTAAGCCTTCTTTGCTTCCTGGGCCTCCGGGCTGTTTTCGCCGTTCTCCTTCTTTGCCAATTCCCACGCTTCTTTGCGGTCTGCTGCGCTTGCCTCAACCGTCCGCATATACTTTGACCACTTTTCGGTTATGCCTTTGTAAGCCTCTTTGTATATCTTCCGGACTTCTTTTTCTATGGCCCGGAGCTTCTTCTCTGTCGCTTCGGTTGATTTGTTCCGCATGTTTTATTCCTCCATGCCTTCGCCTTCAACCAGGTTAAATCTGCCGCCTTCCTGCGTCTTCATTTTTTTGAGGACATCTTGTGTATAGTCATTGAGGCCTATTGTGTCGAGGATCTTCTTTGTTATTGTCTCGCTGTCGAGATAATCTGTTGTCTGCAGAATTGTCTGTATTTCCTCCGGTGCGTTGACGATTCTGCTGCGGGTAAATGTCGGGCGGTCTTCTATCCCCGCGAGCTTCAAAATGCCGCGGATGAATTTAATTGCCTGATACTCGTAAGCGTCCACTTTACTGTCGAGGAGCTGATATGCTGCGCGGATTTCTGTGGCTGTTTTTGTGCCTCCGGTGAGGTCCTTTACGTTAAACCGCATAAAGTCTTTATAAAGGCGGTCTTCTATAATCTGGATTGCTGTCTGGCTGGCTGTGAATGGCACCTCTACCGTGTGCGCCTCCGCTGTGGCTCCATCAATTCCGGAAACGTGGGCCACATGTGTTGTCTTCAAACGCTCGATAAATTTCCGGTCGTCGATGTCGTCCATTCCGTCTGCATTCTGCAGCACCCAATAAATCAGGTTGCCGTCGTCTATATTGTTTACCAGGTTAGAGTTCAAAAGGTCCAGCGCGTCTATTGTGCCGCGGTTTCCGGTCAGTTCGCTTTGCCTTGTCTCGTTTGCAAAAAACGGCACAATCGGGAAACCTTCGTAATTTTCGCCGTCGATTATCTCGTCGCCGTCTGCCTCTGTGTGTCTTACAAGATTTATATAATTGTGCTTTGGCGTCTTGATGTGCAGCTTCTCCTGCTTGTGTTTATCGTTGTGCTTGATGTATTCTGTGAGGCCGTCCTCCTCGTATAGTGTGGCACGGAGTGGCTTGCCTGCTGCTATCTGCCAGAAGCGAATACCAGCGCGGAGAGCTCCGTTTTCCTCGTCATATAGTGGGACAAATTCTTCAATCTTGAATACGTCCAGGCGGTCAAAGTTGAAAAATACAAAACTTACACCGCCGATTAGTGCTTCGCGGCCTGCTTCCTGAATTTTATAATCGAAATCTGGATCCAGCTTTTCTTTTGTGTCCTCGTTCTGGAAAGTCACGCCATTTCCCAGGAGGTATTGATTTTCCTGGGTGACCGCAAACCTGAAAAAGTTTGAAGCGATTTTGTGGTTTGCTGCCCATATATCCGGCACCGCGTTACCATACATGTTATAAATTATTTTCTGGTATTTTATTATTGTCGGGTTTCTGTGCTCGTAGTATTCGCGGGCGATTCTCGCCTGGTTGTATGCCTCCGACTGCTTGTGCTCTGTTATTGCTTCAAGTATAAAATCGCAGCGGGCGTCCTCCTGCGGGCCTACAGCGATTAAATCTTGGTATGTCTTCATTTTTTCTCTCCTCCTATGCTAACAGCGAGCGATAAGTGCTGCCCTGCGCTGCGCCTTCGTCTCGTTTATCCCATTTTATTCTTATTAGCGACGCCAGGCTGTCCGGTGCGTCGTCATGCTCTGCGTTCTCGTTATAATCGCATATCTGGTTTATATATTCAGCGTCGGTGCCTTCAACAAAGATTATTTTTTCCCATGAACCTTTGAGATATGTTGTAATCTTGAGATATTTGTTCATCTTTTCCTGGTACGGCATCGGGCGCTGGCCGAGCTGCTTCAGCTCCTTTGATAAATAACCTTTGTCGCCGTTTTTTTCGTTGTATATCCTGCCGCCAAGCGTCGCGCTGTGTAAGGCCAAAATTTCCGGCAGTACGTCGTCAACGTGCTTATGGTATAGTTTGCCGAGGACATAAATCTTGCCGTCGTATTTGCGGATTTGCGTGTATGCTGTGTAATCTTCGCCGCCGTATGCTGCATCAATGTGTGCGTCGCAATTCTGCATGATCTCCGGGGCCGCTCCGGTCTGTGGATTAGTAAACAAGACGTCATCTTCTGCTATGTGACAGAGCTCGTAGTTGGCCGCAAAAAGGGCCGCCGTCATGGTTGTTTTCAATGCCTGGATTTCTTCCTTTGAAACCAGGCCGGTGTCGTATACGCTGAATTTTAACGGCTCTGGCATTATGCTGAAGGCGTCTTCTTTATGCCACGGAGTGCCGGTGTTGAAAATGCGACCACCTCTGTTTTTGATGTTCTGGAGCTCCTGATAAATCCTTTTTGTGCGTTCTCTCTCTGCTCTGGAGCCGCGGTCCTCCAGGTTGACAATATCGTCTGTAAAAATCAAATCGTAGTGTTTGCCGGTCAAAGACCCGCCGGTGCCCAGGCCCGTCAGCTGTGCTGCGCCCTTCACGCTCTGGTTCAGGTTTGTGTTTAGTTCCTGCGCGCTGGCCTTTGTGAGTATGAGCTCGGCTCCGTATATGCAGCGCACAAAATAACGCGTTTTTGGGTCCTCCAGAATTTTCTTTACAGTCCGGATTACCTCCTTAATATCGTTATCCGTTTTACGCATGAACAGCGTTGTCTTTGTCGGCTTCAAAATTATTATTAACGCCAGCGCTATGGCCACGCAGGTGGTTTTATAACTGCCTCTGTGCGCTTGTAACGTGGCGTCATTTTTGTCTTGTATCATCTTTATAATCCAGCCGTTGTGTAATTCGGTTAGGTCCTTAAAGCCTATTAACTGGCCGAATTTCGCGGGCTGCGTTAAAAGAAAATTAACCGCCGTTTTTCTGTTCATCTTCTCCGTTCACCATTGCTTCAACCTCGGATATTACATCCGGATCAATATCCGACACGACGACGCGGTC
>JAQXIW010000033.1 GCA_029007985.1 Oscillospiraceae bacterium | reverse complement strand
GAGAGAATCTTTACGGCTTTGAGACCTTCTTCACACATTGGGATTTTTATAACGATGTTCGGGTGAATTTTTGCCAATTCAAGAGCCTCTTCAACCATTTTTTCGCTTTCAAGGCTGATAACTTCGGCGGAAATAGGACCGTCTACGATTGTTGTGATTTCTTTAACCACATCTTTGAAAACCTTGCCCTCTTTTGCTATAAGAGAAGGGTTAGTAGTAACGCCGCAGATAACGCCGAGATCGTTAGCAGCTCTGATCTCGTCGACATTAGCTGTATCAATGAATAGCTTCATTTTGTACCTCCGATAATTTTGTTATTTGTCTTGATTTTATCATATTGCAAAGTTAAATACAAGCAAATAATAATTATCTTTACATTGGTTTTTTGAAAGTTTATAATATACTAACAGTGAGGTGATTAAAGTGAACAACGAATGTACGATAAAAGAATTGGCTGAAAAAGTCGGTGAATTTTGTGATATCAGAGATTGGGCGCAGTTTCATGACCCAAAAAATCTGGCTATGGCTATGTCTATCGAGTGCAATGAATTGATGGAAATTTTCCGCTATAAAAGCGACAGTGAAGTTAAGGCAATAATGTCTGACGAAAAGAAGCGCACCGAGGTGTGCGACGAATTGGGCGATGTCTTTTTCGTTTTACTGCGTTTTATTCAAATGCACGGCATAAATCTGGACGAGGCCCTGTTAAATAAAATGAAAAAAACACGGCAAAAATACCCGGAAGACATATCAAAAGGCAAAAACATAAAATACTACGAATATTAAAAAGTGTAAGGCTGAGCTGCTCTGCATAATGAGGTGCAGAACAAACAGCCTTACATTTATTTTTGTCTTAGAATTTCGGTTATTTCTTTTCTGTCTGTTATCCTGTTGAGAACTTCGAGGAAGGATTTTTTTGAGAGAGCGCTTGGTATACCCAATTTATCGCAAAGATATTTTCTGTTTTGAGACGAATTATCCGTGCCCGACAGGCCTAGCTCATATAAATCAGAATATGTAAGTTTGTATTCTTTTTCATACCAGGCGGTTTCGGTTACACCCCTTTGCTCAAAACATTTGAGAATTATGTCTTTATCTATGCCCTCTACCCCGAGATAGCCCTCTTTGGACGGCGAATCTTTCCTGCTCTCTTTACCGGATATATTCGGTATATACACATTCTTTATATCGCACCCGGCGCATATATTGTTTATATAATTTCTGATTTTGAAACCGGCTCTGTCTGAATCGGTTATGACGACAATTCCGTTTTGTTTGCCCAGCTTCTTCAAAAGCTCTTTTTTCTCAGAATCCTTAAATATCGAAAATCCGTTTACAGGTATAATCAGGGCGTCAAGTATGCTGTTTAATTTAATAACATCGTACTTGCCCTCGGTGACGACAATCTGTTTGAGTTTTATTTTGTTCATTATTTATTTACCAACGACATTATTTGTGCAACCGTCACATATACAATCTGCTTTTTGTCAATTGCAGAGGACTTGATTTTGATATCCGTATCCAGCAAAAGCTTCAGTATTTTCTCAAGATTTGTCTGTGAAAACTTTTGCGAATATACCATCGCTTTCTGATATTTATACGGATTTGGTCTGTTGTCGAAATCTTTGTTAACGGTTTTATAGTCTATTTTCTTTTTAACGGCATTTTTACACCTGTTTATATCGACAAAAGAAGATTCAAGCGCTCCTATGATTGCGGTTTCATCGGTTTTCATCTCAAACAGGCTGTTTAGCTTTTCTACGGCCTTAGACTGTCTGTCCGAGCAAATCAGGCCGATCATATCAAATACCGAGGCCTCGACCGTTTTTATTCCTATCGAATCTACTGTTTCCGCCGTAATTTCACCGTAATTTGCTGCGGCGCAGTATTTGTCGACCTCATTTTGAATTAAACCGACATCCTTGCCGGTGTTTATTACTATTTTTTCCGCAACTTGTTTAGATATTTTGGCTCCGCTCGCCTCTGCTCTTTCGATTATCATTTGCACCAAATATTTTTCATCAATTACATCAACAAAATGCAAAAGTCCGTTTTGTTTTACTGCGTCGAGCAAAGGGGCAAATTTTTTATTCTTTATTTTTTTGGCGTCCGAATACGGACAAATCAGCCGAAGATGATTAAACTGTATGGATTTGCATATTTCTGTTAAATGCGTTATGTCATCGTCAACAGCCCGGACAATATCTTTTGCCTCAACGACAACAAGTCTTTCGCCGAAAAAAGACGGCGTCTCGGTTATTTCTTTCAAATCGTCCCAATCGAATTTTCCCAGTTCGAAATAAGAGATTGAATCGTCGTCTATCCCGTCAGCCGAGCATATATTTTTAATTATAGACAAATTGTCTTTGCAGACAAAGGTATCTTCGGAGAAAACACCCCAGACTCTATACATTTTTTTATCAGTTAACTTGAAACTGAGAGCCAAAATTTTTCACATCCTCTGCAATTTGATATTTTCCGCTCCTGCGGTTTATCTTAATATTTAAGCTGTCATAAAGTATGACAGAATCGTGTTTTTCAACCAAATCTTTGCAAGATTTCTTGACGGGGTAAAAACAGTACGAATTAACGGCAGCAAAATCCGACGGGGCGTCGGTGCCGAAAAAATAAAAGTCACATAAATCGTCTGTCAAATCGGTTTTATTGAAACTAAAACCGAATATCACTCCGCTTATATCAAAAAAATATTTCTTTTTCTTGTTGTTGATATCCGACTCAAAAGATAGCAAATCATTTTCAATGTGGACGGTATCTTGTACAACAGTAACATTTTCGCAAATATTGTATAAATAATCCGGTAAATCGTCCTTTTCGCTGCAATAAATCAGCAAATCCACTTTGTCGGCGTTTTTGTTTATTATCTTATTCAATGTATTCGCTTTTACGGCCTCGGTGATTATCAAGCAGTCGGAAGTCTTGCTTTCAACATAAAAGGAAGAGTTGCTGCCGGAGTCAAAACACAACACACTTACCGTATTGTAACTGTATACATTATAGCATACGAAAGTCAAAACCGTAAAACAAACCGGCAAAATAAATCTCAATCTTTTGTTTTCCGTTTGTAAAACAGATACCAATATTGAAATAAACAGAGCAAAAATCAATATTTTGGTTAAGTCTCCGGATATATCAATGATAGAAAATGACAGTTCCTCTGAGGAAAACTCCGTAAATTTCACAAGCAGCTTTATCAAAAATTCGTTTGCTCTGACTAAAATCAATCTGCTAAAAAAGTTAAATACCGGTATAAAATCCAAAAACGGAGTAAAAAACGAAAGGGCGCATACCGACGATATTACCGGGGCGAGAATAATGTTTACAAACGGTGACAATGCCATTATTTGCATATTTGACAGAGCCAAAACCGGCAAGGAAAAAGTAACCGCAAATACCGATATGCAAAATGCGGTCAATAGTTTAGTGAGTTTGTGCTTTTGGGAAAATTCCAAAGCGTTTATTACGCCGATATACGCGCTGTACGACAAGAGCAATGACACATTTACCGCATTATACGGATTTATTATAAGCGATATTAAAACTATTACAGCCAGCACTGTGTAGTTGTCGGTTTCCAAAAGACAGTTTTTCCCTATCAGGAACGCAATACAAAGCACACCCGCCCTGACAACAGAGGGAGAAAACTTCATAAACGCCATAAAAATAAAAACCGCAAAGCTCAAAATTAAATTCTTTATTTTTTTGTCTATCGGCAAAAACGAAGCTATCGTACTCAAAACAAATACAATAATCCCTGTGTGCAAACCGGATACGACAAGCGCGTGAGATATACCGGCGTTTTGAAAGTTTTCTTTTGTTTTTGCGTCCAAAAACGATTTGTCGCCGAGCCCCATTGCAGAGACAATCTTAAATTCCGAATAAGAATACAGTTTTTCGGCTCTGTCGGTTACTGCTTTGCGCAATGTAAGCACCGGGTCGGCAGAAGTGTTGCTATACGAATAAACCGATTCTGCGGATAGATAACCGTCTATGCCCTGTGAATAATAGTAGATGTAATTTGATTTTTTGGAAAACCTCTTTATTTCACCCCGGGCTTCTATCGTATCGTTCAATTCGTAATCGTTACCGGAATAAAAATACAGTTTAAGCGACGCTTCTTTATTCCCATCTATTTCTTCGGATTTTACGGTATAGCAAACAGCACCGGTAGAGGTAGACTGTTTGTCAACTATCCTACCGATGAAATTGATATGCTCTTTTTCGCAATAATCCGAAATTTTTGAAAAATGAATATTGTTGTACATTAAAAGGTAAGCACAGGCAAACAATATGCCGAACAAAGACAATACAAGATGCTTTGTATACTTATTTTTTGTACATGCGTGAAGCACAATAAATATTGCAAACAATGCCAAAGAGAAGGCAAATACTCTCTTTGGCATTGAAATTGCTGTATAAACCGCGATTATTGCTGAAAAAGAAATAATCCGCAAAGGTCTTTTTATTTTCACAAATTAACCCGGAGGCCAGCCGAGATTTCTGCCCGAAAGCATGTGCATGTGAATATGGTTAACAGTCTGTCCGCCCATTGAACCGCTGTTCAATACAAGCCTGTATCCGTCAGTCAGACCTTCTTGCTTTGCAATTTCGGCGGCAGCCAAAGCCGCCTGACCGATGTAATTGCAGTTTTCGCTTGTGATATCTGCCGGTTTTTCAATGTGTTCTTTTAATAAAATAATGATATGAAACGGCGCCTGAGGGTCAATATCCTTAATTGCCTTGACATATTCATTTTCGTAAACAACAACCGACGGTATCTCATCGCGCAGTATTTTACAGAAAAGACAATCATTCATAAATGAATCTCCTTTACACTGAAGTTATTGAAAAATCAAGCGAGCATGGATTTTACTATTTCGGCAGCCTGTGAAAGAGCGTCTGCAACTTTTGTAGTATCCTTTGCGCCTGCCATAGCAAAGTCAGGTTTGCCGCCGCCGTTACCGCCTGTCAGTGCCGCAACAGCCTTAGCTACCGCACCGGCTTTAACACCGCTTGTAACAGCTTTTTTGCCGCAGGCAACGGCAAATGTTGCTTTGCCTTCTGTCTCGCCGCAAAGTACGACTACGCAGTCATCGCTCTTATCTTTAATCATTGTGCCGATTTGTCTGAGCGCATCGGAATCCGTATTTTTCAGCTGTGCGGAATATACGGAAAGCTCGCCGACTTTCACAGGGTTTGCAAGAATGGAATCAATTTGACCTTTTGCAATCTGTGTCTTGAGTTCTTCGTTTTCTTTTTCCAGAGCTTTGATTTCTTCTGCGGCCTGTTCGGCTCTCTTTGCAACTTCATTTGAATTTGCCGCTTTGAGAGAGACAGCTGCCGCATCAATTATTGCCTGTTTTTCGTCGAGAAGTTTGAGAACGCCGGCGCCCGTTACGGCCTCGATTCTTCTGACGCCTGCAGCAACCGAGGATTCGGAAACAATCTTGAACAGACCTACTTCCGATGTGTTCTTAACATGAGTGCCGCCACAGAGCTCAACGGAGAAATCTCCCATCTTAACTACTCTTACGGTATTGCCGTACTTTTCGCCGAACAGGGCGATTGCACCGGATTTCTTTGCGTCCTCGAGAGCCATTTCTTCCGTGCCTACCGGGAGAGCGGAGAAAATGGCATTGTTTACAAGTGTTTCTACCTCTTTTATCTCGTTTGGCTCCATTGCGCTGAAATGTGTAAAGTCAAAACGCACTCTGTCGCTGTCAACCTGCTGACCTGCCTGGTGTACGTGGTCGCCGAGCACTTTTCTGAGAGCCGCCTGCAAGAGATGTGCGGCGGAGTGATTGGATTGCGTAGATTTTCTTGCAAATACATCTACTGCGGCTGTGGCGTTTTCGCCTACTTTGACAAGGCCTTTTTCCAAAGTACAGGTGTGGATGTAGAGACCGCGTCCCGATTTTGTGACATTGTTAACCGTTAGAATACCGCCGGTTGTCTTAATTGTGCCCTTGTCGGCAACTTGACCGCCGGATGTGGCGTAGAACGGAGTTTTGTCTGTTATGACAAGAACATTTTCTTTTACCTCTTCTTCATCCTGTGACACAGCCTCTGTAAATTCGTTCTCATAAGCGATAGAAAGAATCTTACATTCGCATGAAAGCCGGTCATAGCCAACAAATTCGGTGGAGTCGATAGTCAAAGTCTTGAACAAGTCGTCTGCCCAAGAAATAGTGTTGTTCTTTTTGCGCGCTTCTCTCGCCCTGTCGGCCTGTTCCTTGAGAAGTGTTCTGAAGCCTTCTTCATCAACGGAAATGCCCTGTTCTTCACAAATTTCTCTTGTGAGGTCAAATGGGAATCCGAATGTGTCGTTGAGTTTGAATGCGTCTTCGCCGGAGAGAACTTTTTCTTCGCCGATATTTGAAATAATCTCGGAAAGTCTCCGCATACCGAGGTCAATTGTCTTATTGAATCTTTCTTCCTCGGTGAGAATTACTCTCTTAATGTACTCTCTGTTTTCGGCAAGTTCCGGATAAGCGTCCATGCTTTCATTGATGACCGTATCGGCTAATACTGAAAGGAATGTACCCTTAATGCCTATCATTCTGCCGTGGCGTGCGGCTCTTCTCAAAAGACGGCGCAAAACATAGCCTCTGCCTTCGTTTGAAGGAAGAACGCCGTCTGAAATCATAAATACAGTGCTTCTGCAATGGTCGGTAATAACGCGGACGGAAATATCATTCTTTGCGTCATCGTGATATTTATAGCCGGCAATCTTTTCTACTTCTTTTATAACATTTTGAATTGAGTCAATTTCGAAAATATTGTCTACGCCCTGCATAATGCATGCCAGTCTTTCAAGGCCCATACCGGTGTCGATATTGCCTTTTGCCATTCTTTCGTAGTGGCCTTTGCCGTCGGATACAAACTGTGTGAAAACCAAGTTCCAAATTTCGATAAATCTGTCGCAGTCACAGCCCGGGCCGCAATCCGGTTTTCCGCAGCCGTACTTTTCGCCGCGGTCAAAGTAAATTTCGGAACATGGGCCGCAAGGACCTGAGCCTATTTCCCAGAAGTTATCGTCTCTGCCGAGTCTTCTGATGTGAGACGGGTCTACGCCTCTGTGGTGTTCCCAAATGTCCCAGGCCTCGTCGTCCTCTTCAAAAACTGTTACATAGAGCAAATCAGTAGGAATTTCAAGCACCTGTGTCAAAAATTCCCATGCCCATTTTGTAGCGTCCTCTTTGAAATAATCGCCGAAAGAAAAGTCGCCGAGCATTTCAAAGAATGTACCGTGTCTTGCCGTAATACCGACAGATTCGATATCCGGTGTTCTTATACATTTTTGACAGGTTGTGGCGCGGTTGTTCGGCATTGTCTTTTCACCTGTGAAATACTTTTTCAAAGGAGCCATGCCGGAGTTGATGAGCAGCAACGAATTGTCGTCCTGCGGAATAAGTGAGAAAGAGCCGAGTCTGTTATGGTCTCTGTCCCGATAGAACGAGAGAAATTTTTCTCTCAGTTCATTAACTGATGTCCACTTCATAATATTCACCTCAAATTATTATAATACAAAAAATAAAGCCCATAGGCGCAAAAGCCTATGGGACGATTTACAAACCGTGGTACCACCCAAATTACATATGAAATGTCACTTGTTTTTGCTTTAACGCAGCAATACGGATAACTTATTTCGCTATCGGCAAAAGGGTGGCTCTTGATATTCTCATTGAAATCTTTCACCTTGCGATTTCTCTCTGAAAATGAACAAACATCATTATTCCCTTTTATAGCCTTTTCGGTATGTGAAAATAATACTACATTAAAAAATATTTGTCAACAATTTATAAAATGACAGGAACACTTTTGTCGTACTCGATAAAATTTTTACCCACTTTACAGGTGTAAGCAACGATATCTACCCCGCTGTCTTTTGCGTATTTCAGCGATTCGGCAAACTCTCTGTGCGTCTCATAGTTTGGCGAAAAAGCTGTTGCATCCGGCATCCGTATCACAAAAAACAACTTTGCGTTGTATCCGCTTTTTACGGCGTCAATCAAGCCGTTTATATGCTTAATTCCCCTTTCGGTCGGCGCGTCCGGAAACATCGCAATATTATTTTTCAATAAAGTCACCCCTTTGACTTCACAAAATATTTTTTCATCGCCGTTGTCTATAAAGCAGTCAAATCGTGAATCTTTATATGTTTTTTCTCTTTTAATAATCGCATTCGGGTAGTTGTCTTTCGCCCATTCCTCAAATACAAAATTCGGCGCTGTCGAATCAATGTTGACGATGACGCCTTCTCGTTCCGCAGAGATCAAATCGTATTGGGTTTTACGGCTTGGGTTATCGGATTTTTCAAGATAAACCGGCGCGCCTTCTATCAGCAATTCTTTGAGTCTGCCGGTATTCTTTACATGTACCGTTTGTAAAACGCCGTCAATCAGCACCATGGCGATAAATCTGTTTTTTCTCTCGATAAAAATGCCTTTGCGGATATTGTTGTATATCATTATTTATCCTTGCCGTTTTTGTATTTTTGTATTGAAACTGTTTTGTTTATAAAATCGTAGTTGTAAATATCGCTTGAGCCGGCTTCATAAAGCCAATCCACAGCTTTTTCTGGTACAAATTTAAGTACAACCTCTGTGTCAACCTTTGAGTACATCTCGTAGCTTTCAGGGTGATATTTCTTTATCAGTTCGCAAAACTTTCGGTTTTGTTCTTCAAACGGATGACCGCATACGTATGTTTTGCCCTCAAGTTGAGTAGCGCCTTTGACAAGAGCAGTTTTGGGGTTGTTTAGTATCTGTGTGTATTTTGCAAACTTTTTATCGGTTTGCATCCAGACGCATCCGTCAAACACAAGGCAGGTCATCGTGCTCCGCAATGGGTAATTGCCGTCGCAAGTTGCCAATACCATATAACAGCTCTCGCCCATTCTGTCAAACAACTTTTTTGCTTCTGTTTCAAAATTCATAATTATCCTCGTTTTCTGTTGTAGAATTATATAAACAATGATAAAATAAAATCGAAAATTTGTAAACAAAAAAGACGATATGAAGACAATAACGGTAAAAAATAAAACAGATAAAACTTTGCAAAAATACCTTCAGGATGAATTTCCTCTGTTGAGGACGGGTATTTTGTCAAAATCACACAGACAAAACAAAATAAAAGTCAATTCCAAAAAAGTACCTCTTGACCGGAAGCTGCGGCAGGGCGATGAAATATCGCTGTATATCGGGGACGAATTGCTCATAAAACCGAATAAAACAAATTACTTTTTGTTCAGCGGAGATTCTCTCGACATTGTTTACGAAGACGATAATTTGCTGGTTGTTAACAAGCCGGCCGGTATACCTGTTACAGACGAAAACACGGCAAATTACGACACTTTGATAAACCGAGTTAAAAAGTATTATAAAGACTCCAATGTCACACCTGCCCTTTGCCACAGGCTTGACACCGGCACATCGGGTCTTGTTTTGATTGCAAAAAACAGAGACTTTTCGGAATATATGCTCGGTGTATTCAAAAATCATCTCATAAAGAAAGAGTATGTTTGCCTGACTTACGGCATTCCGCAAAAAAATCATTCTTTGCACAGCGCATATCTGACAAAAAACGCCCGTGACGGTTATGTTACAATAACTCAAAAACCTAAAAGCAAAGACTCCAAACCGATAGAAACCGAGATTTTTTTGAACGCTCATTATGACAATTATTCTTATCTGACGGTTAATTTAATCACCGGGCGCACCCATCAAATCAGAGCGCATTTGTCTTATTTAAGACTCCCGATTTTAGGAGATTCAAAATACGGCGACAACTCGCTGAACAGAAAGCTGAAACTGAAATACCAGCTGCTCTGTTCAAAAACGGTTCAGTTCGGCGTTTTGAACGACAAGAGATATTCCTACCTGTCTAATATGAGATTTACTGCCCCGGACCCGTGGTTTATCGAGGCCTTTATGAACAGGAAAATATAAAAAATCCCCGAAATCGGGGATTTTTTGTTTTAATGCGACTGGCATACTTCAGGCAAATTGTCCTCGGTATAATAGCCTTTTTCAATATCCGGGCAATTGCCGTTTGCCAAACAGCCTGTCGCTCTACAGAAATCGTATGTCACAACGGTTGACGGCACACTGAAACTCCTCTTTTCGAGATTTTCCTGAGCCATATCCATAACCGTTTTCCAAGCCCTCGTAGGCGGGTGCGTTGTATCGTGTCTTACAGACAGCTCGACCGGGTCATCATATCCGTACCAAACGGCTGTTGAATAATAAGGCGTTACGCCGATAAACCAGTGGTCTTTGTCATCGGATGTAGTACCGGATTTGCCTATTGAATCCATATATTTTGTGGCGAGACCCACTGCGGTACCGCCCGGCATGGACAGAGTGCCTTTCATAGCCCTGTTCATGATATAAGCCGTTTCTTCGGATATTGCCTGAACAGATGTGACCTTGGATTCAAGGATAATCTGACCTGACGAATCCTCTACATATTCATAGCAATAAGGAGTGATGTACTTACCTTCATTGCCGAAAATGCAGTACGCCGCAGCCATTTCAAGCGGTGATACGCCGTATGTCATACCGCCCAACGCCATTGGGCCGTAGTCTATGTCCTTTTCGACAAGAGAAGTTATGTGCAAAGTGTTCTTGACAAAGTCATAGGATACTTCCGGGGTGACCATTTCAAGTGCGCGGACGGCACATGTGTTGAGAGATCTTCTCAAAGCAATGCACATAGGCACCCATTCAAGAGAGTAGGTGTTTGAGTAGTTTCTCGGCCATTCTTTTTGCTGTCCCGGGTGATCCGGGTCATCTACCATCTGGACATAGTCGTCCATCAAACCGTAAGAATAGTTTATATATCCGTACTCGATGGCAAGAGCGTATGCGCCGATAGGCTTCATTGTAGAGCCGGTCTGTCTCTGTGAGTCAACCGCCCTGTTTAGAACACGGCTGGCTGTCTTTTCGCCCAAGCCCCCGACCACGCCGACGATTGCCCCGTTAAAGTCGACGGAGACCATAGCCGCCTGCGGCGTCTGAATATCACCGTTAGTGTTTTTTGCCTCTTTCATCGGAAAAATGCCGGATTCGTTTTTCATTACTTCCTCCATGGCGGACTGCAAATCTGTATTGACGGTCGAATAAATCTTCAAACCGCCGTTCTGCAAAAGATTTGTAGCCTCCGCTTTGGAATAGCCGTATGCATTCATCAAGTCCTCAATGACTTGGTCTATTACCATATCGGTAAAGTAGCTGTATATCGAAGTAGTCGTATTTACCGATTTGTCGAGAACGATTTCTTCGTTCAATGCCCGGTTGTATTCCTCGTCGGAAATCATACCCTGCTGATTCATTAAATAGAGTACGGTTCCTCTTCTGTCAAGGGCATTTTCCATATTTTTATATGGATTATACTTGGAAGGGCTCTTAGTTATACCGGCAATCATGGCACATTCGGCAAGCGTAAGCTCACTTATGTCTTTGCCGAAATAGTTGTTGGCGCCGGCCTGTACGCCCGCCCAGTCGTTAGACAATCTGAGTGTGTTGAGATATGCCTCCAAAATTTCGTCTTTGGAGTACTGCTTTTCCAGCATCAGCGCGCGGAAAATTTCTCTCAATTTTCTCAGTGCGCCGCCGAGACCGCTGCCCTCATCGTCATTTGTCAGGTTTTTTACAAGCTGTTGCGTGATTGTTGATGCACCTGTTTTGTTTTTGAACAGTTTTATCGGCGAGTATTCGTTTATCATAGCCGCAAATGTTCTGACAAAGTTTACGCCGGGATGCTTATAAAAATCCTTGTCTTCTACGGCTATGAATGCATTTTTCATATTTTCCGGTATATCCTCGAGGTCAACCCAGATTCTGTTTTCTTCGCCGTCAAGACGCTGATACTCCACCCATCTGTCGGTACTTGTATCCTTTGCGTAAATAATACTTGTATAGCTAAGCTTGAGATTGGTCAAATTCAGCATCGAGTCGTCGTTCGCTGTGACTTTTAACAGGTATTTAGTCAGACCGACCATTAAAAGGCTGCCCACAATAACGCCGACGCAAACAAGACAGCCCAATACATAAAGAATTTTTTTGCCGTTGATTTTACTGCCTTTGGATTTCTTTTTTGTATTGGAAGGCTTGTTGACGGACTTTTCGTAAGTTTTTATATCAATCACTCCTTTATATGAAGTTTTTTATGTACTTGAACTCGTTTTAATATTATACAATCTTTATCTGCGTTTTTCAACCTTTCCACAATTACAAAATAATTACTCATTGTTTAATATTTGTTTACATTTTATGTTATTGTTTTAGAAATTTATATGTGATATACTGTATTTGACATTACAATTAAGGAGAAAAACTATGTCTGTATTGAGTTATCCTTTTGACAACGCATATATACTGCAAAAGAAAAAGAGCATAAAAAGAGAGCTTTTGACAAAGTCGTCTTTTGTCGATAAAAAGGTTGCGATTTTGTCCGGCTCTACCATAGGAGAAATCAAAAACATTCTCGAACTTTTCCTTTTGGATTACGATATAAAACCTGAATTTCTTGTCGGCGGCTACAACAGGTATTTTGAGGAGCTGATGTTTGACGACGGCACGCTGTCGTCCTTTGCGCCGGATTATATCTACATACATACTACATTCAAAAACATCGAAAATCTGCCTAACCCGGACGACACGCCGGAGGAAGTAAAATTAAAACTCGACAAGGAATTTGCAAAATACAAGGCCGTTTGTGAAAAAGCCCTTTCCTACGGTTCGATTGTTATTGTAAACAATTTTGAGTACCCGTTTTACCGTGTGTACGGCTCAAAAGACGCCGTTGTGCCGCAGGGCGCGGTAAACTTCACCACGAGACTTAACCTGATGATAGCAGACTATGTAGACACGAAAGCTAATCTTTATCTAAACGACATCAATTATCTCTCGTCTCTTGTGGGCATCGACAACTGGTTTAATTTGGAAAATTACTATCTGTACAAATATGCTGTTTCGGTAAATCACATACCGGATTTATGTTTCGGAATTGCAAAAATAATTAAATCCACACTGGGTAAAAACAAAAAAAGTATTGTTCTCGATTTGGACAACACGCTGTGGAAAGGCGTTATCGGCGACGACGGTGTCGAGGGCATCAAAATCGGTATTGAAGAGCCTGCCGGATACAGCTTTTGGGAATTTCAGTCTTATCTCAAAAAAATGTCAAAACTCGGCATAATGCTGAATGTCTGCTCTAAAAATGAGGAAAAAATAGCAAAACAGGGCTTTACCGACAGAAAAGAGTCTGCGCTTGCGGTTGACGATTTTATTTGCTTTAAGGCAAACTGGGAGCCTAAGAGCGTAAACATCGCAAATATCGCAAAGGAAATCAATATCGGCGAAGACAGTTTTGTATTTATCGATGACAACCCGGCTGAAAGAGAAATCGTCAGACAGTCTCTGCCTGCCGTCACCGTGCCGGAGGTCACTTGCCCGGAGGACTACATAAAGAGCATCGACAGAGCCGGTTATTTTGAAATAACCGCATTCACAAAAGACGACGCCAAGCGCAATGAGATGTACAAGCAAAACGCCGCCCGCGCAGCACAGGAGAATTCTTTCGCTGATTACACCGACTATTTGCTCAGTCTGGATATGAGCAGCGACATAGGCCCGTTTAACACGGCTCACTCCGAGAGAATAACCCAGCTTATAAACAAGACAAACCAGTTCAACTTTACCACAAGAAGATATACTCGGGCGGAAATTGATGAGATTATCTCCGATACCGATAATTACATTTCCGTTCACGCAAATCTCGTCGACAAATTCGGCGACAACGGTATTACTACCTGTCTCATAGCCTCAGTCGAGGGCACAAACGCCAATATTGATCTGTGGGTTATGTCTTGCAGAGTATTCAAAAGACATTTAGAATACGCCGTATTTGACGAGCTGGTAAAAGAGTGCATAAGCAAAGGCGTAAAAACAATTACTGCAAAATGGATAGGTACGGCAAAAAATGTGATTATCAAGGATTTCTATGAGACAATCGGTTTTGAATGCACTCTTGACACAGAGAGTGAAAAATCGTATATTTTTAATATCCCCGATAACTACGAGAAAAAGAACAAAGTGATAAAAATGAACAGAATATAAGGAGCTGTATATGACAAGAGATCGGATTTACGAAAAAATGACAGAAATATTCAGAGATGTTTTTGACGATGAGAGCATCGTTCTCTCGGACGAAACAACTGCAGACGATATCGAAGATTGGGATTCACTTGAACAAATCAATCTTTTAATGGCGATTGAGAACAATTTCGGCATTAAATTCCGGCTTGCAGATGTAAGCGGCTTGGAAAATGTCGGGGCTATGGTCGACCTTGTACAGAGACTTGTCGGCTGATATTTTGATAATTAAGACGGATATTATTCCGTCTTTTTTATTGATAAGACCGCAAAAATTATGATATAATAAACAAATAAAATATTGAGAGGTTTTTATGAACAGTTATAAGTTTTCCGACCTATCCGTCGGTATGTCGGAGCAGTTTGAAACCGTCATCACTGAGGAAATGATAGATAAATTCATTGAAATAACAAACGATGTCAGCCCTATTCACGTCAGTCGCGAATACGCTGTTGCTCACGGATTTGAAAACAGAGTGTGTCACGGTATGCTTTTCGGCAGCATGTTCTCCACGCTTGCCGGCGTATATTTACCGGGCGAGCACTGCCTTTTACATTCGGTGGAAACCAAGTTTTCCCTGCCTGTATACCCGGGCGATAAATTGACGGTAAGCGGTAAAATATCAGAAATAAACGACACCTTCAAAACGGTTTTTGTAAAAGGCGTGATAACTAATCAAAACGGTAAAAAAGTATGTAAGGCAAATATTCAGTTAGGAGTAAGAGAATGAGCGTATATCTGATTACAGGCGCGTCCAGCGATTTAGGACTTGAGCTAATTAAAACCGTCGCAAAAGAGGGCGACAAATTTTTACTGACAGGTTTCGGTGACTCTGCAAAACTTACCGCATTCTGTGACGCAAACAATATCGACTATAACTACTACGATGTTAATTTGACAAGTCTGTACTCCATAGATTCCCTTGTCGCCGACATTGAAAAAACAGGTCTTGTGCCTACACATTTTGTGCATTTGCCGGCTTTGAGAGTTATAAACACCAAATTCAAAAATTTTGACGAAGACAGATTTTTGGCGGATATCAATGTTCAGATTGTATCTGCGGCAAAAATATGCAAAAGCATTCTGCCTAAAATGGCAAAGGCAAAATTCGGCCGAGTTCTGTTTATGGGCACTTCCTATGTTTTGTCCAATCCGCCTAAAAACACAACAGCCTACATTGCCGCAAAAAGCGGAGTCGTCGGCTTAATGAAAAGCCTTGCTACGGATTACGCCGGATACGGCATTACGGTAAACGCCGTATCGCCGAGTATGATTGAGACAAAATTCCTTGCAGAGACTTCTCATCTCATAGTTGAGCAAGCCGCCGCCGAACACCCTATGAAAAGAAATGCACAGGTCGGCGACGTCGTGCCGGCAATGGCTTTCTTGCTCAGCGAAGAAGCCAGATTTATCACGGGCGTGAATCTGCCTGTAACGGGGGGAAGTGTCATTGAATAATATCAAACGAATTTCAATGAGCGAAAAAAATCTTATCGTCGATTTTCTTAACGATAACTGGGGCAGCAACCATCCTCTGGTAAATAACGATACTTTATTTAACTACTACTATGCCGACGGAGATATGACAAATTTCTACGCCTGGATTGAAAATGGCGAAGTATTTGCTGTATGCGGCTACATAAAATGCAGTCAAAACAGAAACAGCGATATTTGGATTTCAATATGGTGTGCAAAAAAAGGAAAAAACGGCGTCGGTTTACAGCTGATGGGCGCAATTAAGGATTTGACGGGTGCAAGTGTGATTTCCTGTAACAATATCCGAAAGAACACAATGCCGTTCTATACTTTTTTAGGCTATCACCCGGATAAACTGTCTCATTACTACCGACTTGCAAAAAGAGATGTTTACAAAATCGCCGTGCCAAACGACTCAGATATTCCGATGAGCAAAAAAATTGAAAACACGGCTTTGAAACAACATTTTGCTATTGAATCAATAAAAAAATGTTTTGTGATACCTGCTCACTTAAAGCCTGAAAAAGATTTTTGGTATATCGAAAAAAGATATTTCAATTATCCGCATTACGAATATAAGGTTTTTACGGTTGAAAAAGACTGTGAAGCTGTTTCACTTGTCATCTTCAGAGTAAACGAATCGGAGGAAGGACATGTGCTGAGGCTTGTGGACTATATCGGAGAAAAAGATAATTTCAAACTTTTATCGGGATATATAGATGAGCTTATGGCAGAATATGACTGTGAATACTGTGATATGTATTGCTACGGAGTAAACGGTGAAGACGCCGGATTTACTAAGAGAATCGGTGATGAAGTGATACTACCAAACTATCTGAATCCTCTTTTACAAAAGAATATTGACTACTATTTTTTCACTTCCAATACGGAAAATTTCACTATGTTCCGCGCGGACGGAGACCAAGACAGAAAAAATTTAGGATAAAAACAGCGGTGGTTTGACCACCGCTGTTTTAATATTATTTTGTCCTTACTGCAGTAATTGATTCGTATGGTCTGAGTGTTATCTCGCCTTCTGCGGAAGTTTTGTCGAAATAGTTGGAAAGCAATACTTCAAATCGTCCTTTTGGTAGCGAAATGGCCGTGTTTTTATCTGTAAAGTTATTTACACTTACAGTGATTTCTCCCTCATATTCCCTCAAATAACAAATACAGCCTTCATTTTCAAGGGCAAAAGGAGTTGTTTTTCCGTATTGGATGCTTTTCAAAGATTTTCTGACGGACAATAATTTTCTGTAAAAATTCAAAACCGACTTTTCGTCTTTTTCGCAGTTTTCTACATTTATTGTCTTGTAGTTGCCGTTTACTCTCATCCACGGCTCCCCTTTTGTAAATCCCGAATTTTCGTTCGAATTCCATTGCATCGGGCTTCTGCCGTTATCACGGCTTCTGCGGTTAAAGAGAGATATCCATTTTTCTTTCGGCTCGCCTTTTTTGATTACCTTTTCCTCATAGACATTGAATACTTCGACATCTCTGAAATCCGAAATATCGGTATAATCAAGATTTGTCATTCCTATTTCTTCGCCCTCAAAAATGTAAGGTGTGCCGCTGAGCATATACATTGTGTTGGCGTTCATCATGGCGCATTTTTCACGGTATTCCCCATCGTTGCCGAATCTCGATACGCTTCTCGGCTGGTCGTGGTTTGAGATGAAAAGCGCCATTCTGCCGTCATCGGACAGCTCTTTCTGCCAGTTGAAAATACAGTCTCTGAATGCTTTTGCGTTAAAAGGCAGCGGAGAAAATTTATCAAACATCTCCTGGTCAAAATCCAGCATATCAAACATATACGCCATATTTATTTCGCGGCGGTCTTTTCCCGTGTATTCTCTGACGGTGTCCGCGCCGGCATAGGCCACTTCGGCCACGGTCATCAGGTTATATGGCTCAAACACCTCTCTGTTCAATCTGCGATAGTGATCGTTGACAAGAGGACGGCAGGCATAGTGCCGGCTGCCGAATCCGTATTTTTCGCCCCCAGGTACTTCTACATCCGGGAATGACAAGTCTTTGTCGAGATAATTAAATGCGTCAAGTCTGAAACCGTCCACGCCTTTTTCCGCCCACCATTTCATAACAGAAATGATTTCATCGACAACCTCTTTGTTGTTCCAATTCAAATCCGGCTGTTTTTTGTGGAAGGTGTGCAGATAATATTTGTCAAGGGACGGCACATATTCCCACGCGCTGCCTCCGAATACACTTGCCCAGTTGCACGGCTCTTTGCCGTTTTTGCCGTCTCTGAAATAATAGTATTCCATGTATTTTTCATCGCCCGCAAGAGCTTTTTGAAACCATTCATGCTCATCGGAGGTATGGTTACCCACAAAGTCCATTATGAATTTCAATCCGATGTTGTGACATTCGTCGATAAGTGCCAGTACATCCTCCGTCCTGCCGAAAATAGGGTCTGTCGAGCAATAGTCGGCAACATCGTATCCGTTGTCTGCCTGCGGACTTTTGAAAAACGGGCACACCCAGACAGCGTCTACACCGAGAGATTTAATATACGGCAATTTCTCTCTTATGCCGTTAATATCGCCGTAACCGTCGCCGTTTGAATCGTAAAAGCTCTTTGGATATATCTGATAGACAGATATATTTTGCCACCAATTCTTTTCTTTTTCTAATATCATAGTTCACCTCATATACAAAAAGACAGACTGCCTCATACACAACATTTTTGCGTATGCACGGTTGTCTGCCCTCTCATTATTATATTTATATTATCATCAATTTTGTGCTACGTCAACAAGTTTCAAATCCGGATTCTTTTCTGTTGCCCAGTTGATATTCCATTGACTTGTAAAGAGAAGAAGCTTTCTCTCTTTGAAATCCTCCAAAAGCTTTGTATCGCTTGTGATATTCAGAGCTTTTGGGTTGATTTCTTCATTTTCAATCCATCTTATATACTGATAAGACAAGGTCTGTATTCTGATATCTACACTGTATTCTGTTTTCAGTCTGTGCTCTAAAACTTCAAGCTGAAGCACGCCTACAACGCCGACGATTACCTCTTCATAGCCGCCGCCTATCTCTCTGAATATTTGAATTGCGCCCTCCTGAGCAATTTGCTCCATACCCTTGACAAACTGTTTTCTTTTCATTGTGTCGACCTGGGTGATTCTTGCAAAATGTTCCGGGGCGAATGTAGGTATCGGGTCAAATTTGAAGTTATTTTTTGACGTGGTTATCGTGTCCCCTATCGAGAAGATACCCGGGTCAAAAATGCCTATGATGTCACCGGCAAAAGCCTCGTCTACAGTTTCGCGATCCGACGCCATAAGCTGAGTAGACTGTGAAAGTCGCACCTTTTTGCCGCCCTGAATGTGCTTAACTTCCATACCTCTTTCAAATTTACCGCTGACTATTCTCATAAAGGCAATTCTGTCTCTGTGAGCCTTGTTCATGTTGGCTTGTATTTTGAAAACAAATGCGGAAAAGTCATCGTTCATCGGGTCTATCATACCCATATCCGAATGTCTCGCAAGAGGAGGTGTGGTGAGCGCAAGGAATTCCTTTATAAACGGTTCAACGCCGAAATTCGTCAGAGCCGAGCCAAAAAACACAGGGCTTAAACGGCCGGTATTTATCCGCTCTCTGTCAAATTCGTATGACGCGCCGTCAAGCAGTTCTATATCCATTGCGAGTGTTTCGTGCAACGGGGCTGTGATAAGGCTGTCCAGGTTCGGATCTCCCAACTTTGCACTCTTTGCGATAGCCTGTTTTACGCCGACTTTACCGTCGCTTTCAAAAGCGAGTATTTCTTTTTTCTGTCTGTCATACACGCCTTTGAAATCCTTGCCCGAGCCTATCGGCCAGTTTATAGGATAGGTCTGTATTCCGAGAATTTTCTCGATTTCCTCCATAAGTTCAAACGGATCTCTTGAATCTCTGTCCATTTTGTTTATGAAAGTAAAAATCGGAATATGTCTCAAAGTGCATACTTTGAAAAGCTTTATCGTCTGGGCCTCAACGCCTTTTGCCGCGTCAATTACCATAACCGCGCTGTCCGCGGCCATAAGGGTACGGTATGTGTCCTCGGAAAAGTCCTGGTGGCCCGGTGTGTCCAGAATATTTACGCAATAACCGTCATAGTTAAATTGCATAACAGATGAAGTGACGGAAATACCGCGCTCCTTTTCTATATCCATCCAGTCGGATGTAGCCCGCTTTGTCCCTTTTTTACCCTTTACTATACCGGCCTGTTGAATTGCACCTCCGTAGAGAAGCAATTTTTCGGTAAGGGTTGTCTTACCGGCGTCCGGGTGGGATATTATGGCAAACGTTCTTCTTTTTTCAATCTGATTCAAAAAATCTGACACGAAAACCTCCGAATAAATCTAAATAACTAAATAAATTACAAACAATTTATTTTATCATAAATATATATTATTTACAATAATTTTTATATGTTTATCTTATCCAATATTTCCCCTACGCTGCCGTGTATCACCAAATCCGCCAAACTGTCCTTCGGCGTTGCGTCCCTGTTGATAAGCACAAGATATCTGCCGCAAAAATGATCCACAAGTGATGCCGCAGGGTAAACAGTCAGAGATGTACCCGCTATTATTAAAGTATCGGAGGATTCTACGCTTCTTAGTGCGCTTGTGTATATGTATGGGTCAAGTGATTCGTCATAGAGTACAACATCCGGTTTTAATATACCCCCGCACTCGCATCTCGGGATACCTGTGCTGTTTTTGACATATTCCGCATCATAACATTTGAAACATTCTTGACAGTAATTTCTGTGCACAGTACCATGCAGTTCAAATACTCTTTTACTGCCGGCCTTTTGATGTAAACCGTCAATATTCTGTGTAATGACCGTTGATACTTTTTTTGCCCTTTCGGCTTTTGCAAGCCATAGATGAGCTTTGTTCGGCTTTGCGTCGAGATAAAGCATTTTGTCTTTGTAAAATTCATAGAATTCTTCGGTCTTTGCCTCAAAGAAATCGTGGCTCAATATAATCTCCGGCGGATATTTATATTTTTGGTTGTAAATCCCGTCGGTTGAGCGAAAGTCCGGAATATTACTTTCAGTCGAAACGCCTGCGCCCCCAAAGAAAACAATATTGTCCGATTTATCAATAATTGATTGAAGTTGTTCTATTTTCTCTGTCATTTTCATACACCTCCCGTCTATTTTATTATGTAAATGCTTATATTTCAATAAAAAAATGACTTATTTTCCGAAATATGTTATAATAAACCCATATCAATTCCGGAGATTTTAATGAGATATTTTTTCTTTGTAATCGGCATTGCTCTTTCCGCCGATACCGCTGTTTTAATATACAGAAAAAGCATAACCTTGGGACTTTACATAATGGTTTTGCTGTCGGTGGCCTTTATCATCATTGCCGTGTTTTATGATAAGCTGAAAGAAATCACAAGGAAAGGATTTCCGAAAATTATGAAAATTTGTTTTATTGTCGGAATGTCGTTTGTTATGCTGTTTTCCTGTTTTATAATGTATAAATCGAAAAACAGCGTCACTTTCGATGAAGATGTTCTTATAGTGCTGGGCTGCGGCTTAAAAGAGGACGGCTACCCGACCGAATCGCTAAAACTGCGACTTGACGGGTGTATAGAATATTACGGTAACAACTCCGACTGCACAATCATAGTCACGGGCGGATACGACAAAAGAGCAAAAATAACCGAGAGCGAGAGTATGAAAGCATATCTTATAAAAAACGGAATACCGGAAAGTTCAATACTGTGCGAAGACAAATCAGAAAACACAAGACAAAATTTTGAATATTCGTTAAAGTTGCTGGAAGAAAACGGCAAAGAATATAGCTCCATTGCATTTGTAACAAGCAACTTTCACATATACAGGTCATACATTAACGCCGTACGAAGCGGATTCGTACAGGTACATAAACTCCCTGTCAAAACGGATATAATCGTATTTATTCCGGCAATGCTCAGAGAAATCTGCGCCGTGCTGGCTACACTTATACTAAATTACTAACGGAGAAAACTATGAAGATTTTATTGAAAAACGGCTCTGTCATCAATGAAAACGGCGATGTTTACAAGGCGGACATTTTAATTGTCGACAGCATGTTTGCAGAGGTGGCAGAAAACATTTCGGAATCCGCCGACAAAACAGTTGACTGCACCGGCAAGTTTATAACGCCGGGTTTTGCCTCAATGCACAACCACAGTCCCATGAATATTTTTAAGGGAATAGCCGAAGATGTCCACATTGACGACTGGTTTAACAAGGAACTTTGGCCTTATGAAAGCAAAATGCAGGACAATGACATTTATTGGGGCGCAAAACTATCCTGTGCCGAAATGGTCAACAACGGTATCACCTGTTTTGCCGACCATTATTTCAACGGCGAATTGATAGCAAAGGCAGCCAAAGAGATAGGAATAAAAGCGGATATTGCATATACGATATACGGATTTTCCGGCGACTGTACGGACGAGCTTGCCGTAGCGGAAAAATTCATTTCCGATTTCAAAGACGACGAATATATTGCTCCCCGTCTCGGCCCTCATTCGCCGTATCTAAACTCGCCTGCCGTGTTAAAACAGATATCCGATAAAGCAAAGGAAATCGGCGTCGGCGTTCACATCCATGTCGGCGAAACAGAAATTCAGGTAAAGCAAAGCCGTGAAAACCACGGCGGAAAAACGCCGTTTGAGGTCTGCCGTGAAAACGGTATTTTTGATGTGCCTTGCATAGTAGGTCATGGTCTGTGGATTGAAGAAGAAGACATTAAATATCTCAATAACGACACTGTTTTTGCCGTTTCGCCTAAGACTTATATGAAGCTCGGCATGGGAGAAGGAAATCTTTGGAAATATGCCGACAAATTGAATCTCGCCGCCGGCAACGACGGATGTGCGTCATCAAACTCCGTCGATGTGCTTGAACAGATTAGGCTGTTTGCACTCATAGGCAAGTTCAATGACAATGCAAGAGGGTTCACATTGAAACAAATGTGGAAACTTCTTATGAACGGGCACAAATATCTGTCGTTTAATTCCGGGGTTATCGCCAAAGGCTACAGCGCAGATTTGAACATATTTGATTTGAACACTCTGTCTTCGTCCCCCGTTTACAATCCTCTTGCCGCAATAATATATTCAGCTGTGCCGTCTGTAAACATTACCGACGTAATAATAAACGGCAAATTTGTCAAAGAAAACGGTAAACTTTCATTTGACGAAAAAGAAATAATAAAAAATGCACAAGAATGTGCCAAAGAAATCTACGCTCGAGGCAAAGGCGTAGCAAAAATATATTTTTGAGGTGTATAAATGATAAGAGATTTTATCAAAGAAGACAAAGAAGAACTCATGAAATTGGCAGAAGCTTTTTACAACAGCCCGGCTGTCGACCACTCTATACCGGTTAGCCATTTTTCACATTGTTTTGATGAGATAATAAACGGGAATCCCTTTGTAAGAGGGCTTACCATTCTTCACGCAGGTGAAATATTAGGGTATTGTCAACTTTCTTTTACATACTCCTCCGAGGCAGACGGTATGGTTGTTCTCATAGAAGAGCTTTACATAAAGCCGAAATTTCAGGGCTTGGGCGTCGGAAAACAGGTATTTGATTTAATAGAGTCGGAATATTCCGGCAAAGCAAAGAGATACCGTCTTGAATGTGAGGACGAAAATGTAAACGCTATGAAACTCTATACCCGACTGGGCTACAAAAGACTGAACTATGTTCAGATGATTAAAGAAATATAAAAAAATCAGCCGCAAGGCTGATTTTTATTTTGGCAATTTATCAAAATCCAGTTCACTGTAATCATACACATACCGATCTACCGTATTTTGCATTTGTTCTTTATTCGGTTCGGTTTTGTCATACATTCCGACCACGTAAAAACCCGCCATTTTTGCAGTCTTTGCAGAATAGAGCGCGTCCTCAAAAACTGCTACTTCCGACGGCTCTTTTGCGCCGAGCTTTTCCATACAATACTTAAAAATAACCGGGTCGTTTTTTTCCGCGCCGAATTCTCTGCAATGAACGGTAAATTCAAAAAACTTGTTCAGGTCCAATCTGTCGAGAGCCGGCTGCATAAGAAATTTATCGGTGGACGAGCAGATACACATTTTTACGCCGTCGTTTTTCAGTTTTGTCAAAAGCTCGTAGGCGTTTGGCTTAAAACCGACTTTGGTTTTGTACCGGTCATAGACAAAGTCAATAATCCATTTATGCAAGCTTTCGGGTGTAACGCTGAAATCATAGTGTTCCCGGAAATATTTACATGTGCCGTCAAGCCAATTTTTATTCTCTATGTGATTTAAGCCCTCGTCGTAATCATACCCGTTTTCCGTCAAAAAGTGTTGACCGGCGTTTCTCCAATATGACATTGAATCGGTTATTGTGCCGTCTAAGTCAAAAATAGCATATCTCATAATCTCGTCCTCCGTTTTTGATATTATATCATATAAACTTTTTTCTTGCTATATTAACAATCTTTGTATCACCGAATTTTTACAATGATTTGAAACATTAGTACATATTTTTTATTTTTTTTCAACTATTATTCATTGTTAAAAAAGAAATATGTATATATAATTAAGATAGATTGTTATTTATTTATCTAAGTTTATTCTAAAGGAGAGGAATAGATATATGAGAAAGACAAAAATAATCTGCACACTCGGCCCGTCAACAGACGATCCTAATGTAATGAAGGACCTTATCCTTTCGGGAATGAATGTCGCCAGATTTAACTTTTCACACGGCACACACGAGGATCATCTCAAAAGACTGAATCTTGTTAAAAAGACAAGAGATGAGCTCGGTGTATTCGTTGCAACAATGCTGGATACAAAGGGCCCGGAAATCAGAATCGGCAGATTCAAAGACGGCTCCATTATGCTCAATGAGGGCGATAAATTCACAATTACAACGAGAGAAGTCGAGGGCAATGAAAGAGAAGTAAGCGTTCTTTACAAGGATTTCCCAAAAGACGTCAAAGTCGGTACAAGAGTATTGCTTTCCGACGGTCTTATTGAAATGGTTGTCGATGACATTGACGGTGAAGATGTTCACTTGACAGTCAAAAACAAAGGCAAACTTTCCAACAATAAATCAATCAATTTGCCTGAAGTAAAGCTCTCAATGCCTTTCGTAAGCGAAAAGGACAGACAGGATATTATTTTCGGCATTGAAAACGATTTTGACTTTATAGCTCTCTCTTTCACAAGATGTAAGGAAGATGTACTTGAAGTCCGCAAGATTTTAGAGGAACACAACTGCACATCAATGAGAATTATCGCCAAAATCGAAAACGGCGAAGGCGTTGATAAAATTGATGAAATCCTTGATGTCGTCGACGCAATTATGGTTGCCCGTGGCGATATGGGTGTAGAAATTGATTTCACAAAGATACCGAAAATCCAGAAAGAACTTATTTCCAAATGCTACAATTCCGGCAAACCTGCAATTACAGCCACGCAGATGCTTGAATCCATGACGGAAAATCCGCGTCCTACACGCGCCGAAGTAACCGACGTTGCAAACGCTATATATGACGGCACTTCCGCAATTATGCTTTCCGGTGAAACCGCCGCCGGCAAATACCCGGTAAAAGCCGTTCAGACAATGGCAGCAATCGCCGAAGCCACAGAAAACTCCATTGACTACGACGCTGAGCTCAGGGCGAGAAAATACGGCCACAGCCTTTCAATCACAGAGTCCATTTCACACGCTGCATGTTCAACGGCAATGGATATTGACGCAAAGGCTATTGTCACGGTAACAAAGACTGGCTTTACAGCGAGAAATCTCTCTAAATACCGCCCGAATATGCCTATCATCGGCTGTTCCGATACGGAGAAATCCTGCAGACAGTTGGCGCTTTCCTGGGGCGTTGTGCCGCTCCTTATGAAATCCGTCACTTCTACGGACGAATTGATTGAACTCTCTATTGCCGCCGCCGTTAAGGAAAACCTCATTAAAGAGGGCGATATGGTTGTAGTTACAGCCGGTGTGCCTGTGGGCGTTGCAGGCTCGACAAACATTATTAAAGCTCAGGAAGTCGGCAAAATCTGCCTTGGCAATCTTAAACTTTAATATATTCAAAAAAATATCCCGTCTTTCGACGGGATTTTTTATATCATTTCTATATCGTTTTGTATTTTGCTTTAACCGAAATGCCTTCAAGCTTTTCGCTCAAAGAGTTTTCGCTCATTTCCGATGTCAAAAAGGCACATTCTTTGCCTTCCGATAAAATAACGGCGTCCGCAAACAGCTCTTTTACTTTAGCGACAGATATAACTGCTCTCACATAGTGCTTAAAAACAAAGTTTTCATAAGACTCAAGCAAATCGTTTCTTTCCGCGCCCCAAGCCGGATAAATTGTGTTTTCGGCGTTTATACATTCAACAATGTCGTTTACAACTGCACTCGCCGTCGGGAAACTGCCGGCTCCCCTGCCGTAAAATACAATCGTGTCGGCATTGTCCGTATCTACCGCAACGGCGTTAAATGCGTCATTTGTGGCGAATAAAACGCTGTCGTCACCTACGACAAACGGCTCGGTACATACTACTGTTTTGCCGTTTTCGGCCTTTGCGGCATATCCCAAAAGCTTTATTGCCTTTTTGTTTTGTGACAGAATATCCGTGTCGGTCTTTTCTATATCTCTTATCCCAATTGTGTTTACGGTTTGCGGCATAATATGATTGCCGTATACAATATCCGCAAGAATACAAAGCTTTCTGCACGAGTCAATACCGTCGACATCCCGTGACGGATCGGCCTCGGCGTAGCCCAGCTCCTGCGCTTTTTTGATGGCATCGGCATAGCTTTGGCCGTCGGAAATCATTTTAGAAAGTATATAGTTAGTTGTGCCGTTAATGATTCCGTATACTCTTTTAACATCATTTGCTTTGAGGCAGTTTCTTATTCCGTGTATGACAGGTACCGCCCCGGCAACCGCGCCCTCAAACAGCAAATTAACGTTTTTTTCTTTTGCTATGTTCATAAGCTCATATCCGCATTCGGCTATCAGTTGTTTATTGCTCGTGACAACGCTTTTGCCCCGCATCAAAGCGTCCTTTACATATTCATAGGCCGGGTGTACTCCGCCCATTACCTCTGCAACAACATCTATTTCTTTATCGTTTTTTATTGTATCATAGTCATACTCAAATAAATCTCTGTACTCACAGCCCTCATAATCGTGTCTGACAAAAACATATTTTAAGTTTATGTCTTCACCGGTTTCCGCCTTGATTTTTTCAGCCTTTGACAACAGCACTCTCGCTGTACCGCTGCCGACCACACCATTTCCCAATATTGCTATATTCTTCATATCGTCCTCCGTTGTTTTATTGTATCATATCACATAAACAGAGTTTTATCAAATCATATATTTGTTAAAAAAACAATTTACTTTACCGAAATAAAAATGTATAATCTAAATATAGAACAATACAGGAGTGTGAAAATGAAACTGCTTGAAGATAAAATACTGACCGACGGCGTTGTAAAGCCGGGCAACATTCTCAAGGTCGATAACTTTCTCAATCACCAAATTGATGTCGCTTTTCTAAATGAAATAGGCTCGGAATTTGCCCGTCTTTTCGGTGATAAGAAAATAAATAAGATTATGACGATTGAAGCGTCCGGAATAGGTATTGCGACTATTGTCGCACAGCACTTTGACAATGTGCCTGTGCTGTTTGCAAAAAAAGCAAAAAGCGCCAATATCGGCGACGATTTGTACACAAGCGTTGTCAAATCATATACATACGGCAAGGACTACACCATCACTGTGTCAAAAAAATTTCTTTCAACTGACGACCGCGTGCTTATACTCGATGACTTTATGGCTATGGGCAGCGCTATGAACGGCTTAATAGACATAATAAATCAGGCAGGCGCAAGCATTGAGGGCATCGGTATTTGTATTGAAAAAGGTTTCCAGCCGGGCGGCCAGTCTCTGAGAGACAGAGGCTACAATGTACAAAGCCTTGCAATAATCGACAATATGGATAACGGCGTCATCACATTCAGAGAGCAATAATATAAAGGAGATTTTAATATGAAAGTTCTTTTTTTAGGCAACAGCCACACGTTTTACAACGAAATGCCTCAGATTTTTGCAAATATTTGTAAAGAAAGAGGAAAAGATGTTGAGGTGGTTATGCAGGCGCACCCGGGTGTAACATACGGTTGGCATCTTTCACAGTTGACAGAGCTGCGTTTTGCATTGATGTACGGCAATTTTGATTACATTGTAATGCAGCAGGCAGCACATTCACCTTGTCCTTCAAAGGAAGAGACCTTGTCTGACGCAGAGAAAATAATCGAAATGGCAAGAGCGAACGGCGTGACGCCTATTCAGACAATGCCTTGGGCTGAAAAAAGAGACCCGGCACACCAGAAAGGCATGTACGACATTTACAATACATTGAGCGAAAAGTTCGGTGTAAAGCTCACGGTTGCCGGAAATGTCTTTGAGGATGTTTTCTATAACCACCCTGAAATCGACATGTATTGGCGCGACGGCGAACACGCCTCCCCTTACGGCTCGTATGTTATAGCAATGGCAGCATACGCCGCTATTTTCGGCGAAAGTGTAAAGGGATTAAAAGCCGAGTCATATCTGTCTAACCCTGTCACCGACGAGGCTTGGGCGGAAGTACAGAAAGCATTTGCCCGGATGAACGCAGAGCCTGACAACGCCGAGCTCAGAGCAAACGCAATGAAAATATACAGGGAAAGCTGTGGATATGTAATGGACAGAAACAAGACGTTCTATGCCCTTGACGCCGACAAAGCCGCCACATTGCAGGAACTTGTTGATAAATACGCAATGAAATAATAATTTACAATATTATATAGGTTGTGGTATAATTCTTAATTATACCGCAATCTTTTTTGGTGATTTATGAAGAAAATAAATATAGTTTTGTTTCAGCCGGCCATTCCTCAGAACACCGGCAATATCGCAAGGACTTGCCGGGCGACCGGCGCGCAGCTGCATTTAGTCGGGCCGCTGGGTTTTGAGCTTGACGACAAAAAAATGAAAAGAGCCGGTCTTGATTATTGGGATAAACTCAATGTTAAGGTATACGAAAACACCGACGAGTTTTATGAAAAGAATGTCGGCGGCAATTTTTACTACTTTACAACAAAAGCTTTGAACAGATACACCGATATAGAATATCCCGACAACTGCTATATAATATTCGGCAGAGAAGACCGTGGTATAGACGAAGAAATACTTTACAACAATAAAGATAATTGTGTCAGAATGCCTATGCTCCCCCATTTGCGCAGTTTGAATTTGTCAAACACAGTTGCAATAGCAACCTATGAAATACTCAGACAATGGGATTTTGAGGGTCTGGAGTCACAAGGCTCATTGACAAAATACGACTGGGGGAATATTTAATGAACAAAATCAGAATTATCACGGATTCTGCCTGTGACATTCCCGTAAAAACTAAACTGAAAAACACAGAGATACTCGGCTTTTACATAACAATCGACGGCAAAAGCTATGAGGAGAGAAAGGATTTCACAAACAAAGAATTCTATAGAATCCTCGAGGACTGTACCGAAATACCTGCCACCGCTCACATTACGATGATGCGATTCGGCGAAAGAATAGAGTATTATTATAAAAAAGGCGTTGAGGAGATAATCATTGTCACGATTAACGGCTCCGGCTCTGCCACATACAATGCGGCAATTATGGCAAAGGATATGTTTTTTGAGGAAAATCCAGACGCGAAAATTCACATTCACATCATTGACAGCCAATGCTATTCAATCGGGTACGGTTATCCTGTTATGGTCGCAGACGAAATGGTTGAAAACGGTGTTGACGCACAGGAGATAGTCGATTTTTTGATTGACAGTTTTGAAAATAGACAGATACTTTTAGCAACATATTCGTTGCGTTTTATGAAAAAAAGTGGTAGAATATCCCGGCGGGCATCTTTTGCGGGCGAAATGCTCGGGTTGAAGCCTATCATTCTGATGGATCACGGAAAAACTTCCGTTTTGAAAAAAGTCCGCGGCGATAAAATAGTAATTCCCGGTTTGATTGACACTTTCAAGCAATTATCCGGTGATTATAAAAATTATATAATTGCATATACAGATGAGGAATATGGTAAAGAACTGTATTCCGCCTGTAAAAAAGAATTGGGTGCTGCGCCTCTGATGTCGGTTGAGCTTGGATGTGCCGTATCCGCAAATGCCGGTAACCATTGTGTCGGTATTGTTTTTACAGGTAAAAAATGACCGCAGAGGCCTTCAAGCTTTTCCTCTGTGCATTCCAAAGCTTACACAGTAATAGTATTTACTAAGCCGGGCTTTGTCTCGGCTTTTTTCTTTATTTGTTTATGCAGACAAATTTTAAGGAGTAAAAAATGAAAAAAACAAATGTCATCACAAAACAGGCAATGATTGCCGCTGTCTACGCCGTAGTAAGCCTTGTACTTGCGCCCATTTCTTTCGGGGCGGTACAGGCAAGAATATCCGAAGCTCTCACTTTGATGCCGGTTTTCGGGTTTGCCAATGTATACGGCATTACAATAGGCTGTTTTATAACGAACCTTGTCGGTTTTTTCACCGGGGCAAATATTTTGGGCTCGCTCGACTGTATTTTCGGTACTTTGGCAACATTTGTTGCCGGGGTTATGTCCTACATGCTTAAAGATGTAAGGATTAAAGGATTGGCAATCCCGTCCGCGATACCGCCTATAATAGTAAACGCAATCGTTGTGGGTGCGGAGCTTTGTATACTTGTCGCGGGCAAATTCAATTTTGCCGTGTTCCTCGCCCAGGCAGTTTCCGTCGGTGTTGGAGAACTGATAAGCGTTATTCTCGGTGTCGTTTTGGTCAGGGTAATCGAAAATAACCGGTCACTTAAAGAGCTTGCCACAAGATAAATCTTAATCGAATTTCTTAAAACGGCAAGAAATGAAAATAGTCTAAGGCATATGCTACACTTTTGGCAAAAATTAAGACATCAATCGAAAGATTGATGTCTTTTTTGTGTTCGGGAACACACATATATACACATAATAGTTAGGATATATTATTTTAACTATTTAATTGCAAAATATTATCTGATGCTGATAAAAAACTTACATAATACAAATTCTTGATTTTTTTGGATATAATATACTATACTATGTATTGATTTATCCAAAATACAAAAAGTATTTTTCCCAAAGTATTATCGAAACTGTCATAAAAGTTACTAAACATTTTTTAAAATACCGATACCATTATGAAAGAACTTGCAATAATTGATTTAAGAGATGTACCCGAAATGAAAGAAAAAGCTGCGGAATGGTTTTGCGGCAAATGGAGAGTGCCAAAAGAGGCATATCTGAAATGTATGGGCGATTACCTTTGCGGCGCAACGGAGTACGGGTGGTTTTTATGTCTTGACGGCGACAAAATTGTCGGCGGTCTCGGCGTAATAGAAAACGATTTTCACGACAGAAAAGACTTGACGCCTAATGTCTGTGCCGTTTACACGGAGAAAGAGTACAGGTGTCGCGGTATTGCCGGACAGCTATTGAATTATGTTGTAAATATCTGTAAATCTAAAGGGATCTCTCCGCTTTACCTTATAACAGACCACACGGGATTCTATGAAAGATACGGATGGGAATTCTTATGCATGGTTCAGGGTGACGGCGAGTCGGAAATGACGAGAATGTACATTCATAAATAATTACACCGATGATTTATGTAGCGTTTTCAAAGCAATATGCTTTGAACCAGAACATAAATCATCGGCTTTTTATTTGCCCCAAAACTCGGACAGTTCAATTTTCAGTTTATCCGTATTGTTTATTCTTTTGATATGATTCCAATGTGAAGGCATTGTTTTTAGGTATTTAGGCTGTGAAAAACGAGAGTCAATGAGTACGACTACACCCCTGTCCGTATCCGTTCTTATCACTCTGCCCGCCGCCTGTAAAACTTTGTTCATGCCAGGATATTGATACGCATAAGCAAATCCGTCTTTGCCATCGGAATTATAGTGGTCTTTTACGGCGTCAAGCATAACGTTAATCTGCGGCAAGCCTACGCCTACAATTATGCTGCCGATAAGCCTATCACCTGTCAAATCAATTCCTTCGCCATATATACCTCCCATTACGCAAAAAGCAAGAATATCGGATTTATTTTCAAATTCTGTCAAAAATTCCTTTCTTTCCTTTTCGTTCATATACGGATTTTGTATAACTAATTCTTTTTGATAAATTTCCGTATATTTTTGCTTAATCATATTCATATAGCTGTAGCTCGGAAAATAGACAATATAGTTCCCCTTTTGCCGCTCCGTAATCGTATTGATTATTTCACAGAGTCTTTCCGCCGTGTGCTCTCTGTCGGTGTATTTTGTGCTTATGCCGTCCATCATATACAGGCCGAGATTTTCCTGTGGAAAAGGACTTTTTACGGTCAAAATATCACCGTCTTTGCCCATTGTCTCCCTGTAAAATGTCTCCGGTGACAAGGTGGCGGAAAACAGTACCGCAGAGCGCCCCATTTTCAAATGCTCGTCGATTATGTCGGACGGGTCAGTACAAAACAAAATAATTTTTAACTCGTCTCCGCTTTTTTCATACACGGTTACATAGTTGTCGTTGTAATCTTCCGATATTTTTTGAAAAAATCTGACATCAAAATATAAATTCAGCAAATCTTCATCAATTTTTTCACCTTTGTGAATTTCAAAATACTCGGAACAGTTTGTTAAAAAACGGTCAACGGCTCCGTCTATGTTTTCCGGCGGATTTTGCCGCACCAGGTGATTTATTTTATTTTCTTCAAGCTGTTTTCGACAGCCAAGCAGACAGGAGTTGAGTTTATTCAATGCGGAATACAGTTTTTTATTCGACTTGTCAAATTTTGACTTTACTTTTAATACCTCTTTTTTTGACAGAGTTGCCGTGTACATATCTCTCACTCTGTCCGGCAAATTATGTGTTTCATCAATCAAAAATGCGTAATTATCTCCGCCGCCGGAGAAAAATCTCTGTAATTTCACCTGTGGGTCGAACAGATAATTGTAGTCGCAAATAATAATGTCACTCCAATCAGACAAATCCAAAGACAGCTCATACGGGCAAATTTTGTATTCTTCAGCGATTTTTATTATTGTTTCAGCAGAAAAGAAATTATTGTTTGATATTTCATTAAAGACAACATCGTTTATTTTGTCAAAATACCCCTTTGCGTACGGGCAAGCAACAGGATTACATTCTTTTGTGTCGTTGAGACACATTTTATCTTTTGCGGTTATCGGTAAAAACTTCAAATGCAAATTGTCGTTTTTTTGATACAGAAAAGAGCACGCGTTTACAGCCCGCCGAGATGTAACGGATTTAGCCGTAAAGTAAAATATTTTGTCTACATTCCCCTCGCCTATTGATTTTAATGACGGAAACAAAACAGACATCGTCTTTCCTATTCCGGTCGGGGCATTTACAAACAGCCTTTTTTGGTCTCTTTGCGCTCTGTATACCCGCCGGGATACACTTCGTTGTCCATCTCTGTAATTATCAAACGGAAAGGACAGCCTTTTCATATCGGCATTGCGTTCTTTTTCCCATTGGTGTTCAAATATTGCCCATCTTCTGTATTGCTTCAAAACGGAAAGCACAAAATCACCCAGTTCTTTTATAGAATAGGTTTTTACTATTCGTTTGATTTCATCGGTGTCAATATTGTAATATGTCAATCTGACTTTTATTTCGTCAATATTTTTATCCTTTGCTACCGCATACCGATAAAACCGTGCTTGACCCCAATGGGACGGATATGTGGTGTCGTCTATATTTTCCAGCCGAACGGCTACGGTTTTTATCTCATCTATCATAACGCCGTTTTTATCTTCGATAATTCCGTCCGCCCTGCCCGTCAAAACATAGTCAATATCGCCTTCATAAATGTTAAGTACAATTGACTGTTCTGCCGAATAATTCTTTCCGCCCTGTTTTTGCAGCTGTCGGTGAATTTTTGAGCCGAGCAATGCCCTGTCCGAGCCGGTGAATCTGTTGTCTATGTCGCCGCTTTTTAGCACAAATTCCACAAGTTCTTTTATACCTGTTTTAATCAGCATTGCCGCTCTCCTTTCCGTTTACAAAAACAGCCCGAGCTCGGGCTGTTTTGACATTAAAATGATTTACTCTTGAGAAGTATCTGCACTTATTTGCGCATTTTCGTCCGACCGAGGCTCTGCGTCAGTCGACGGTTCCGGCTCAGGCGTCGGCGTTAACGCCGGTATTGTTTCGGTTTGGGTATCTCCGCAGGCACACTCTCTCTTTTTTAAGCCCTCTGTGCCGTATCCCCGCTCGGTGACGGTGATCCAATCGCCGTATGAGTGTATGTGTTCTTCAGAAGACGGCTCATTATTTGAGGATTCCTCCCGGGATGACGGCGGCAACTCGACGGCAGACGAGCTGTCGGCCGGGACTGAAGATTCAACAACAGATGAAGAAACTATGCTGCTTGACAAAACAGAGCTGCTTGAAATCACAGAACTTGACGACGCAACGCTGCTTGAAGAAACGGTTTCCGACGAAGATGATACAACCGGCGCCGCTCTCCTCTGAGGAATCGTGCCTCTGCTCGGACGGTTGTCCTTTGTAATGTACTTGTGCGAATTTATATATTCGAGAACAGCCGTATATCCCTCTTTGCTCAGATGAATACCGTCACTTGAGATATAATCGGTGTCAATAAATCCGTCGTCACCCTTCAGATATTCTGCGGTATTTAGGAACATATATCCGTTGTCTCTGCACATCTGCGCCAGGGCAATGTTCATCTCGTCTATATCGGTCTGTCTGATTTTCGGGTAGTTTCTCACTTTTCCGACAGGGAAAATCGACTCGACAATAATATCGCAATAAGGATAAGCTTTTTCTATTGCGTTTATAACTTTTAAATATGTCTTTACGAAATCTTCCGGCTCCATACCGCCGGCATTATTTGTACCGAAATTGATTATCACTCTTCTCGGCTTCAGCATGCCCACGGCGGTAGGCATCGTTACAGGATCGTCGTAGCCTACAAAATAAATGCATTTTGTTTGAGTAACCTGCTGTATGCCCATACCGGTATATCCGAGAACATACTGTAACGGTACATAGTAGAAATTTGACAGGGCTTCGGTATTTGAATCGCCTACGAGCAGAGTTTCTTTTATGTAGTCATCATCGTCAATATTCGACCGAGGTATAATGACATCCGAATACTCTTTCATTATTTTAATATACTCGTCTTCATATTCGGGGGGAATTGATTCGTCGGCGGAGCCGGAGCCGTTGTAAGAATCGTTTGTAAAAGCCGAAACAGCCGGGTTTTTACCTTTTCCCGTCAATGCAATAAACGCTACAACGACGATAATCGCAACTAAGGCAACGGCAACCGCAATTTGAAGCCTGTTATTATTTTTTTCTATTTTCTTTTTACGCGAATAAACCTTTTTTTCTGACATTTTTCTATTTTGTGATAAGAATATCACACAACTCCGTTATATCATTTATTAAGCAAATATTTTTGTATGCGCTGAGCTCGTCGAAATCGCCAAATCCGTACAGAACGCCGACAGCGTCCATATTCATTTTTTCAGCGCCGAGCAAATCGTATTTTCTGTCGCCTACCATTAGGACCTCGTTGTTTTCAAGGCCTGTCTTATCGAGTACGCTTTTTATGACATCGTCTTTTTCGCTTATTTTACCGTCCAATGTTGCACCGCCGACATAGTCAAAATATTTGAGTATGTCGAAATGATCAAGTATTTTCTCAACAAATTCCTGTGGCTTGCTGGACGCCGTACAGAGAATAAATCCGGCGTTTTTTAATTTTTCGAGCGCCTTCGGAACATTGTCGTATATCTCGTTTTCATAAAGACCGACAGGTGCAAATCTTTCTCTGTATTTGATTGTAGCCTCATCCGCCTTGTCTGCACCGAGCAATTCCGTAAAGGTGTCTTTAAGCGGAGGTCCTATGTATTTTTTTAGGCTGTCCCACTCTGTTTTAACCCCGTAGTAATCGCAGGCGTACTGTATGCAATTCAATATTCCTTTTTCCGGGTTTGTCAATGTCCCATCCAAGTCAAAAAATATAGCTTTGTATTTCATAATATCACCTTTTCAAATATAAGTATAACATAATAATTATTAAGAGTTTATAAATTCGGCAATATCTTTTTCTGTTTCAATCACCTCGGAAAGCAGAGCATTTGCCGACATTCTCAAAGCACCGTGGCCGAGAATAATCATCTGTTCGAGGCCGTCGGATGTGGCCACTCTGACATTGTGCTTTTTGCCGATTTCCTTTGTAACCTTCTCGATATACATGTCTGCGGTCTCCCGCTCTTTTGTGTACACTATGGTAATGTTGTGGTATTTGTAGATCTCACCCGGGTTGTTTTTAACCTTATAGGCGTCAAACACCAATATCAGTTTACACCTTTTAAATCCCCGATAGTTGCAAAGCCTGTCTGCCAAAGCTTTTCTCGCATTGGCAAAATTTGATGTTGCAATTTCTCTCAAATCGTCCCAAGCGTGTATAATATTGTATCCGTCTACCAGTAAATAGTCGTCGCCTGCGGTTTTTTTGTTCGGGGTATGTAATACCACATCGTCGTGCTTAGCGTTTATTATTTTTTCGCTGTAAGAATTTATATATCTGTTTTTGTCAATTTTTCCGTATGTTGCCTCAAATATCCGCATCAGCTCTTTGTCGCTTTCAAGAGTTTGTCTGTATTCCAAAGCTCGTCTGCGCTTATCCTCTATCATTTCGGCCGAATCCGAGTCGATTTTCGACTTGAAATAACTCTCAAGATGCATATACGAGGTTACTTCATTCCATTTTACCACATGACCCGCCCCGTGTGAACAGAAAACAGAATCCCGGGTATTTTCAATGTCGGATTCCGCGTTATAACCTATGCTTTCAATGACGGAGTCTGTATTATGACATATATTGTATCCTTTGAATTTAAGTGAAATTTTGCCCTTTCCGTGCGTAAAATTAAGTAATTCGGAATTGTATCCGGATATTTCACTGACAGGCACAAGCCCCGACAATGTTGTGCTTGATCCCGTCGATATGGGGTCGGAAAATTCTCCGCTCATTCGCTGGATGTCGGATATTACTCGGCCTATATTTTCATTAGGCACGGTAATTTCAAAATCGTAGAAGGGCTCGAGCAAAACGCTGTTTGCCTGCATCAGCCCGTTTCTGACAGCGCGATAGGTTGCCTGTCGAAAATCGCCGCCATCGGTATGCTTTAAGTGAGCTTTGCCTTTTACAAGAGTGATTTTCATATCCGTAATCGGTGAGCCGGTCAGCACACCGATGTGCTGTTTTTCAGCAAGATGCGTTAAAATCAGTCTCTGCCAATTCCTGTCGAGATCGTCCTCACTGCATTCGCTGTCAAATACAAGACCGCTGTTCAAAGGCAAGGGCTCGCATAAAAGATGCACTTCTGCATAATGTCTCAAAGGCTCATAGTGTCCCACGCCCTCCACCGTATTTGTGATTGTTTCTTTGTACAGAACGCTGCCGGCGTCGAAGGCAAGCTCCACACCGTATCTTTGATAAAAAATAGACCTAATAATTTCAAGCTGAATTTCGCCCATGAGAGAAAGATGTATTACTTTATTTCTCTCGTCCCAGCTTATGCGCAGCTCCGGCTCCTCCTCCTCAAGTTTTCTCAAATTCATCAAAACATTTCTGACATCGTGTTTTGACCGATCGAAGAGGACTTTATATGTAAAAACCGACTGAATTTGGGTATCGCCGTTATTTTTTTCAAAGCCCAGACCCCGGCCCCGGTATGTATAATTAAGCCCCGTTACCGCACAGAGCGAGCCGGCGCCGACAGTTTGTAAATTCGTGTACTTTTCGCCGGTATACTGTCGAATCTCGTTCACTTTTTCAGTGTGAGATTCTCTGCTCCTATCCGTTTGCGTTATGGAATTCTTTACTGTCAGGCTGCCGCCTGTAACTTTCAGGTAAGTGATTCTCTTGCCGCCGTCATAGCCTATTTTATATACTTTGGCGCCGAATTCTTTGTTATAGGCTTTTTCTCTTGTATACTTTTCTACAACGGATAAATATTCCTTAACGCCTTCATTTTTCAAGGCGCTGCCGAACACAACCGGGAAGATTTTTCTTTTTTCAATTAGGTCTGCTATTGTTTCATCACAAAGAAATCCTGTGGTAAAATATTCCTCAATGGCGTTTTCGTCGGTACCGGCTATTTCATCAAAATCAATATCTCCGGAAAAATCAATACATCCACCGCCGAATTCGGCGGCGATTTGCCTCATGATACCGCTTTTGTCCGAACCGTCCAAATCCATTTTATTTACAAAAATATATGTGGGTATATTGTAGTCTCTCAAAAGCTTCCACAATGTCACGGTATGGCTCTGTATGCCATCTAAAGACGAAATGATAATTGTGGCACAATCAAGTACATTCAGAGTCCTCTCCGCCTCAGCGCCGAAATCGACGTGACCGGGAGTGTCGACAATGTACATTTCCAAATCGCCGCACACCAATTTAGCCCGGTTTGAAAAAACCGTTATTCCTCTTTCTCTTTCTATATCTTCCGTGTCCATTGCGGTGTTGCCCCAATCGACTCGGCCCTGTTTTTTAATGCTTCCGCACATATAGAGCAAGCTTTCCGACAAAGTTGTTTTGCCGCTGTCAACATGTGCCAAAATGCCCATTACTGTTTTTTTCATATATATCCTTAAATAATATTACATCAATTATATAATAATTATCAATTTTATTCAATGAAAAAAGCACAGGGTGGATATTGAACTGCCCCAAATTGTGCAGACAGTACAAAAAGAACCTACTGATATAGAAATTAAATATTAACTTACAAACTGACTTCTGTATTCCATAGGGGTCAGTTTTGTTTTTAACTGAATACGTTGATTGTTGTAGAAATAAA
>JAQXIW010000032.1 GCA_029007985.1 Oscillospiraceae bacterium | reverse complement strand
TTTTGGGGTAAAGATATGCCGGGGTCGACCTCTGACAAAAAAAGAAGCCCCGACCGAGACGGCAAGCGAGATAATGAGGTGGATAACGACAAGTCTGTAAAGATGGAAAAACACCGAGAGAACAAACTTCATTCTTTATTTAATGTGAATTTTAACAAGCCTTTCTCTGACGAGAGAGGTGGCACGGCGAAAAGCCGTGACGGAGGGAGAGTCAGAAAAAAATCATAATTGTAATGCTTACTTGTAAAGACTACCCCTCAGTCACATTCGGTGACAGGTCTCGCCTGTCGGCTCGGTCGGTGCTTTTGCCTTCGGCAAAGGTGTCCACAGGACACCCGCACCCCCCCTCACAAGGTGAGCCTTGCCTAATTATGCTATTCATTAAGGACACCTCTCTATCCAGTCGTTCTTTTGTAAACAGAACTATTAGTGCAAGCCTCTCTCTGACGAGAGAGGTGGCACGGCGGTACGCCGTGACGGCGAGAGAGAACAAAGAACAGTATTGCAAAATAAACAGTATAATTATTTGGCTACTCCTCAGTCACTTTCAGTTACAGGTGAGATAATGACTTTGTGTTTGCCAAGACCGTGTAGATAAACAATATAAAATTAAACTCCATACAATTATTGAATAATATTTTACAATCTCTACGGTCACAATTACATCATGGCAACCTTTTGCCGAGCACAAATTTATTCTCTAAATGTAAAACATATTATAAATATAATATGCTTAACATTTTTACAACCGCACGGTCGCGTGACTTTTTCTATTTGTTTTCCTTGCAACCTTGTTTTTATTTCTATAATAATCTTTAGTTATCTATCTATTTCTTAACTTACTTTTCTTTAACATAATTCTTTTCGTTGTATTTCACTTTCAGTATTACAATTCTGTCTTTCATTATGCTTCCTTAGTTTTTTCCCTGCGCAAATACTTTTTTATACTGCTCTTCGCCTATTCTCTTCTTATTTAATAATTACACGCCGAAATAATTTCATATTATCACTCTTTTCATTGACACGCATAATCATATTCGTATATAATGAAACCATAAAACATATCCGCTCGGTTTTACAACCGCACGGTCGCGTGACTCAAACGAAAGGAAAAAATATGGCTAAAATAATCACCGTCGCCTCTGCAAAAGGCGGCACGGGCAAAACCACAACGACAATTAACCTTGCCGCCTCGCTGGCGAAAAAGGGATACAAGGTGCTGGTAATCGATACCGACGGCCAGGGCGACACAACGCTTATGCTCACAGGCAAAAACTGGTCCGACCCGGCTTTCAAAAATAAGGGACTTTACAATATGCTCAAAGGCTGGGACGAGGACAAAGAGCTGTCAATCCCGGTGACAAAGTATATCTCGCCGACGAACATTGAAAATTGCGAAATCATTGCCACCAACCCAAACACAAAAGGCATACCGAAGCTTTTGGAAAATCTGCGGGACAATTCCGAATCCGTGGGGCTGTATGAAATTTTTGTTTACAGGCTCTATCAAATCGAGTCGGCATACGATTTCATAATCATCGACACCCGTCCTTCAAAGGACGAAACACTGGTCAAAAGCGCCCTGGTCGCCTGTGATTATGTGCTTATCCCGTGTACCTATAACGATTTGTCAATCAGGGGCATGGTCACCACCCTCTCTCTGTGCAAAGAATTGGAAAAAGACGAGGACTGTGAAATAAAAATTCTAGGAATTGTTATGACAATGGTACAGGACAGAACAAATGTCACAAAGCTCATAAAAGAGGAAATGGACGAATCCGCCTATGCCGAATACCTTTTCAAAACAGAAATTCATCGCGGACAGGCTGTTGAAAATTCAGTCTATGTCAATTCTCCTGTCGTTATATGCGATTCGTCGTCCAAACAGGCCAAAGAATATAACGCCCTGTGCGACGAAATGCTTTCCCGTATAGAACAGTTTGATAAGGAGGGGCAATAATGGCAATCACGAAAAATCTCAAAGCACGGCGCAACCGCAACACCGTCGGCAGCATGCTGTCTATGGACACAGCCGACAGCCTGTCAAAAGCCATATCCGAAAACGAAGCCGACGGCGAAAACAACGACTCGGTTAAAAGGGTGAAAATCTCCTCTCTGCGCACTCATGAAGACAACATTTACAACAAAAATGACACGGAAGACGCCATAAAAGAGTTGGCGGAAAACATAAAAAAGAACGGTCTAATGCATAACGCAGTCGTCACACAGCGACCGGACGAGGGCGGATACATCATTCTTTCGGGCGAAAGGCGATACAAGGCCTACGAATACCTCTACAATCAGGCAAAATCCGTGGGCGACGCCGACAAAATGCGCGAATATTCGGCTCTGCCATGCAAGATTTTGACAATTTCCGTACCGGACGAGAGACTGCGCCGCAATGCCGAGCAACTCTATCTCGACACAGCCAATGTTTTCACCAGAGAGGGCATTGCCGACCACGAAATATTTGAAATCGTCTCAACCAGATATGTAAACAACCTTATGCTTGTCTACAATATGAGCGAAGCGGAGGCGAAAAACACTCTGCGAGTGGGTATTCAAAAGCAAACCGGCATAGACAGACGCCGCACAATCGACAGAAATATGCGCATTTACCGCGAGCTCATACCTGAACTCTATCGGTTTTTGCACAGCGACGAAAGCGATGTCTCGAAAAAAGACACCCTTATGCTGACGGATTTTTCCGTAGACGAGCAGAAGATCATACTCGGCGTGCTGAAAACTCTTTCTTCATATAAAATTCGACTCGGCGTAACCTACGGCGAAAGATATTCCGCATTTCAAAATAAAGTGTATGAAATTTCCACCGAGGACGAGCGGACGCGCAAGGATAAGCTGCGCGCAATCGCTCTTGCGTGTGAAGACGACATTCTCGCCTATGTGAGAGCGCAAAATACAACCGCACGGTCGCGTGACGCAGACCTGACCGCAGAAATGATAATGCGCCGAAAGTACGCAAAAAACATCGACAACGCTTATTCACAAATCAAAAAACTGTCATCAAAAAGGATATTAAAGCAGATAAAATCGCTGGAAAATTCAAAAAATGATGATATTTCGCTCGTCGAAAAACTCAACGAATTGGAGCGGCTGATACGGGAAGTCAAATCACAGCTGTGAGGTGGATATGTCGAGATACAAAACAGATGTTCTGCACACGGTGAAATGTGCCTATCGAATACTGAAACTGCCGCTGTCGGCCCGGGTGGAAAGACGCGCGCGGCAAAAGTCCATATCGCCGGGCACACGGTTTAACTTTTTAGTCAGAGAACGGCTCGCCGACGTAAACCGGGCGGAATATGAGCCGACGGAAAGGGCAATGCTGTATTTTCCGAATTTGGTTGTCAAGCAGGACAGAAAGCAGTACACCCTCTATCTCTCCGAGGCGGAAAGCGAAAAGCTGGAAAGGCTGTGCAAAGCCGCCGGGCTGGATAAAAACAAGGCTGTGACCGCGCTTTTGACCGACGCATTGCAAAAAAATAACGCTCTGTAAGAGCAAAGGCGGCAAAAGCCGCCTTTTTTTGTTGGGAAATAATATAAAATTACAGCGTATTCATTGTGGGTGTGAATGAAATATATTGTGTTTATAATTGTATGATGATTGGCAGAGCATATTTTATTTGATTGAAGCGCGGATACTGCAAGCCTCTCTCTGATGAGGGAGGTGGCAAAAGTCGTAGACTTTTGACGGAGGGAGAGAACAGGGAAAATAAATGGAAATGCTTTCCGGTCTTTGTATATTGTTATATGTGTTACCATAGGGGACGATGCCTAAATCGTCCCGTTTATATGACAAAATTAAACACCGTCCGAACTGTATCATCGGAACAATCCGATAAGGGCAAAAAGTAACCCCCTTCATCGAAATGCACGCACGAAAACATGTTATTTAATTGTATACGGATTTACTTTATATATTTTCGGGACGATACGAGGCCAGTCTTCTACAAATTATGCCAATACTGCGATTTGTCACAAGGCAATCCTGCCGTCAGAAAAAACTTTGCATACAAATATATTATACACTACTAACTGTGTGTTTTCGGGACGATGTGGGCATCGTCCCCTACGATAGAATGTATTCATATTTACGATTCTTTTGAAATCAGAATGTTTAGTGCAAGCCTCCATCTGATGAGGGAGGTGGCAAAAGTCGTAGACTTTTGACGGAGGGAGAGAACAGGGAAAATAAATGGAAACGCTTTCCGGTCTTTGTATATTGTTATATGTGTTACCGTAGGGGACGATGCCTACATCGTCCCGTTTATAAATATCGTAGGTTTTTCGTCTTTTGAAAGCGAAAACATTGCCGCAAGCCTCTCTCTGATGAGGGAGGTGGCAGAAGTCGAAAACTTTTGACGGAGGGAGAGAACAGAATAATAACAAATTTATTCTTATATAAATAGTTATATAAAATGAATAATTGTCGGGACGATGTGGGCATCATCCCCAAACGATAAATAGGCTGTATTTCTGTTACCGAATATTTGTTTTTTCAAAGACTACCCCTCAGTCACCTTCGTTTTGACAGGTCTCGCCTGTCGGCTCGGTCGGTGCTTTTGCTACGCAAAGGTGTCCACCGGACACCCGCACCCCCTGACAAGTGGAGCTTTTCTTAATATTCCTATCATCCAAAAACGCCTATCGTCTCGGTCAGTGCTTTTGCCTGTGGCAAAGGTGTCCGCCGGACACCCGCACCCCCTCACAAGGAGAGCCTTGCCTGATTTACCAATACAATGTAGGGGACGATGCCTACATCGTCCCGATTCAATGTACCGTTTTGTAAAATCTTTGTCCTTTGAATGCGGAATAATTGCCGCACACCTCTCTCTGACGAGGGAGGCGGCAGAAGTCGAAAACTTTTGACGGAAGGAGAGAATGGAGAAACATTTGTTTAACAACTTCAATGATTTTACCCGGTATTATGCATGTCATTGTAAAGGATTGGCCTGGCATTGTACCGTATACCGTGTATTGAAGTTTTACCGCTTTGCCAAATAAATTCTGCCAGCTCTCTCCGGCTTGGATTACGCCAAGCCCCTGTCTATCCCGTCACGGTGTAATTGTGACAGAGAAAAGGCAAAACAGTTCTTTTATCCGTTAAAGTCTGTGTTATGTTGAGTTTTAGAAACCTTATTGAATACATATTTAAGCGTCACAACAGGCTGATTGGCGCTAATAATCCGCCGCAGAAAACTTAAAAACGGGTTCTATATGGAACAAATCAGCTTGATTTCTCACTTTTACGGCTCTTGACCGGCAATTCCGGCGTACAAATGTTGAAAACTGCTCTCCCAATTTGTACTTAACAGAAATATTCTCTTCCCAAATTGTACCTAACTGATATTTATATATCCCATTTTGTACCTAACTAATGTCTTTAGCGATAACTTGTGGGGATACAGTCTGAAATTATATGAAATTCCACCATAAATTCAAAAGAAATCTACTGTTCGCGGTTAGAATCGGAGGACGCTTTTTAACAAATAACAAAACTGCCGACCGAGCCGACAGGAATCTTTAATAGACAGCGTTCTTTAGCAAGGCTCACCTTGTCAGGGGGTGCGGGTGTCCGGTGGACACCTTTGCGTAGCAAAAGCACCGACCGAGCCGACAGGCGAGACCTGTCAAAAGGAAGTTTTGACTGAGGGGTAGTCTAAGAAAAATACCGTTTCAATTAAGATGTGTTTCTTCTCTCTCTCCGTCTTGGCTTACTCCAATCCACCTCTCTCGTCAGAGAGAGGCTTGCCAAAATTCTCATTTAATATAGAATGAAGTATGCTCTATCGGTGTTTTTCAATCCCCACCGGCTCGACATTCGTCGACCCACCTCCCCTTTATCTAAAAGGGGAGGCATTCTCAAATATCCCTGCTTTCAAAAATATCGTAGGGGATTAGCCCGGCATCGTCCCGTATAGTATTTAACGATAAAAAACTATATTATAACTATTATGACAACTAATTTACTTTATCCCTTTCTCTCCCTCCGTCACAAATCAGAGATTTTTGCCACCTTCCTCGTCAGAGAGGCTTGCGTTCTCATTTGTTGAAATTCAAAATAATAAAATCCAACAATTCAATATAAAAAACCGGTACGGTGTATTGCTATTACCCCCGCGAAATAAAGATAGCGGTTTCGCAGCCGGTCTGTTTTCATAATATAAACCCTATATATACCAATATAAATACACCTTCACAAGTCGTCGCGCAAAAAAACCGGGCAAATTATCGCCCGGCTTAAATTATTTTCAATTTATCTTTTATTTATCTTCCCAGACCGGCACAGGTATGCTCGTCAAATCGTCCTCCCGGTCATAATCCGACGCCCGCCGTTCGTCTGCGGCTGTTCTTTGGGCATTATTTACTCCGTTAACGCCGTTTACGCCGACGCCGCCGATATTTTGCTTATCTTCCGCCCCGAAACTATCGCCGTTTGCGTCGTAACGCACTTTATCCGCCGCATCTTCATTTTCCGTCGGGTACATCGGCACATTTCCGAAGCTGTCCAGCAGAGCGTCGCCCTTGACAAAGGCGTAGCCCCTGACCACCAGCTCCTCCACATCTGACGGCTCCTTAAAGCCCCTTTGCGCCCATGCTTTCAATATTCCGTTGCAATATAGGATATTTGATTTTTCGCCGCCAACAATGTAGGCGCCCTTAATCATTGAATCGTCCATATTCAAAACGGTGTACCATTCGTCTATGATGCGCATTTCGTTTTTCGTCAGCATTTTCTCGTCATAGCCGAAAATCTTACAAACTCGGCTGTAATAATCCGGCACATTGTTGATGATTTCGTTCAGCACAGCCCCGGTTGACACATCGTTTTTGCGCATTTCCTTGAGGTGCTCCGGGTTAAAGGTGAAAATCAAATCCGTCACGGCATTTTTCAGCCCGTGTACCTTTGTACATTCCAAATTCAGTCCCGGGAAAAGCTTGTTCAGCTCCTTAACCGTCGGGTCAAGCACGCGCCTGTTCATATTGCCCTGTTCGTACTTGGGGTCAAGGCCCATGTTGCGCTTGAATTCCTCCATTGAAACGGTGTATTTCCCCACGCTCTTCCACTGCATCAGATACGGATAAATGAGCAGGGCGTATTTGGATTTAATGGAAGTGAAATCCTCCAGCGCATAGGAAGTGAATTCGCGCGTCAGGTTGTTGACAAGGAATGTGAAATCCTGGTTGACGGCGACTGTCAAATCCTTTGTCTTTTTGTCGATGGTGTAGGTCGGAAAAAGCACAAACTGCTGGATTTTCTCCTCGTCCTCAAACCTGAAATTCAGCTGCATCAGCTTTTTGTTGACCTCTTCAATGCTGGCCAAAAAAGCCCGGTTGTCGTTGCGCTTGTATTGGGTCAGCCTTTTGATTTCGTCAAAGGTTATCGTCACGCGCTCGGTGTCCTTGTTTTTGATTTTAGAAACAATGGCGTGTAAGATTTTGTTTTCGTTAGGCGAAAAGTGAGCCAGCGAAAGATTGTTAAAATCGTTGTGGGTGACAACCATTTCATGAGTTATCTTTTTTGATTTCTTCTTCATAAAATCCTCTCAAAGAAAAACAGACTATTTATATATATTTTATATCTTTTATATATATTTTAATATTTTAGGCATCGAATTTTCCGCAGAATACAGGGAAAAATCGAATTGTGAAAAGTACAAAAAGGGCAGAGTTCGGTACAAAACGGGGTTTTGTCGGGTACACAAAGGGCGCAAGTCGGGTACAAATCGGTGTTCAGTCGGGTACAAATGCGCATTGTAAGGTACAAAACGGGAGATAGGTCACAAACGGGGGATTAAAGCCCCGGATTGCAGCTTTTTGCGGCTATATTGAGCCACCGAAAACCCGGAAAATGCGCCTGTTCGGTACAATTCGGGGGATATTTTTTGTGGGAAACAGCATATGTCCCGCCGAATTTGCAAGAAAACCGCAGAATTACCGCGAAGTAACGCCTAAAATGAGCCGAATTTCACACTTTGTCAAGCAAAAAGGTTTACAGTGGGTGTTCGGTACATTTTGGGATACCCTTTTTGTACCTAACAGCTTGTACGCTCTGTGAAGCACATATACTTTACAGCGGGGACTGTCTGTTAAAAACGCCCCTTTATGTACTTAACTGATTGTTTCAGTTAGGTCAAAATTTGCTTTCTGTTTAGTATAATAACACATTATATTCTCATATACAATAGCCGCCGCACAATATAATGTGTACATTGGGCGGATATTTTTATTGTATTACAAAACTGACCGAACTGAAAGCGTGGGGGAGGGGAGGCCTGTGATTTATATACTGTGGCTGTTTGCCGCCGAGCTGTATTATATCATTTTTGAAAATACAGAGAGATAACCTTTTGAGAATATTTGTATTTAGATTAAAAATACTACTGCAAACCTTTCTCTGATGAGAGAAATGGCACGGCATAAGCCGGGGCGGAGAGGGTACAGGGAACAGGAGCAGGAACATATCCCTGTTTTGACACGGTAATATATATGACCGCAGGAGACTGACCAGACATTGTTCCATCGTTAGATATAATGATTGATAAAACAATTATTTTGAATATAGTCTTGCTTGGTCAAACATCTCTTTGATGAGAGAGAGCCGGCACGGCGGAGAGAACGGGATAACAACGGTTTTGTTTTATAAACAGTTATTGACGGGCGATTCCCAAATCGTCCCTTGCGGTAAAACATAAGAGTTTCAGTTATGGAGTGTTTATATTTTCAAAAACTGCCCCTCAGTCGCTTTCAGCGACAGCCCCCACAAGCGGACCCGTTCCTGATAATGTTATTAACAACTCTCTGTCCGAGATAAGTATTGGTGTGTATAACTGACCTTTTTATTCATTTTGTATGAATGCTCATTGACAAACGAATAGGAGCAAGATGGGTTTCAACCTTGCTCCTATCGGTCAGTATATGCTATTCAGTTCAACAAATTGGAATTAGTCTTACTTCTTCTTATCGTTGAAGTAAATGATAAATGCTCCCATCACAGCAACAGCAAGGATACCGCTCATCTCTGGAGCATTAACCCGGCTTTTACTGGTGATAACTCCAACAATTACAGTTACAATCGCTGCTAAAATCGCTTTACCCATACAATCACACTCCTTCGTCAAATTCTTATTTAAAATGCCGTAACCCATATATCGCAGCTCCACAAATTCCTCCTATAATAGGCATAATTGATATGCTTTGGACGGGCAAATCGAAATAGAGATAATTAAAATAAAGTAGAACGATAGTTAGGATAGAAGCAATAAAATGGACCAAAAAGCAATCCTGATATTTTTCATACAATCACTCTCCTTTGTCAAATTCAAGTTTGTCTAACTGTTCCTTGTCTATATAGACGAAAAGAACAGCAAAAAGTTCCGAACTATGGCTATATTGTAGCATACTTCGGTCTATTTGTCCCATTCCAAAAAACAAAATTTAAAATATCTGTCAGCCCAACAAGCCTTTCAAGTCAAAAGAGATAGGCTTGTACTTGAACTTGGCAAGCGGTATTTTCTTAGTCTGATTGGATAACAGAGTGATAATGTCATAGGCTTGGTCAAGATAGGATTTGTCCTTGTTCTTTTCAATCCAATAGAACAGAGCCAAATAGTAGTCGAGGAACTTTGAACTTACACCGTGATACAGATACATAAAATCACTAATGTTGTGGTGGTAGCCGTTGATATGACCGAGACTGTACCCACCGCTTGTATGTTTTCCACTTGGGATTTGCTTTAAGGGTATCTTATGCTTGTTGGCTACCGTCTTATATGCTCTGTGGCTGTCTGTAACCAAAACAGTGTCTTTTGAGAAGTGGGGGACAAGGGCTTGTTCGATATGAGTTGGCTGTATTCTGCCGACACAAACAGTCTGCAAAAAGTGGTTTTTATCCCTGTCCACACAAGACAGACAGCATACTTGCTGATTGCTGATACCTCTCTTTTTCTTCTGCTGTTCGTTCAGAGTTTTTAAGACTTGAATGACTTTTTCTGTATCCATACGGTTTAGGGCATTAGAGAACTTCTCTTGTGACTGCAAATCATCTTTTTCAACAAAGTTCATCAACTCATTTCTATCCAACTTTGCATTTTTGTGGAGGGAATGCAAGAACTCAGTATCAAATCCTTGTTTCTCAACATATTCAAGTTTCTTATCTAACTTTCTATGGGTGTATGGCATTCTGCCAAGTGTACCCAAGAAGAACATAGG
>JAQXIW010000031.1 GCA_029007985.1 Oscillospiraceae bacterium | reverse complement strand
GTAATCGAAAAGTTCAAAGAGCTTGACCTGCCTCTCGACACCGTACATCTTGACGGCACGGTGTGGAACGACATCTCGTCTCCGGAGCTCTACGCTTGGGGCAACGACAACTTCCCGGATTTTGAAAACTATATCAAAGGGTTGAAAGAAAAAGGCATTCATGTCTCCGCATGGCTTTTCCCTTATGTCAGTCATATGACGGATTTTGGCACATTCAACACGGGAGACGGGCCTGAAATCAGGATGAATCCTGTATTTGTCAATATGGAGCAAAGGGGCTGGCTGGTCAAAAACAGTGAGGGCAATACCTATTTGTTCTCACCGGGCGAAGGAGACCCTAACAGCAACGGCGTAGCCGCACTCGATTTTACAAATCCGGACTGCGCAGCCTATGTCAAAGACAGACTTAAAAAAGTTATCAAGACCGGCATCGCGATTATCAAAACCGACTTCGGCGAAGAAATACCTGCCGACGCAGTATTCTTTGACGGCACAACGGGCGTTCAGTCTCACAACAAATTCACCTATCTCTACGCAAAGCTTTATTATGAAGCCTGTGCGGAGGCCAAAAAGGAAATGGCAGACGGCGAGCCGGCCATGCTCTGGGGCAGAAGCGGCTACACCGGCAACCATGTCAACCCTGCCAACTGGGCGGGAGATTCGTCGGGCTCGCTCTCTACGGGATATGCTCTGCTCAATGCCGGTCTTTCAATGGCGATGTGCGCCGTGCCTTTCTGGGGTTACGATGTGGGCGGTTTCTATTCGTCCGACTTTATAGGCAACCGAGCAAAGCCGACCGATTACGAGTATGTTCGCTCGGCCCAGATGGGTCTTTTGCTGCCGCTTTGCCGCTCGCACGCACAGGCGACAGACCGCGAGCCGTGGACATTTTCCGATGAGGCTCTCGCCGAATTCAGAAAGATGCAGGCTATAAGATATTCTCTTGTGCCGTATCTCTATTCGACGGCTTACGACGCACACAACTACGGCTACCCTATTATGAGACCGATGCTGATGGAGTTCCAAGATGACTATGCCACAAAGGCGTTGTCCGGTCAGTATATGCTCGGCGACGCATTGCTTGTCGCCCCTGTTTTCGACCAAAAAGTTCACCACATTTATCTGCCTCGGGGCGTTTGGTCGGATTTCTACACCGGTGAGAGAACGGTCGGCGGCAGATGGATAACATCCGACATCAAATACGATAAAATCCCTGTTTTCGTCAGAGAAAACCACGCGGTCTACATGACTTTGGACAGATATGTGCATATTCCGAATGAGAAATTCAAAAACATAAATCTTGTTTTGAATCTCAAGGACAGGGCCGAGGGCGCATACAGCGATGACGGTGTAAACGGCAGTTTCACCGCTGTTGTCAAGGGCGGAGTTTTAACTGTGGAGGTCAAAGACATCGACCTGAAACAGATTTCCGTCTCCTGTGGCGAAAAGATTTACTCATGTACTGTAAACGGCGAAAAATGGACCGTCGAACCAAAAGAACACTATTATAAAATTTCAAAATAACGGTTTCAGCCGCCCATTTGGGCGGCTGTTTCTTTGGCGCAATATATTTGATTGATTATATTGTGACCGTATAGTATAATGTATATAAATAAACAGTAAGGAGTATTCTAATATGTCAGTTAAAGACGAAATCAGACAGTATGTCAGAGCTAAAAAAGACCTGTTCATTCAGGTAAACGACGACATCTGGTCACACCCTGAAATGGGTTTTGTTGAATTCGAATCGACAAAAATTCTTCAGGAGGCGCTCAAAAACGAAGGATTTGAAATCAAAACGGGCCTTGCAGGTATCGAAACGGCATTTTCTGCCAGATGGGGCAGCGGCAAGCCTGTAATCGGCTTCCTCGGCGAGTTCGACGCTCTGCCGGCTCTCTCACAGAAAGTACAGGGCACAAAAGACCCTGTTGAAAAGGGCGCATGCGGTCACGGTTGCGGCCATAACTCTCTCGGCGCCGGTACAGTAGCCGCCGTTGTTGGTCTCAAAGACTATATGCAGGCTCACAATCTGCCGGGCACAATAATTTTCTACGGCTGCCCTGGTGAAGAATTCGGTACAGGTAAAGCGTTTATGGCGCGTGAAGGCGTATTTGACGAAGTCGACATCAACCTTGCATGGCACCCGAGTACCACAACACGGGTAGGCGGCACATCGTCACTCGCCAACCTTTGCGTTCTCTTCTCTTTCACAGGTACAGCCGCACATGCCGCCGCTGTTCCGCATCTCGGCCGCTCGGCTCTCGACGCCTGCGAGCTTATGAATGTCGGCGTAAACTATCTGCGTGAGCACATCATCGACGCCGCCAGAGTTCACTATGCATACCACGATGTAGGCGGCCCTGCACCGAATGTTGTTCAGCCGACAGCCACTACATTCTACTATATCAGAGCTCCTCGTGCCGACCAGGCAAGAGAAATCTTTGAAAGAATCAAAGACATAGCAAAGGGCGCCGCTCTCATGACAGGCACGACCGTTGAAATCAAAGTAAAGAACGCCTGCAACGATATCGTAGTAAACGACACCGTAAGCGAAACAATGGCTGCCGCAATGGCTGAGCTCGGCGATGTACCGTTCTCCGATGAAGCATACGCATTCGCAAAAGAAATGTATCCGTCTCTCACAGACGCAGACAAATCCGGCATCGCACGCTCACTTGCAATTTATCTTTCACCGGAAGAAGCTAAACAGCAGACTGAAAACCTCATCTCCGACAAAGCTCTCGGTTACAAGAATCTGCACACAACAATGCCGGGCTCATCCGATGTAGGCGACGCTTCATATATTGCACCTACCGCAATGCTCAATGTCACAACAGCTATTCTCGGCACACCGGGTCACTCATGGCAGAACACGGCACAGTCCGCTTCACCTATTGCACATGACGGCCTCCTCTACGCCGGCGAAGTACTCGCTCTCACGGCTGTAAAACTCATTGAAAGCCCTGAAACAGTACAGAAGGCAAAGGACGAGCTCTACTCAATCACCGGCGGCAAATACGAATGTCTCATTCCTGCCGATGTACAGCCTGAGCCATAATTCAATATTATCACACTCCAAAAGTCGGGGCTATTGCCCCGGCTTTTTCTCATTATTATTGTACATGTTATCTCTCTTGGTAATAATATTATATATGACAATAGTATATCTAATACTATTATTCATATTATAAACCGAAAAAGCGCGGTAAAACCGCGCTTTAATTATGTATATTATTTTGCAAGAGCAGCAGCGTTTGCGCCGGCTGTTCTGCCGAATATTACGCCGTCAACAATAGCCGTACCGCAGCTCGGGTAAGAGATTGTCGGGTCGGTGCCGAGCAGTGAGTAGAATGCTGTTTCGCCTGCGGCGTAGAGACCCGGTATAACCGTACCGTCTGTTTTGAGAACTTCAGACTCTGCGTTTGTCTTGATACCGCCGAATGTGAAGGACATTGAGCGATCCCATCTGATTGCATAAAGCGTGTCTGTCAATTCGTTGAGGAACTGAGCCGGCTTGCCGAACTCTTCATCAACGCCTTTTCTGCAATAGCCGTTGTATGTTTCGATTGTCTCTTTGAGAGTAGCTTCGTCTACGCCCATTGCGGCGGCGAGCTCTTCAACCGTGTCGGCTTTGATTGTCGAATCGAGAGTCATACCGTACTGAACCAGCTGATTCGGGTCGTCCTTGTCTGTTACATACCAAGCGTATGAAGACTTATTATCTACAAGGTGGCTTGTCCAGTCATACTGATATGCATATTCGTTGCATACTCTGCGTCCGTCTGCAGAGAGAATGAGACCGGCTTCTTCATAGATACCTGCGCCGCATGTGAATGATACATATGTGTATGACGCGCCCGGTGCATAGCTTGTCTCTGCGCCGACTGCCCGTGCCATCTTGATACCGTCGCCTGTTGCGCCGACACCGGCTGTTGTGATAACGCATACATCAAGGCCTGCGTCTGTCTGTGCTTTGCTCATCCGCTCGCTGTCGTGTGTGAAACCGCCTGTGGCAAGAATAACAGCCTTTGCGTTAATTGTGATTTCTGTTTCGCCGTTTTTAGCTTTGACTCCCACAACCTTGTCGCCGTCTGTAATAAGCTCATAGCCGGCTGTGTTGTAGAGAATTTCAACACCCTTGTTTACCGCCGATTTGGTGAGGCCAACCGTGATAGGACCGCCGTTGCCGGAAATCATCCAGTAACCGCCCTTGGAGTTGTGGACTCTCCATGTTTCGATAGAGGCGTGTGTTCTTTCGACTTCGCCGTACTCCCAGCCGTTATCTACAAGGAAGTCTATTGCGCTTGCCGATTCGTCACAGAACTTTCTCATGACTTCTTCATCGTATTCGTTACCGAGGCTTGTCATGTATTTGTAGAGCTCGTCTGCGGAATCGGTGATATTCTGTTCGGCCTGAATTTTTGTGCCTGCGCCCAGGACTTTACCGCCGGAAACCGTTGTTGAGCCGCCCGTGATGCCTTCTTTTTCGATAAGAAGTACATTTGCGCCGTTGTCTTTCGCCTCAATGGCGGCCGAAAGACCTGCTGCGCCGCCGCCGACGACAACAACATCGACATCGTATTCGGATTTAACTTCTTTTGGGGATACTGCACCCCGGAAAACGTCGATAACACCGGCCTCATCGAGAGCGGCTTTTACGGCGTTTTTGACGCCTGCCGATGTAAGAGTGGCGCCCGCGACACTGTCTACATTGACTGTCTGATTGGCAACCATTTCAGCCGGCAAGGCTTCAATCGGGCATGTATCCATGCCGTAGCCGCATCCGTATGTTTCTGTGTGTTCTGTTACCGCCACATTTTTAAGTTCGCCGTTTTCAAGTGTAACCGCAACGGTAATGTCACCGTTTCTGCCCGGTGCAGTACCGGTAAATTCGCCGGAGACACCGGTTTTTGTCGGTTCTTTACTTGAACAGGAACAAAGAATGACAGCGGTCATCAATAAAACCAATAATTTTTTCATAATGTTCCTCCGTAAAAATATTTTGTATATTATACTATATACATTAAATGGGCAGTCAATACCGAGAAAATTTCGAATAATTCGGTTTGAATTGATATAAATATATCGTTTTATTGATTAAACCGTTGAAAAAAGCGTCCACTTAGTGTATACTTATTTTGAGGTGAAAAGTATGAAGCTTGATGAATTTGCCAAACGGACGGGATTAAGTAAAAGGACCATTCATTTTTACATTGACAAAAAGCTTCTCAAACCAAAGAAAAGCGGAAACAATTACTATGATTTCAGCCCCGATGATGTCGATAAATTAAAGACGATAATCCTACTAAGGAAAGCCGGTATGCCTATTGAATATATAAATGAGCTATCTCAATACCCGGCATGGCTCAATTACTATTTGAGCAAAACCGTCAAAAGGCTCAAAGCCGAAATTGAGGATAAACAGGCTCGGATTGAAAATGCGTTGTTGCTCCTTGACACCATTGCCCCGCATGCGACGCCGGCGGACTTGGATATCTCTCTTACTGAAAAGATGACGGGCGAGCCGAAAAAAGAGAGTATATCCGATTTGTACGATGTGAACGACGATTTTATGGTGGCCACTTTTTTGCTGGTACAGTACATAGATTCTGAAAAGAATTTTTACAAAAGATATATATGGAATAAAATCTCAATAGAGCTCAGGCAGTATCTTGGCAATATGATGGACTTTTTGCTCGATGTAATATACACGAGAGACATTGATTTGATGACCGAAGATGTCACATGCATGACATTGTATTGGAGAGATCTCGTTGAAAACGGAAAACACGGTTTATGCGTTGAGCACCTGGTAAAAGCATTGCAAAAATTGTTCGACGACGAGGAGCTTTTACAAAAATGGACTGTTTTATATGAACCGTTTATTAAGCCGCTGATAAGTTTTTACAGAGAAAAAGCCGACGAAATGATTAACGCGTACAATCCGAATTATCAAAAGCATTTGGAAAAAATGCATCAGGTCATAAAAGAGCGGCATTGTAAAATATGCGACCAACCGAATTATGATAAAATACGAAAAAACCTGACCGGAATTTTTGATTTTGACACCGAAAATGTCTATTCCGACTATTTTATTCTCTATCTGTTTGACGATAGTTTTTACACAAAGGTAAACATTTCACAGATAATTAAGTACATATAAAAAGAGCTCACTTGCGTGAGCTCTTATATTTTATGTTAGGCATTTTTTTGACTGTCGTCTTCTTTTTTCTTTTTTAGAATAAGGAAGAGTAACAGCAATCCGCAAAGTACACCTACTCCTATTGGGACATATCTTGTAATCGAATTGCTTGAATCGCCACCCGGACCGAGAGGTACATCCTCATCATCTATATCGGTACTCGGATTATCGTTTTCGTCTTCATTTCCGCCAGGGCCGAGAGGTACTTCCTCTTCATCTATATTCGTGCCCGGCTCTTCAGTTGTGCCCGGAGCAGCAGGACGACGGCCACCCGGAACTACAACTGTTTCGGTATTCACAATGTGATTTGTCTTATCCAATACTCTGTATTCAAGTTCGATTGACATGCCTTCATCTGCAAGCTCGATCCGAGGGCTTGTTTTGCCTATGTACTCATATCCCTCGATTTCAGGGATAGCAACATAGTTCTTTTGACCTTTATATCCCTGTTTTAAGACCGTTTGCAAAACGCTTCCGTCTGATGTAACGCATTTTACTGTATATTCAATTATCTCGCCTTTTATACCGTACGCCAATACATATACGGAGTCTGTTTCGACTGTCGCACCCGTAGTCTCTTCACCTTGGTTGCCTGCAGGATACAGTGCTTTTGGATAATATGCGTCGCCGCTTGGCATGGCCACCTCAAAAGTACTTACTTCTACAGGTATTTCATCACCGTCCGCGAGATCATCGGAATATATAGGTTCTTCGACGGTTATGTAACCTTTTTCCGTCGATACATCCCAGGAATAGTGAATCGTAACAGCATTTTCAAAAACTGTTTTTCCTTCATTCGGTGTCAAAACCGCATTACCTGCGCCCTTAGAAAATGTCACAGTGTGAGATGCCGCTTCAATAGGAAGACCGTCTTTTTCAGTCCCTTGGAATGTTGCCGCAAAAGAAGTAACGCTAAAAGAGAGAAACAATGCTGTTGCAAGAATTATTGATAATATTTTTTTCATCAATTTTGTTCCTCCTTTTCCTTTTTTGAAATTATCAGGATTGCCAGAATACCTGTAACGGCTACAATACCCAATGTCTCATAAATCCATAGATTGCTTTCGGCGCCTGTCACTACTCTGTTGGTTGTAACGATAGTCTTTGTCTCGTCAACCTCAACAGCAAAATCAAGATTAACCTTTGACTTTGTGTTAAAGTAGTTGTTATCAATGGTTTTACCGTCATAAGTAATGTCCAATGTCAAAGTCTTTGTCCGGTTAGGGACAAGCTTGCCGAGATGTACATAGTCCTCGCCGAGAGTTTTTTCAACATCCTTAAGGCCCTGCCGCTGTTCGCCGGCATTCTGAGCGTCACCGCCAACAGTTGAATCATATATTATGACACCGTCATATTTGAGTGTATAGTTATATGCGCCTGCACCGTCTTGTTTTGCGCTCTCTTCCAGATAATTGATAATTTTGTTTGATACATACCATTCGGTCTGTTTGTTGCTTGTATTCGTTGTCCGAATTTCTATTGTGGTAGTATCGCCCGGCTGTAACCCGTCAACATTGACATTTGTTATCACGGTCTGCAACTCTTCGCCGTTAAAGGTAACGGAATTATCCGGCTCAGCCGCAAAAGCTGCAATGCCGAATGATGTCATCATTGCAAATGCAAGCAGGAATGATATTATTTTTTTCATATATTATCCCTCCTCACCGACAACCGTATCGCTGAAAGTCAGACCGCTGACGCCCCAGGCGTCCAAAGCCGCGTCGGCAGCATTGTGAGTTTGAATACCCTCAACAGATATTGTTACGTCAACTACAGCTTTATCAAGCCAAAATGTAGTTGTATATGTTTGGTCGTCCTTTTTGTTTTCTGTGGTGTACCGGTATACGGAACTATTGATTCTGAACGAGTTTACGGTATCTATTTCTGTACCGGCGCCGAGAATGTTGAGTGTATTGCCCGTACCGAAATAATAGACTTCTCTTTCATCGGTGGATTCCGAATTGCTCTTTATCCAGCCGTCCGCAACGCCTATTTCAAAAAGCTTGCCGCCGTCTTTAACTATTACATCGTTAGCTCTCACTGTTTTTGTGATAACCATTCTGACATATTGGTCTGACGGGCCGTTTGTGGCTTTCGGTGATGACAACTCTACAGTCTTTCCGATTTCTTTTGTAGCATTCGCCATAGCGTTTGTGAGGTCTAACTCATCGATTGAGATAGAATGTTCCTCGGTCTTTGCTTCGATAGTGAAAGTGGAGTTGGCATTATCTGTTGTCTTGTATACTTTGTACGCCTTTGTGCCCTGTATACCGGAGAACATCAAAACACCTACCAAAAGAGTCAGAAGCGGTAATTTTAGTTTTTTCATATATTATCCCTCCTTATCCTCTGTTGAAAAAAGTTGAGTTGATTAAAGCCCAATCAATGTTACCCTGTGAATCATACAGTGCCGGGGCATATTCGTATACTACCGGAATTTCAAATTTCGGAGCAAGATCAGCTTCTTTTACTACATCGATTTTAATTTTGTCCGTAGACGCGCCCGGCTCAACCACAAATTGTCTTTCTATTTTACCGGATACCGCATCATCGCCGATTTGAAATGTAACACCATCTACCGTAGGCAAAAATGCTTTGATTTTTACAACTATTGTTGTGTTACCGGTATTTTCTACCGAAATTACTTTCGATTCGCCTAACTCTTCGCTGAGTGCGGCGCTTGGGAGAAGGCTCATTTGAGCCTCTCCATTTGTTGTCCGATAGCTTGAAAAGTATGCCAGAGTCCCCCGAGCCGTGAAAGCCATTATAAGTGAAAGGACTAAAGCAACTGCAATTTTTTTAGTTTTAGTCATTTACGGGATCCTCCGTTTCTTTAGATTCAATGTTTGCGTCAACAGATTCTTCAGGCAAAACCGCTGTTTTGTCTATGTCTTCCGGCGTCATTGCCGCCGCTACGGGACCAAGCGGCCCGGTTGCCGTAGGCTGAGTAATAGATGTAAATTTTTCACCGTCATAGCTGTTGACTACACCGCCCGAGAACGCGTGGCTGCCATCATATTCGTTTGTGAATTGCGCTCTACCTAAATACACAACCGGTATTTGGTCTTGACCTGTGATGATAATTGTTTCACCGTCCACGGATGGCAACTCGTCATTAACTGCGTTTGTCTCCGTGTAAATGCCGGATGAAACTTCAGTCACGGTGTATTTTGCGTTCGGCAGATACGGTACATCTATTGTTTCGATGTATGCCTCGTTCTCAACTGTACCTCTGTTTGCAATAATTGTAACATACTGATCAAAGATTGTTTCTTTGCTTTCTCCTTCGCCGACTGTGCCCACAACCTCAAATACAAATGTCGCATTGTCATTGTTAAACGTTGTGTTGATTTCAGTAAGAATCTTTGCAATTTCCAGTCTTGCTTTCAGTACTGTGTATGTGTTAGTTACGGAAAGTGTTGGAGTCTCGCCGTTATCACTCTCGGCGTTTACAAGAGTTACCGGGTCCGGCAATGCTACTTCAAGAGAATAACCCATTACCTGTGCGTCTTCTTCATTTTCTTCCACACTGTATGTGCCTATCGGAAGATCGGTGAAGGTGATGCTCTGACCTGCTGTTAAGGTCGCTGTGGCTGTGTAATTATATGTAGTCGGCATTACAGAGTCAGTTGTATCGCTGTCTGTCTGATTTGAAACTTTTGTGAATTCTGTATCGCCATTAGAGAAATTAGCGCCAAAGTCCTTATCAAGCTCGGCTGTTACGGTTAATTCAAATTCCTTTGCTTTCGCAGCGTCTCCCGTGAACATATTGCCTTCGCCAAATATCTTTTCAACTTTCAAATCGGCTGTCTCGAGAGTGTTTTTAACTGTCAAAGTACCATCGACAACAGACTTTTCATAACCTGTCGGCACATTGTTTTCATCAACTGTGAATGTGGTGACTTCAACGCCGTTGTGGTACTTTTCTACTTCAACCTCTGCTGTCCAGGTGTTGGCTGTCGGGTTATCTGCCGAGGCAGAAAGTGTTGCTTCATAAGTCTTGCCGTCAGAGCCTGTAACCGTGAATGTAACGATATCAGGTCTTATGCCGTTCCGGTTATTCCGGTCATCCCAAACCTTTGTTACTGTGATTTTCTTTGTCTCTACTTCGTGACTGTTTGTGATCGTAATTGTGCCATTCTGTATTTCAGAATAACTTACTTCATATCCTTCAGGGACTTCTGTTTCTACAACACTATAAGCAATCTCAGTGCCGTTTGCAAACTTTGGAAGATCCTCAAAAGTCGCTGTCCAGCTATTGCTGTTGCTTAGTGTTACAACTTTGCCCTCTACCACTGTGTCGTTTGCTTTAAGCTGAACAGTTACGCTGTTCGGTCTAATTCCATCTTGGTTATTGTTATCAGCCCATTCCTTTGCTACGGTGATGTTTCTCTTTTCCGGAGTATGAGTGTTTGTGACCGTAATTGTGCCATTCTGCAAGTCAGAGTAACTTGCCGTGTATCCTGGAACATTTTCCTCCACAACACTGTAAACAATCTCTTGTCCGTTTTCATACTTCGGCAGATTTTCAAAAGTTGCCCTCCAGCTGTTGCTGCTGCTTAGTGTTACGACTTTATCTTCTACCACTTTGTCGTTTGCTTTAAGCTTAACAGTTACGCTTCCCGGTCTCTTGCCATCTTGGTTGCCATTATCCGCCCATACTTTTGTTACAGTGATATTCTCTGTAATAGGTGTGTAACTATTGACAATCGCAATATCCGCACTTTCGGTAGCACCAATCCGATAATTGCCGTATGCAAACATTTTCCACTGTCTGCTTGCGCTGAATATCAATTTACCGCCGGTGTATTGAACCGTTGCGCCTCTGACTGAAATCTTGTTGTTCAATGCTTCTCCGCTATACCACAGAGCTTTATCAGATGTAATATGCGCAATGTCTCCTGTTGCACTACTGTTGAATTTTGTAATAAATGCTTCTCTCTGTGCAGAGCTCAACTGTGTCTGAGTCCATATAATGTAGTCGCCCTCTGTTGTTGATGCTACTACAAAATTAAAGTTTGTTGATATTGGATTCTCAAGATTATTACAATTAGGTACTCTTTTAACATTTGTAATGTCCAAAGTAGACGGCGTTGTAGTTACACTGCCGCTTGTGGCGTTTTCTTCGCCGATACCCGTGACTGTCAGGTCATATCCTGTGATTTCCATGCCGGACTCGGTAACATTGTATGTGCCTGCCGGCAGGTTATCAAGTTTCCATGTATATGTCAAGCCGTCTTCAGACACAGATACAGGGGCTACGGCATTTTCATTGCCGGACATACCAAGCGTTGCCTTTGTTACATTATTTTGGCTCAATGTAATTGTAAAGTCGTCTGACGGTATTTGAGTAGCAGTAATGCCTGAGAAGGTTTTTGTAACCGTAATATACGGGTTGTCAGTAGATGAGTTTGAAACATGCGTGTTTATAATTGTTGCCACGCCATTGCTGTCTACCCGGGCATTTACGGTTTCTGTAGAGCTGACATATTCGGCAGGTACGGTAGTTTCTTTTACCGTATATGTTATCTCTTCGCCGTTGGCGTCAAATTTGTCGAGATTTGACCATGTATAAGTAGTATCCCGTGCCGCAAGTGTTACTTCATCGCCTACAGCAACGCCGTTAGCATAGAGCGTAACACCATATTGAGCTCTTATATTGTCGGCGTTATTGTCGTCATTCCATACCTTGTTAACCGTTACATTGAATGTCTTGGTATTTGTGTATGTAATCCGATAATTTGTGTTTGGTGCCGCAATTGTGCCTGTGACAGTCTTTGGGTTATCTGCACTTACGCTGCTGACAGTGACCGGGCTATTAACAGACTTAAATATATATCCGTCAGGCATCGAGCTTTCCGTGACCGTATACGTTGAGCCTGTCAAAAGGTTAGTTACTCTGAGATTCCAGCCGTGTTTCATATTGACTGTGAACTGTGTACCGCTTGCGACTGTGTAGTAACCGGTAAGTTTGTCGTCTTGTCCGCGTTCCGGTGTAACATTATTACTTGTAGTCGGCGTCACGGTCTTTTCACTGATTGTGTCGTAGACCGAGAAGTATATAGGCTGGTTTTTTGCATCTGTGACAGTAATTGTAAATACGAACTCACTGTTTGTGTCGCTACTATCGTAGCCCTCAACAACTTTGCTGATATTGAGGTTTGATCGGCGGCTGTTGGTGGCATTGAGTACAATGCTGTCATCACTCACTACCCGATACTGATTACCATTTATTGTATATGTACCACCGGATGCAACTTTTTTGAGTTGGGTGAGGGTACCGTTAATAATCATCGGGTGATATGTGTCAGCCGACAATTCCCAATGGTACGCATCAGTAGAACTTTCAACTACTGTGTAATCATGGCCGTATTCAAGCACTGTACCGTTGGCTATTACACCCGGGGCAATGTAAATATTACTTGCAGTCCAATTGTTGTCTTTGTTAAGTGTTTTTGTTACCCACACTTTACCGCTCTCATCAACGACATTCAGTGTAACTGCTTCACCTACTCTGGTGTCAAGCGAGTTTACCCAATCTTTATGCATGCTGATAGTCGTTTTGTCGACCGGCATTTTAGCATCGCCAGGGGTGAGGCCGTTGACTGTCTGACCGTTGCCATAGGTAACCGAGAGAGATGTGTTAGTCTTTAAGAAATACCTGTTGTTTTCGTCTTTGGATATGCCGAGAGCCGACAGTTCCGCATCCGTTTTGGTTACCTTACCGTTGTTAAGGTCGGCGATAAGGTCGTATGCCGCCTGTGACGGCCAAATATCAAATTCAACCGCGTAGTGAACATTATTCTCTAATTCAACACCGGACAAATCCCATATGACCTGATTGTTTGACAAATATGCGCTCGGTGCGTCTGCCCAAGTCACATAGGTAGCGCCTTCGCTTGCAGCCTTTTTATAATATCTGAAATTTGTAGCTGTGCCGTTTACCGCTGTTGATGACAGAGAGGAAATACCGTCGTTAACCTTTACATTAGATGTGCCTATGTTTGACGAAATAGCATTTGCGATTTCTCTCAGCGCTGTATTAAGAGCATCGGTATCTGCCGCAGAATAGTAATGATTCCGAGGTGAGCCCGAATCTGTCACAAGACTCTGCATTCTCGTAACATTGCCGTATGCACCTATTGCATAAAGCTCTTTGTTGGCCTCAACTATCGCTTTGGCGTCGTCTTTTGCCGCATTGTAACAAGTAGCAACATTAGAGTCACCCTCTTGTCCCGAGCCGGATACATTTCCGTGATATGTAGGGTTGCCGTCGGATATGAAAATAACGTATGTCTTATCATTATCGCCGAATGAAACCGAGTTGGCTGATTTAAGAGCCGCTTCCCAGTTTGTACCGCCTTCTGCCTTAGCAGAATTGATAGCATTAGTCAAAGTGTTCAAATCCGTTGTCGGACCTACAGGGGTTTTTGCGGTGGTATCAAAATCAATAAACGCTATTTGTACAAGATCGCTTACACCGTTTGAAGTATTGAGATTCAAAAGCGATGTGGCAACACTGACAGCCGAGTTTTTGGCGGCTGTCATTCTGTCTACTTCGTACGCCTTGTAGCGAGTGCCGGTGTATTCATTCAACCCGTACCACCACTTGCCTGCGAATCTTTGAATTTCCACATAGTTTCCGTTTACAAGTCCGTAATACTGCTCTCTCCTGTTATTCTCATTTGTCTCGACATATACTTTTTGTCCGGTCGAACGATCCATACTGCCGGATGAGTCGAGAACAATTACAACATTTGCTTTGGTAGTATTTACTTCCGTCCTGTTTTTGCCGATGATATCAAGTTTTACGGTGCTTGTGCCGTTACTGTTTGCGATGACGGTCTTCTCAAAGCCCGGCGCCTCTTGAGTCTGATTACCGCCTGTTCTCAGCGAAAACGGCTGTGGTCTCAGGCTGAACGACTGAGGCAGAAAATCTTCTTCATCTTCAAGTTCCCGATCAAACTCGTCAAGGTCTTCTTCGGAATATGTTTCATCCTCAGGTTCCTGATTTTCTGTATCAATATTAGGCTGCTGTGAAACTGTTTCGTCCGCGTCGGCGTCTGCCGGCTCGGATTTCTCTTCTTCCTCAGCCTCCGCCGGCTCGCCGGCGGAATTGTCGTCTGTGACGACTTCCTCTGAATTTTCGGAAGTGTCTCCCGCCGGGGTTTCCGTCTCGTCGGCAACGACTGTCTCCGAATCGGCGTCTATTTCCGTTTCTTCGACAGCGACTGTCTGTGATTCGGCGTCTGTTACCGCTTCGTCGGTCGCCTCTGTGTCAGAGACGGTTTCCGAATTGTTTTCAAGAGAAGCATCCGAGACATTCCGGCTGTCATCAATTGTAATAACACGCCCATCGCCTGTCTCGTCGCCGTTCTTCTGCAGACCGCTCTCTGTTATTTCTTCTACGATTGCATTACCCGGGTCAATTATTTCCCGAATTTCTTCGGCAAATACCGGAGCAAAGTTTGAAAAAGAGGAAATAAACATAACAGCAGCCATTACAGAGGCTAAAGCTCTCTCAAAAGGTGATGTTTTCCTTTCCATATTATTTCTCCTTTTTATTTATTTATATAAGCATACTTTATCAAATAAAGTATAGTTTATACTCATCAACAATAAAAACCAATATACTATTTTCATCATATATATCATAACATTCCGCAGGTCACAAATGGGTAACAACAGCCTGTCAAAAATGCAGATATTTTTTATTTTTTAGCCTCTGTCGGCCTGTGGTGTTTTATCGGCTTTACTGATGAAGAAAAAGCCGAGTACAAAGAATATCGCCAGCAAAGCCACCGCAATGTTGATTGTGCCGCCGGAAAATTTAACCGCGGCGATAACCGCCGAGCCCAAGAACGAGGCGCCCTTTGCGAAAATGTCGTATATACCGAAATACTCGCCGGAGTTTTCAGCCGGGATGATTTTTGAATAGTAGCTTCTTGACAGGGACTGAATCGAGCCCTGGAAGCAGCCGACCATAAACGCCATTATGCCGAAATCCCAGATAGTGCGGATAAACAGGGCGTATATGCATACGGCAGTGTAACCCATGATACATACTTTTAGCAGAGGCACCGTGTCGTATTTGCGCGAAAGACGGGCAAACACGAGTGAACCGCCGAAGGCAACTACCTGTGTAGCGAGTAGGAACACAACCTGGCCAACGGTATTAAGACCTAAATCCGTGCCGATATTTATACAGTTGTCAATAATTGTGCCTACGCCGTCTATGTACAGGAAAAACGCAATCAGAAAAAGCAATACTTTTTTGTCGTGTGTTGCGATATTTTTGATTGTGGTAAATATTTTGGCAAAGGATTTGCCGACATTTATTTTACCCTCTACATAGTTGACCTGTTTATAAGTTTTGATAAGCGGCACGGTAACGGCAAACCACCAGACCGCAGTAACCGTACAGCCGATTATCTTTGAGAGATTGCCCGACAGGATTTTCAGCATATCCGGGCCCAATACATAGGCGACGAGAGCCACCAAAAACGGAATACACGAGCCGATATAGCCCCAGGCATATCCGTATGATGACACCAAGTCGGCGCGGTCGTCGGTCGTGACATCGACGAGCATCGAGTCGTAGAATGTGAGCGACGCCTGGTAGAATATCTTTGTAAAGATGAACATTGCCAGGAATATAACCCACGAGGTCGCAAAGCCCGTCAGCATACAAAGAATACAGCCTATCGAAACGGCGCTTGTGAAAATGATTTTACGAACGCCCTTGTGGTCAGCTATTGCGCCGCAGAACGGACCAATCAATGCGATTACCACCGTGACGATGGCTATTGACAGCGCCCACATACCCGTCGCTTTATCGGAAGAAATCTGGCCCGGCGCAGTACCTATCGCCAAGGACTTGAACCAAATCGGAATCAGCGAGCAAGACAGCATTGTGAACGCGGAATTGCCTACATCGTACAGTACCCACGCATTTTCTTCCGGCGTAAGCCCCTTAAAAAGTTTCATATCCTTCCCCTCTGTAAATATATGGTTTATGATTTTAATTATAAATAAATATTTATATCAAAACTAATAATTACATTTTCTTATATATTTTCATTTTGATTATACCACAGTTCACAATTGCATACAATATAAATTAAAATAAATATTTTTAAGAATATTAGACTTTTTGAACAAGCAAAAATTCAAAAAAATATTAACGGTTTGAATTTTACAAAAAATGCACACGCCGTTCAAACAGAATTCACATTGGGGGGTTATAATCATATGCGAAAACGATAAAACATTTTTCTACTTTTTTCTCCAAGAAAACGGCGGCATTTGAAAGCCGCTGTTTTTTTTTCGATATTTAGATAATTATCTAAATATCTATTGACATTTGTCTAAATAGTGATATAATAAAGTCAAAAAGTATTTAGACATTTGTCTAATTAAATATTCGGAGGGCTCTTATGATTCAAGACACAATTAAAGCGCTGTCCGACCCGTCGAGAAGAAAAATACTTGAACTTCTCAAAAAGAAAAATATGACTCGGGGTGAGATATTGCGGTATTTTGATATGACCGGCGCCACCTTATCTCATCATCTGTCCATATTAAAAAAGCGGGGGCTTGTACAGGACACAAAGGTCGGCACCTTTGTCTATTACGAAATCAACACTACCGTGATTGAGGACGTATTGCGGTGGCTGACTTCAATTACAAACGGTACGGAGGAAAATCCCGATGAAAAAAACGGTTAAAATTGTAAATATTTTGGTTTTATTAATTTGTCTTGGGTGGCTTATCTATATTTACCCTAAACTGCCGGATATTATACCGACTCACTGGGGCATAAGCGGTGAAATTGACGGATACGGCTCAAAAAAGACGGTTTTCTTTCTCTACGGCACTATGGTATTTTGCAACATCATTTTTGATGTGGCGCGCAAAATCGACCCTAAGTCAAAAAACTATGACCGATTTGAATCCGCCTTTGAGATTTTCAAGCTGATATTCACACTCTTTATGGCGGGTTTAATAGTGATAACAACATCGGTAACCTTCAAACCGAGCCTCAATGTAAGCTCGTTTTTGACAATAGGCGTCGGCGTGATGTTCACCGTTATCGGTAACTATATGCCTACATTCAAACACAATTACACAATGGGTATCAAAACCCCGTGGACATTGGCAAGCGAAACCGTATGGAACAAAACTCACAGAATGGCGGGGCCTATTTGGGTGGTCGGCGGCATTGCATTAGCCGTATCCGGCATATTCTTAAAACCGTCTCGGACATCGGCTGTTATGTTTGCTTTGTTGGCAGTTCTTGTCGTTATCCCTATGGTTTATTCGTATTTGGAATTCAAAAAGGAGGCATCCGCAAATGACAACAGCTCTGATATCGCAAAATAACATCACATGGCTCATTATACAGGCGGCATTGATGATTTTGTTGCCGGCATCGGCGGCTGTGATATGGAAAATCAAAAACAGAGCTCCGTTAAAGCCGTTAATAGTCGGTATGATTATTTTCCCGGTCTTTGCCCTGGGGCTTGAATCGTTGCCAAAACAGCTTCTCTTTACGGGCACAAACGCTCTGTCTTTGAAAATACTGTCAAACCCGATTTTATACTATCTCGTCGCGGCTCTGTGCGCCGGTGTTTTCGAGGAAATCGGCAGGTTTGTGGGATTTAAGTTTTTGCTCAAAAACAACACCGAGGCAAAAAACGGTATTTCCTACGGTTTAGGTCACGGCGGAATCGAAGCCGTAATAATGGCTTTGTCGGTTATAAATTTGCTCTATATAGGCATTGCGATAAACAACGGCGGCGCGTCGGCTCTCGGTCTTGACGCCGCAACCGAAAATGCGGTAGTGCTTCAGCTGTCGGCTGTCACCGGCTTTACGGCATTTTTGGCGGTTTTTGAAAGACTGTCGGCAATCATTCTGCATGTGTCATTGTCGGTACTCGTTTTTGCGTCGGTAAACAGAAAAGGTTGCAAACATCTTTTGCTTGTGGCAATACTGTTGCACACTTTGGCGGACTTTGAGATTGCGCTGTATGCGTCGGGTATTGTAAATATAAGAACTCTTGAAATAATTGTATTTGCGACATCTGTATGCTATGCGCTCTTTGCAAAAACCGTATACAACAAAATTAAATAAACCGTAAATTACTAAACTGTGATACAGAAAAAAGACGGCGTGCGATTTTTTGTCGCACGCCGTCTTATATAATATTACTATACTATATTGTTTGATATTTAGATTAAAGAATTATTCCACCGCATTTACAATAGCAAGGATATCGTCTTTAATCTTTTTGTTTGTCCGCAGAGCTTCTTCACGGCTCGACTGACAGGTGTAGAAATAGAACTTGATTTTCGGCTCTGTGCCGGACGGTCTGATAGCAAACCAGGAATTGTTGTCCAGATAGAATCTGAGAACATTCGACGCCGGTATATCCTCATATCCGTCTTTGTAATCCACAAGCTTTACTACCTTTGCGCCGGCAATTTCCGTCGGCGGATTTTCTCTGACGGCGGTCATCATTCTCTTTATGCGGTTTGCGCCCTCGATCCCTTCCAGCACAAGATTCGGCTCGTCCTCTGCAAAGAAGCCGTACTTTTCATAGAGACCTTCAAGTACCTGCCAGAGAGTTTTGCCCTGTTTTTTATAGTAGGCAGCAGCCTCCGCCACCATCATACCGGCGGAAATACCGTCTTTATCCCTGATATACGGACAGCAGGCATAGCCGACGGATTCCTCATAGCCGAACATATACTCGTAGCCCTGTGCCTCGACATCCGGGATTCTGCCGCAGATGTTTTTGAATCCGGTGAGGGATTCAAACATTTTGACGCCGTAGCTTTCCGCCATAATCGTGGACATTGTCGATGTGACTATGGATTTTACCATTGCGCCCTTTTCAGGCAATGTGCCGGCGTCTTTTTTGCCTTCGAGCAGATAGTTTACAATGATATATCCGGTCTGATTGCCGTTGAGCCATACATACTCGCCCTCGTCGTTTCTGATTTCAATGGCGAATCTGTCTGCGTCCGGGTCGGTGGCCATTAGCAGCTCCGCGCCCAGCTCTTTGCCCAGTCTCTCGCTCATTGCGAAAGCCCGAGGAGCCTCCGGGTTAGGATAGCCGACCGTTGTAAAGTCACCGTCCGGCATTTCCTGTTCTTTAACTATTGCCCAGTTTGTAAAGCCCCTGTCTTTGAGCATGGTTGTGAACGGTATTGCGCCCGCGCCGTTGAGAGGTGTGTACACAATCGGTATGGAAAGGTCGAGCTCGTCGCCGTAATGAATTGCCAGCCCCTCAATCAAATCCAGATACTCTCTGTCGTAAGCCGCGCCTAAAACGGTGATTATTCCCTTTTCGACCGCCTCGTCAAAATCCATACCCTTTGCGCCTGTGAAAAGGTCGACCTCGTTCATTTTTTTCAGCATGCCGTCGGCGATTTCCGACGAGACCTGACAGCCGTCTTCCCAATATGCTTTATATCCGTTGTACTCTTTAGGGTTGTGGGAAGCCGTGATGTTAATACCGGAAATACATCCCAAACGGCGCACCATATACGCAAGCTCCGGCGTAGGTCTCAAATCCGGGAAGGTATAGACCTTTATGCCGTTGGCGGCGAGGATTCTTGCGGTGAGACGGGAAAATTCCTTTGAATAATGTCTGGAATCGTGGGCGATGACAACGCCTTTTTCCATCGCTTCTTTGCCGTGCCGCGCGATGTAATCCGCCACGCCCTGAGTGGCTCTCGCTATCGTATAGACATTCATTCTGTTTGTGCCGGCTCCCATTTTTCCGCGCAAGCCCGCCGTGCCGAATGAAAGATCCTGATAAAAACGGTCTTCTATTTCCGCTTCGTTGCCTTCCAACGCTACAAGCTCGGCTCTCAGTTCGCTGTCTTCGCCGAGTTTTTCGAGCCATTGCCGATATCTTTCTTTATATGTCATAATATACCTCCATATAGTTTTGCATATTTTCTCATGTTAACATTTTATCACATTTTCAATTTAATTATCTATATACGATATGTAGAATATTATACATATTTATTATATATATGACAAAACGCCGCCCTGTCGGACGGCGTACATATTATGTGAATGACAGATATTTGTCGGAATATTTCTTGTATTGAGCCTGATAACTTTCCCTGTCCTTATACGGTTTATCCTGTTTTTGCAATTCGATGACGCTGTCGGAAATATTAGTGCAATGGTCTGCCACTCTTTCCATATCGGTTATCAAATCACACCAGACAAAGCCCTCCTCAATGCCGCATTCGCCTTTTTGCAGTCTTTCGATGTGCTTTTCGCGCATTTTTTCTTTCATAAGGTCGATGGTGCCTTCAAGGGCGTCAATCGTATTGACATATTCCGGAGAGTCGGAAAGAAAAGACATATATGTCCTGTCCGCTATTTCTTTTGTGGCTTCGCACAAAAGGCTCATCTCGGCTCTTGCCCCCTGTGAGAAAGTGATACCCTTGTCTCTCATTTCCTCCGCCGACTCAAGAATGTTGACCGCATGGTCGGATATTCTCTCAAAATCACCTATGGCTTTCAGCAATACTCCGGAAAGCTTACCCTCGTATTCGCCCAGCTGCCGCGCGTTTAGTTTTACAAGATATTTGCCTATAATATCTTCATAGTGATCGGATTTGTCTTCACATTCTCTGACTTCATTGGCTTTGCTTTCGGAAAATTCGTCCAGACAGTCTATGGCGGTGTTCAAAGCCTTCATTGAAACCTTTGCCATTTCGAATGTTATATTTTTAGCAATATCCAGCGCAACGCCCGGTGTAGCCAAGAATCTCTCGTCGAGCATCTGCGCCTCGTCCGGCTCGGCGTCCTCCGGAATAAATCTGTATGCGATTTTTTCCAAAATATCTGACATCGGCAGCAGCAGAAGCGTACATATTACATTGAACACAGAGTGCGCCACCGCAATGCCTAAAAAGCCCGCCGATTCTGCCAAAAATGCCGGCTTAAAAACAGCATTTATCAAAATAAACGCCGTAAGGCAAACCAGCGTGCCTATTACATTAAATGAAAGGTGTACAAATGCGGCTCTCTTTGCATTTTTTGTGGTACCGATTGAAGAAATCAGCGCCGTGACGCAAGTACCGATATTCTGGCCCATGATTATCGGTATCGCCGCCCCGTAGGAAACCGCCCCGGTAGATGCGAGAGCTTGGAGTATACCCACCGACGCCGAACTGGACTGAATAATTGCCGTTAGGACCGCGCCGACCAATACGCCCAAAATCGGGTTTTTGAACATCAAAAACATCTCCGTAAACTGAGGTACGTTTTTCAGCCCGGATACCGCGCCGGTCATCGTTTCCATACCGAACATCAGCGTTGCAAATCCCAAAAGCACAAGACCGATGTCCTTTTCCTTTTTTCTCTTCATAAACATGTAGAGAATTACGCCGATAAGAGCGAGTATAGGCGTAAAGGAGGACGGTTTAAGCAACCTGATAAACACATTTTTACTTGAAATGCCGGCAAGACTCAATATCCATGCCGTTACCGTCGTACCTATGTTTGCGCCCATTATTACATTTATGGCCTGTGACAGACTCATAAGCTTTGAATTTACAAAGCCGACCACCATAACGGTTGTAGCGGAGGAGCTTTGAATCACCGCAGTTACGCCCATACCGGTCAAAAGGCCGGCGAGCTTGCCGGTTGTGAGTTTCCCTATCATTATTTCCAGCTTGTCGCCCGCGCTTCTCTCCAAAGCTTCACCCATTATATTCATACCGAATAAGAACAGGGACAAGCCGCCTATCAAAGTCAGGAAATCGAAAATATCCATTTTTTACCTCTTAATCATATTTGTATTATTATCTTTCTTGCGATAATAATTCTATATGATAGATGTAAAATCCAAAATCTGCGGCATGTAAAATCCGTGTAAAGAATTTTACATAAATAATACCCCGATTTCTCGGGGTATATATGTTTATCTGATGATTTCGCCGCCCTTGATGACATGAGCAGGTATTTTGTACATAACCGAAAGGTCTTCAACGGGGTTGCCGTCAACTACCACAAAGTCGGCCAGCTTGCCTTCCTTGATTGAGCCGATTTCGTTGTCCTTGTAAATAATCTTTGCGGAATTGATTGTGGCCTGTTTGAGAATATCCTCGTTTGTCATGTCGAGATATTCTTTTCTGAGGCGGAATTCTCTCATCGGGTCGGTTTTGAAAAGGTCGAGGCCTACATCTGTGCCCCAGCCGATGAGAATGTTTTTGTGATTATCATAGGCATTTTTGAGAGAAGACTTAATTGTATCCCAAAGAGCCCACATTCTCTTGCCGTTATAGGTATCCGGCTCTTCCAATATTTCGTCAATGGCAAACATTGTGTAGACCAAAGCCGTATCCGGTGAGTGCTCGTCGATGTATTTGAGAGTTTCCTCGGAAATCATTGAGGCGTGCTCAATAGTGTGAACGCCGGCCTTTACGCACATGTCAATCGCGGTCTTGCCGTGGGCGTGTACAGATACATAGGACGAATTTCTCTTTGCGGCGAGAACAGAAGCCTCGATTTCCTCAGGCTCGAGCAGAGGATAGCCCGGCTCGTTGGACGGGAGAAGCAGTGAGCCCGAGCCGTATAGCTTGATAAAGTCGGCTCCGTCGGCAAAGTTTTTTCTGCAGGTGTCTCTGAAACCGTCTTTGCCCACCGTGAAAGTGTCGATGGTGTCGAGCTTTGTCCAGTTTGACGATATAATCGGGCCGGAGGTTGTGATGCGCGGGCCCTGTACCTTGCCGGAATTTATCATATTGCGCAGATACATTGCGGCTCTGCAATGGTAGTCGCCCACATCTCTGATTGTGGTGTAGCCGTCGTTGAGCATCTCCTGTGCATAGCGCAGCTCGTTAATCGCGCACTGCGGAGCAGGCAGAGTGTTCATCAAAGCGTTAATGTTTTCATAGAAAAGATGCATGTGCAAGTCTATGAGGCCAGGCATAAGCGTTTTGCCCGCCAAATCCATGACCTCGGCATCAACGCCGAAATCCGTACCGAGCGGAGCGATTTTTTCGATTTTATCGCCGTTTACCAAAACATCGCCTTCGACAAGGTCTGTGCCCTCGGTGAGAAACGGGATAAACTTACAGTTTTTCAAAATAAGCATGTTATTCACCTCTCTGTGTAATTTGTACTAAAATTATAACACCATATCAATTATAAGGTCAATAATAGATGTAAAAAAGACTTTTTGGCTGTTTAAGACTTATTAAAATCTTGAAAAACGGCATTTTTTGCCCTTTTTTTTACAAAAATTCAAAATTTATCAAAATTTTTAACAATTTGTTAAAATTTGTGCAAATTGACAATCACTTTGCTGTTTACCGCCATTGTTTTAGAATTATGTATAAAAAATAAGATTTATTACAGGAAAAACAGTATACAAATTATGTATTTTTGTATACTTTTTCACCCTGATTTTGCCTTATTTTTTACTATTTTCATCAAAAATTTTATACCCACTCTAATGTTTGATATTGATTTTTACTCTTTTCCGTGTATAATAAGAATTACATTTTTTATTCATCAGAGAGGAGATAAAATATGTCAGCATATTTATCATGGTCATCCGCCATCTTCACATTCATGGTTTTCTGTGGCGTGTTCTTCGTTGGCGAATGCGTATCAAACTTAACTAAAGGTATTTTCGGTACAGGCTTTGTTGGTGCTATCATCTTCATCGCTCTTTACTGGACAGGCATTATGCCGACAGACGCTGTCGCTAACACAGGTCTTGTAGCAATGCTTTCAAAACTTTTCATCCCGATGCTTATCGTTAACTTGGGTACAATGATTTCCCTCAACGACATGCTCAAGGAATGGAAAACAATTCTTACAGCTCTGTCAGGTTTCGTAACACTTGCAATTTTTGCATACACAATCGGTTGCGCCCTTCTCGGCAGAGAATATGCACTTGTAGGTGCATGTCCTATTTCCGGCGGTACAATAGCCGGTGTTATCGCTCAGGAAGCTTGTGTTGAAGCAGGCAGACCTGAACTCGGCGCTTACGCCATGCTTCTGGTTTCTCTCCAGGGTCTTGTCGCTATGCCTTGTGCTGCAGCATGTCTCAGAATGGTCGGCAATAAGCTTATCAAGGAAAAGGCAGACCTCGACCATCTCGGCGGTTCTTCAAACATCAACATCAACATCAGAGTTATCAAGGGCTTCCCTGCAAAGATTCAGTCATACTTCTTCTCACTTATGAGAATTGCTGCTGTTGCAGTTGTTGCTAACGTTGTTTCCGGTCTTACAAAAGGCACTCTCAACGCCAACATTGCTTACCTCATCGCCGGTGTTGTATTCACAGAGCTCGGCTTCCTTGACAAACAGCACCTCACAAAAGCTAACGCTTACGGCTTCGTTATGATTTCTCTGTTCTCACTCACAGCTAACTCTATGGGTGCTCTCACACCGGAATCTCTCAAAGCTATGCTTATCCCTATCGCTGCTATGCTTATCTTCGGTATCGTTTCAATCGGTATCGGCGGTATGCTTGTCGGTAAATTTGTATTCCACTACGAAGCACCTCTCGGCTTTGCTATCGGCGCTTGCGCTATGCTTGGCTATCCGTCAACACAGATCGTTACAGACGATGTTTGCAGAGCTTTGGAATGCTCAGATGAAGAAAGAGAAAAGATCAGAGGCTACTTGCTGCCTAAGATGCTTGTCGGCGGTTTCACAACTGTTACAATCGCATCCGTTGCATTTGCAGGTCTTGTTGCTCCGACAATCTTCAGATAATCAAAAAATTAAAGGCTGTCAGCACGACAGCCTTTTTTGTGAAAAAAATACGGCGGAGAAATTGACAGCCGCGGGCTCATAGCGCCCCGGTCTTGTCAAAACTCTGCCTTTTATTTTATTTGCGGTTTTTCAGTGCCTCGGAAAATCCCATTGAGGCGGCCTCTTTATATTCGGTCTCATTGTCCGAGTATGTCTTTTCCAAAAAGTTCTTCACCCGGTCAAAGCCGTCGGGCGTTAAATCAAATTCGGCTTTTATGTGTCTGTCATCCGGGGTTATTTCTCTCGCCCACGGCTCCGGCCATATATCAACCGCAAAATAGTTTTTTTCTTCGCCCTTTTTCGGCTCGACGGCAAATCTCATTCCTCTGTGGCTGCCCAAAAATGAATTGCCTATTCCGTCCTTGCTGTTTGTGTAAAAATAAAAATTCCTGATGTCTATCATATATACCGACCTCTGATTGATATATAAAATTATAGCACCGTTTTAGAGTTTTTCATAGTGAATTTTTGAAAGGTCGTACGGTTAATTCTATCCGAATTGCTGTTATTCAATATTTGACTTTAGAGTGACACTAAGATTTTTTATTGTAATTTGTTCAACTTACACATATAATAGACTTAGCATTACAACAAACCGATAAGGGAAAAGGAGAATTATAAAATGAGTCTTAACAAATGGATCAAAGAATGGTACGACCTCTACGAAGCAGAACTTGACGAGATGATGCACGATATCTGGGCACATCCTGAAACAGGTCTGAAAAACGGATACGCCGCAAAGAGAGCCGCCGAATTTGCAAAAACACACGGTTTCCCGGACGCAATGCTTATGAGAGCAGGTCAGGGTATTAAGCCGAGCGACAATCCTAACACCGTTTTCGCCACATACGGCGAGGGCAAACCGGTTATCGCCATCGTCGGCGAGCTGGACGCTCTGCCGGGTTTGGGTCAGTCGGATTCGCCTTACAAAGATGAAATCGAAGGCGCCGGACACGGCTGCGGCCACAACCTGATTGCCGGCTCCTGTATGGGCGCCGCCTGTGCTCTCAGATACGCCATGGAAAAAGAGGGCGTAAAAGGCACTCTCAAGCTTGTAGAAGCCCCGGGCGAAGAAGTCGGCCGCGGCAAATCGCTGCTCGCATTTGACGGCATGTGGAGCGACTGCGACGCATGTATCATGTGGCATCCGGGCTCGGCTGAATTTAACACAGAGCCTCAGCACGGCCTGTGTATGATGGGCGTCAACTTTGAATTCCACGGCAAGACAGCCCATGCCACAAGACCTTGGGCCGGCCGTTCATCGCTCGACGCGGTTCAGCTCATGAACATGGGTGCTGAATTTTTGAGAGAGCATGTCACAAAAGACTGCATCTACCACTATCAGATCACAAACGGCGGTATGGCACCTAACATCGTCCCTGACTTTGCTTCCGTCAAATACTTCCTGCGCTCCGCCTCTACCGAGACTACAAAGGACCTGCTCAGAAGAGTTGTTCTTTGCGCACAGGGCGCCGCTATGCAGACAGAAACAGAACTTGACTACGGTGTAATCTTCCTTATCCCTTATTTCTATACAAACGACACTCTTTCAAAGAAGCTCTATGAGGCGTCTTTGAAAGTGCCTGACATCGAATACACCGAAGAAGAAATCCAATGGGCAAAGGATTTGTACAAAAACTATTTCGGCGCCGAAAACGCCCCTGAAGACCCGGAAGATCTTCTCCCTTCCGCAAAGAAGACATACGAAGGCCTCATGAAAGAGCTCACCGCCACAGACGCTTCGGATATGTCTTATTTCTGCCCGACTGCCCATGTACACGGCGGCGGCGAAATCAAAGGCTTGCCGGGCCACCACTGGACAGTTACAGCTTGTTCCGGCACACAGGTCGGTATGAAAGGCGCTGTAAGAGCCGGTAAGGTACTTGCCCAGGGCGCTCTCGACCTCTTCGGAGATGAAGAGACAATCGCAAAGATGTGGGAAGAATTCCACTCACTTGACATCCCGGCATACGAAGATGTCTACTCTGCACCGATGAAACCTGAAGAATTCTGATATTACCCCTGTAAAATCCTCTCGCAAGAGAGGATTTTTACTTTGTTTTCTTAATTGCCGTTATGACGGAAAGTCAAAGTTATATTGTTATATTTTCCAAAATCAATATATTTCTCCAAATAACTCTATTATATATAAACATTATATGTTATACTTAATATAACAACTGTATTACACAGAAAGAGGTAAACAAAATGTCAAAGAAAGAATTGATTATCAAGGCGGCGGAGTCTGTAAGAGAACTGTCTGCACGGGCAATGGACTACATCTGGAAACACCCACAGGTAGGCTACACCGAATGGGAGGCAAACGAATATCTCATTGAGAAATTCGAGGAAATGGGCTATAAGCTCGTCAGAGCCGACCAAGACGAAAGATACGGCAAGATTCCGGGCTTCTACACGGATATTGACACAGGTAAAGAGGGCCCGACTCTCTGTATTATGGGCGAGCTCGACGCTCTCGACATCGCAAACCACCCTGAATCCGTCAACGGTATGTGCCATTCCTGCGGCCACTGCGCACAGGCTGCCACAATGCTGGGGATCGCCGCTGCTCTGAAAAATGAGCCGGCTATTTTGGAAGGTCTGTCCGGCAAAATCAGACTTATGCTGGTACCTGCCGAAGAGATGATTCAGCTTGCTTACCGTTCACAGCTCATTAAAGACGGCGTTGTCAGCTACATGGGCGGCAAGGTTGAGTTTTTGCACAGAGGTTATTTCGATGATGTAGATATTTCTCTTATGGTTCACTCATCGAATATGGGCGACAAGCTCGATTTTACATGCGGCTACGGCAACAACGGCTGTATGTCAAAGGTCATCACATACAAGGGCAAGTCTTCACACGCCGGCGGCGCACCGCATCTCGGCGTAAACGCCCAGTACGCCGCAATGCTCGGTTTACAGGCATGTAACGATTTAAGAGAAACATTGCAAGAAAAAGACACGGTCAGATTCCACCCGATTATGAAGGGCGTAAACTGTGCCGTAAACATCATTCCTGACGAAATGGTTATCGAGAGCTATGTCAGAGGCAAGACTATCGAGGCCATGAAGCGCGAAAACAAAAAGTTTAACCGTGCCCTCGCCGGTGCTGCGGCGGCTATCGGATGTGAATTGCACATCGACGACAAGCCGGGCTATTCACCTGAGGTACACGACAAAGAGTACATGGAGCTTGTTCAGGAGTGCTGTGAAGAACTGGTGGGCAAAGACAGAGTCAGATTTGATTACACAAGCTGGTCTACGGGCTCGTCCGACTTCGGCGATGTAACATGCGTTATGCCGGGCGTTCAGTTCCAGGCGGGCGGCGCAATAGGTACGGGCCACGGTATCGACTACTATCTGCCGGAGCCTGAAAGACTGCTTATCAACTCGATAAAGGCACAGCTTCTTGTTGCGGATAAGCTTCTCTCTGATGACGCGGCAAAGGCAAAGAGCATTATTGCCAACTACAAACCTCTCTTTGCATCTATCCCTGAATATCTCGAATCCATTTCCGACCTTATGCTCGACAAGGATGTTGTTGAATATTCGGAAAACGGCGATGTTAAGCTTTCACTTTCAAAGTAAGGCTTTTCGCATTGCAAAACCGACCGTTTTCATCGTCTAATAATGTGGATAAATAGTATTTATCCGACGATAATTAAAATACAGCGTAAAAGACAGTAATCTTTTGCGCTGTTTTTGTGTCATAAAGCAAAGCCGCCGAAATCGGTGGCTTTTTGCTGTTTATTTATATTCTGTTAAGACTGCGCTGCCGTCTTTGCCGGAAAGCATTACATAATAGTTGTGGGTATTTCCGTCGGCAGTTGTAAAGGAAAATCCTTTTGTCGGCAGAGTTTCGCCCAATTCTCCGTAGAAAACCACATTTTTCATCTGCGGGACTTTTTTCGCCGCCGCTAAAAGTGTTTTTTCGATTACTTTAATATCCCCGTTGTCTTCAACATCGCACACGAGCGAATAGTATTCAAAGGTTTTAACCTTTTGGCTGATGTTGACGCATACGCATTGTGAATAATCTTCGTTGTTTTCGTTGAGAATAACGGCCTTTGACAGCACGGCCTCTGATTTCTCACTGTCGTCAAGGAAAACGCAGTTCACCGTCAACTCACCGTTTTTATCGGATTCCTTTCCTCCGCTCAGTTCGTCGCCGTTTAATTCGTGAATGACAAGTGCATCGTCTTTTGTAAGAACAAAGTATTTTTTACAAATCAAGTCGTCGTTTGTATCGTAAACCGATACGGCATATTCTGTTTTCGCAGAATCTTTCAAAATTTCCGATGTGTCGGCAACAAGCTCTATCTGTTCACCCTTTTTTATCACAGAGCTGTCGGCGTTTATAATATTTGATTCAAAAGAATCCGTGCCTATTGATATTCTGTACACGCCGTCGCCGTTCACTTTCAGAAAAATCCCTTTTTCGGGGGCCTTTTTTGAGCACCGCACAAACAATGTCAATGACCGCAAAGCGAGAAAAATTGCAAATATTTTCTTTTTCATCGTATTACCTCCAAAAACATAATACAAAAATATATCCGGCTTTTCAATCGAAAGCCGGATATTTAATAGGATATTATAATTTATTTTTGACTTTTGACGAGCTCTTCGCACATGGCAATAAGCGAATTTTCCGCCGAAATACCGTTCTCTTCCTCTGTGTCTACAACATACAGAGCCTTAAAATAGCACGCCGAAACACATGCCGGCTCCAAGCCCGCTTTGAGTCGGTCAATACAACCGTCGCATTTGCGCATTTTGTTATCCCGGGCGAATGTAGGCGCACCGAAAGGACAAGCCATAGCGCAGGAATGACAGCCTATGCAATATGTGTTGTTGTAGAGAGTCAGACCGGTCGCGCTGTCTTTGTAGAGGCATCCCGAAGGACAAGCCCGAACGCACGGCGCGTCGGTGCAATGCATACATGCTATGGAATAGTATTGCACATTGCCGTCGAGATTGGGCTCTTGGGTGAAAACCGACCTGAAAGGCCTTATTCCGCTTGAAAGGTCGATGTCGTTCTGGTCAAGACAGGCGATTGTACAGGCGCCGCAAGCACAGCACCTGGAAATATCAAGTTCTATTTTCTTTGCCATAGTTCACACCTTCCTTACGCTGCAATATGCTTCTCTGTACGCCGGGTAGCCGGAATACGGGTCGGCAAGCTCTTTGTACGGAATAATGCTGTTAATATCTTTTTCTCTGTACCCGTGGTAAACATTGACCTGACCCTCCATGACTGTGCCGGTGAGCTCCGCTTTGAATACAAGAGAGCCTATGGATGTAGTCAGTTCCACTTCGTCGCCCGACTCAATGCCGAGTCTCTTGCCGTCGACGCTGTTTATTTCCAAAACCGGGTCGCCCGTCAGGCTTCTTTCCCACGGTGAATCGTGCAGTCTTGAATGAAGCATATTAGGTTTTCTCGCCCCGGAGCACAGCAAAAGCGGATATTTTTCCGGGTTTGGATTTATCGGCGGCACATAGGTCGGCAAAGCGTCCAGCCCCCATTCCGGATGAGCGGCTATAATCTCGTTTTTGAGCTCAATTTTGCCGGTGGTGGTAGGCCAGCCGTTTTTCAGCATAGTGCCGGTTTCGTATGGGGCAATGCCCTCAATTTTAATTACCTCGCCGTCTCTCCGCATGACATCGTCAAGGTCTACCGGTATGTCCTTAAACATATATTTTACGCAGTTCTCATAGCCGGAGCACAGCAGCTCATCGTCTATTTCCATCGCGTTGGCAAGTTCGGTGATAATATCCACATCTCGCTTTGACTCGCCGAGAGGCTGCACGACAGGGTGGGTGTACATTATATACATACCCGGATAGCCCTTGAATTCGCTTCTTTCAAGCGAAGTACAACACGGCAATACAATATCAGCCCACTTTGCCGAGTCCGTCATGAACAAATCGACATCCACAAAGAAATCCAGCTTTTTGAAGGCTTCAAGCCATCTTTTGTCCTCGGCAAACATACGGTAGTTCATGCCGTGGGCGTAGAGAGCCTTTATTGAATTGCCGTCCTGTGCAAGAATGTTGTCAGCCAAATCGTTTGCCTGCATATCGTGTCTGAGCGCATACCAAAGCGGGTGCACATCGGCGCCGACGGCTTTTGCCGCATTATGAGGATAGGTTTCCGCCATAAATTTCGGCTCGCCGGTCATATAGCCCGTGCTTCTTTCGGCAAAGGATGATTCACTCGGCGACTGACCGCCTTTCGTGTCAATATTGCCGGTGATAGCCAGCAAAGACATAATACAACGATAGTTTTGCATGCCGTTGTGGTGATGTGCCAACGGGGCGGAGGATTCGGTAATAGAAACAGACCGGGCGTCTCTTATCATTTCCACAGCCTTCATAATATCCCGAGCCGGCACGCCTGTCAGCTCTTCGCCCTTTTCAAGCGTGTAGTCCTTTACACTCTCCCGATATTCTTCAAAACCGTGTACATATTTTGAAATGTACTCTCTGTCAATCCAGCCGTTTTGAATAAGGGTGTTTGCCATTGTGAGCGCAAGAGCGCCGTCGGTACCCAGACGAGGGCGCAGATGCAAATCGGCAAATCTTGCGGACGCCGGGGTGATTTTCGGGTCGATAACAATGTATTTCATTCCGTATTTTTTCAGCATTTCAATGCCCATCGGCAATTTATACATTGAATAGTAGCCGTTGCAGGCCCAGCCTATTACCAATTTTGCTCCCAGATTCATACCCATTTCCATACCAGTGGCGCATTGCCAGGCCATAAGCCCCGACGCAAAACATGAGGAATGTTCCGTGCCGTAGGACTGCGAGCCAAACGAATGGGCAAATCTTGCCAGCATACTTCTGTACCATTTGTTGTATCCGGAGTAAAACGCCACCTTGTCAGCACCGTATTCGGCTTTGACGCCGTTCAATTTTTCGGCGATTATATCGTAGGCCTCCTCCCAGGATATTCTTTCAAACTTTCCCTCGCCTCTTTCGCCCACTCTTTTCAGCGGATAGAGTATTCTGTCTTTTCTGTACAGCCATTCCCTGTTGGAGCGACCTTTTGTACACATACCGCCCTTTGAGTCGGGATGTTCTTTCCAGCCGTCGACCTTAATCAGCTCGCCGTCCTTTACATAACATGTGAGGCCGCAGTGCGGCGCAGGCGAACAAATCGCGCATATCGAATGTTTGATTTCAATACCTGTTTCTTCGCCAGGAATTTTTGCTTTAATCGCATCGTATTCGTTCATTACATACCTCTTTTTATAAATTTACGACCTTTTTATGAATATTCTAATATATTTCACTCTGATATACAAGAAAAAATAATCATATTGCCAAAAAAATACAAAAATTTGTAAATTTTAGCAATATGATTATTATTATTTAATAAATGGTATTTAATAATTTTTAATAAACATTTATTATTTTAATGTTTATTATATGTTGTCTGTCATAAAATTAAATCCGAATTAGGGAAGCGAAGTCCCTTATTTTTTTGTTTGTTTTGCAATATTGAAAAAAGCAAGGGAAAAATTTATCGGTTAAACGCAGTTCTCCTTTATAAAAGCCGTCAGCTCTTCACAGGATTTTGTGAAATATTCGCCTGTAAAGCCGTGAGGCTGGCCCGGGTATACATGGAGCCGGGCATTTTTATAAACCGCAACGGCTCTTTCACAGTCCTCTATCGAAACAAACTCGTCTTTGTCGCCGCACAAAATCAGCACAGGCCCTTCGTAAGCGGAGATTTCTTTGTAAACATCCATTGCCCAAGCGTGCTCGAAATATATTCTGCCGATTTCCATAACAAAGTGAAATTGCTTTTCGCCTATTGCGTCTCTGTCCGGGTACTGTCTTCTGAACATTTCAGGTATCATATAGCCCGGGTACATCGGCACTATTCCCCTGATTTTATCCGGGATTTTAGCCGCCGCCACCGATGTGACTATGCCGCCCTGACTTACGCCGGAAAGAAAAATGTTGTTTTCGTCGATGTAATCCAGTTTTGATATTTCGTCAACGACGCATACGAAGTCCTCCGCCTCGGTGACGATGGACATTTTCAGCGTGTCACCGTCGCTTCTCGATGTTTCGCAGCCGCCCCTGAAATCAATGTAGTATGCGCATATCCCATGCCGAGCCAGGTATTCTGCATAGGGTTTCATTTCGTCTTTTTTGCCGTTAAAGCCGTGGCCGAGCACGCACACCGGGTATTTTTTGTTTTCTCCCGACGGTTTGTACATCACGCCGAATATTTTTTCGTCTTTGTTGTGGGTGTAGAGTATCTCGCTTGTGTAATTCATAATGACCTCTGTAAAAATATTTATTATCAAAATAATATCACATATTAAGCCGCCTTTTCAACGGTTTACTTATTTACTTTTTTGAATTAATGGGTTAACATATACAAAAACAACGGGAGTTACTATGGATAATCAAAATAAAAAGCCTGCAAATTTTGCGATGTACGGAATTGTATTCGGTTTTATATCAGGCGCTGTCGTGTCTTTTATTGTCGATGGCATCAGTCTTGAATACACCGCCGTTCTCGGCATGGCGATAGGCTGGTTTGTGGGAAAATCAATAAAAAGAAAAGATAAAAAATAAGGGTGTCAGCCGACATCCTTATTTTCTCTCTTATTCAGTATGTTTATTCCGATATGTTTGCCGTCGGTGTTAATCTCCTGTTTTGAGAGAAAGCGCACAATGTTGATTCTGTGCTTGTAAAGGCAAACAGCGACCGTAATTACAACGGCGGCGCACATTTGCGGCGGATATTGCCCCGAAACAACCATATACACCGGGAAAGCGATGAATTGATTAAATGTGGCAATGACAATGTATTTTAACGGAAGAGCAAATGCCAGACCGCACACCAAAACAATAACCGCAACTTTCGGATTTATCACAAAAGACAGCCCGATAAAAGAGGCAAAGCCTTTGCCGCCCTTAAAACCGAGATAAAACGGCAAACAATGGCCGATTACGGCGCCGCATCCGGCAATAACACATAACATTCTGTCACCGGGATATATTAAATTGACTATGCCGTAGGCAATTATGGCTTTGAGAATATCGTAGCCCGCACAAATAAAGAAGTATGGCCAGCCCATGACAAGTTTGGCGTTGCTCGCACCGGCGTTTCCCGTACCCTTTTCTCTGATGTCAAAGCCTTTCAGCCTGCCTATCAAATATGCCGGATTGACCGAACCAAGCAAATATCCCACAGCCGACGATAATAAATACTCCATACTACACCTCTGATATCTTTTATTCATCATATCACATACGCCGTCTTTATACAATCATAATCACATATTAAAAACTAAACCTTAAAAAATGCGCCCCTCTTCGCAAAGGAGCGCATATTTGTTGTCAGTCTTTTTTGACTTTTTTAATTTTTCTGTAATATCTGTGTGACAACTCAGGCGACGGCGAATCCATCAGCAATGTCCAGTTGTGCATGCCTTCGATTTTGTACAGGTGTCCGTCGTAAGTATCCGGGCATACCATCCACTCGTCTTCCACCCAGATGAGAAAATCGTGCGGCATAAAGCCCCAGAGAGCACCGTCTTTAATGACATAGTCCTTGATTTCCAGCGGTACCTCAATCATTCTTTCGCCTGCATTCCACTGGCCGTTGTCAAATGTGTTTTCGCCGCCTCTCATTACATCTTTGATGAAAGATGTCCAGCCTTCCGCCTGTTTTACAAATTCCGCCACCTGCTCATCGGAATATTCCACTAATTTTTCTACACCCGACGGCATTCTTGTCAATAATTCCATAAATATTACCTCGCATAGTATCCTTTATAATATATTGATTATATTATATCACAATGAAATAAATATGAAAATATTAAAAAAATCTTTCACAAAAAAATCGTTTACATAATAATGAGTAAAACAGCCATACATACTACATGGCTGTTTTTGATTATTTCAAAACATCAATCAGTGTTTCTTTCATTTTTTTAATGTCTATAGGTTTTGAAATATGGCCGTTCATTCCCGCCCGCTCGGCATTTTGTCTGTCAACTTTGAATGCGTTTGCGGTCATCGCAACAATAGGGATGCTTGCTTTTGATTTATCGTCCAACATTCTTATGGCTTTCGTCGCCTCATATCCGTTCATTTTAGGCATTTGAATATCCATCAAAATCAAATCGTAGTACCCTGCCGGTTTCTCAATAATTCTGTCTAAACATTCTTGACCGTCGGTTACCGTATCGTATATGATACCCATTGACGAAAGTATTTCACCGGCTATTTCGGTATTCATTTCGTTGTCTTCGGCCATAAGTATTTTTTTGCCGATCAAAATACCGGTATCGACTTCGTCAGCCCTTAATTCGGCTGTTTCGTTTAATTCGGCAATTTTTAACGGGATAATAACCGTAAATGTGGTACCTATTCCAAGTTCGCTTTCAACTGAGATGTCGCCATCCATAATATCGACAAATCGCTTAACAATGCTCATGCCTAAACCTGTACCTTCGATCTTACTGTCGGTTGAACTGCGCTCTCTTGAAAATTCATCAAAAATTTTAGGCAAAAATTCTTTCGATATTCCTATGCCCGTATCTGAAATCGTGGTTTTGAGAACAGTATATCCGGCTCTTTCACACGGCAACTCAGATGTGTGTACCGTTACTTTTCCTCCCGGCATTGTATATTTACAAGCGTTGGAAAGAATATTCATCATTATTTGCTTAAATTTCAACGGGTCACAATATACGGCTTTTGTTTTGAATTCCTCCAAATAAGTGAATTCAATGTTTTTTTCCGCCATAAGCTGATGGTAGACTGAAATTATTTCCTTAAAGACTTCATCAATATTGACTGTTTGCTCTTCAAGTGTTGTTTTACCGCTTTCAATTCTTGCCATTTCAAGCACATTGTTTATAAGCGAAAGCAAAAAGTAATTTGCACTTTTAATTCTATCTAAATAATATTTGTGCTTTTGTGGGTTGTCCCGATATTTATCGAGCAGTTCGGTATATCCGATTATCGCATTCATCGGCGTGCGTATATCATGAGACATACTAAACAAGAAATCGGATTTTGCCTTGCTGGCCCGCATTGCCTCCTCATTTGCGACAACAAGGTCTCTCTGAGTTTTTTCAAGGGTGTCATTTGCGTGGTTGGCGATTTCAAGAGCCTCCGTTACGGAAACAAGCTCGTCCACATCAACTATAAAACTCCAAATTTCTTTTTCGCCGTCAATATTTTCAATCAATCTGGATTTGTCTTCTACATTTTTCCAAGTACCGTCCTTACATTTCATACGGTATTTCATGGTGGCCATTTCATCCTTTGTAAAAGCTTCGTACAACCGGCTTTTTACATCATCCATATCGTCGGGATGAATCCGGTTAAACATACTTTCTCCGTTTAATTCCAGCATTTCCTCCGGCGAGTTATACCCCAACAGCCGAGACAGCTGCCGTGAAACGAGTTTGAATGACAAGGTAAAATCCGGTCGGCTTATTTTGAAACCGCCGTGAATTGCCTCTGCCATTGTTCTCATACGCAATTCGTTTGTCAGTTGCTCGTTTAGTTTTTCTTGTTCTCTCTTTTTTCTTTCAAGAACGCTGCCGGTTATTTCCCGAACAACGAACATGAAAACTTCAGGTTTCCCGTATTCTGACCTCTTTGTTACAATCCAGCTTGCTTGATACCATCTGTGAGCGTCTTTTCCGCCCAAATATTCAAATGAAATCGTGTCAGTGAATTTCATTCTCTCGGTCAGCGTTTGATAATCGGTAAATATTCTGAATTCTTCTATACTTTCTTTGTTTACTCGTTCTTTGGCATACCTATCAAATGCTTGGTTTATATCATTTATACCTAGCAATAATTCGCTTATATGTTTTACTTCCTTTATCGGTGCAAATGTCTGTTTATTGATATCCACTTCATAACAGGCTATAAACGCGTTTGCCAAACCGCCTATGATATTTATTTGATTTTCCAACAAAGCGGTACTGTTTTGAAGCTGCTTGTTCAGATCTTCTTTTTCTTTTACACTTTTCTCTTTTCGTATAACCAAGGACACAAGCAAATAAATGATGAGGCCGATCGCAAAAAAAACACAAATGGATAAAGTAATAATATTATCTTTTATAAAATCAATACTTGTATATTGAAAAAAACGGTCCATGTACTTATACGAGTTATCTATGCCGTAGGAGTCCCCAATCAGGTTCAAGCCTCTGTTAAGCAACAGCAAAAGATCTTTTTCGTCTTCATTTATACCCAGACATCTTTTGTCCCGAACGCCGAGTTGAACATACGATAGGTTTTTATATTTGTTGCTGCCGGTTACAAGCTCTGTACGCAGTGAGTTGACTATCGTTCCATCGGCAACTCCGAGAGAAACACTTTCAAGACATTGTTCGATAGAGTCACAGTAATAAAGCTCGGCGTCAGGAAAATTTTTAGTACAGTAGAGTATTTGAATGCTGTTATTTTTATTGACTGCGATCTTATTTATCTTATCTTTATCATAAGAGCCGGTGTAAAAGAACGCTTCACCGCATACTACCACCGCCGTTGTAGCGTTAATCCCTGACTTTTCAAGCTCCCACCGGTCCCCGTACACCGGGAAAGCCGCATCGATTTCTTTCGCTTTTAGCGCTTCCACCATTTCTTCGTAATTGTCGTATGGTCTGTACACCGCCTTAACCCTGTCGGATATATTAAGAGCGTCAAGTATACCGGGCATAACATCGGTAATAAGACCTGTGGCTCTGCCGCCATCTTCGTCGCAGTAAGGCAAATAATTGTTCAAGTAGCCCACCGTAATCGTGTCATGGGAATCTAACCAATTTGTCTCATGCTCGGACAATATACCGGAAACTATCCGCAAACGGTAATTCTGATATTGCAAGTTTTGAAAAACAAACGGGTCTACTGAAATAATAGCGGAAAGGGACGCGTTCAACTCTTCAAGCAAATCCGGCCTTTTCCCGCTGACAGCAAAATAGTATGGTTCTTCTCCTACCGTTGCCACATATTCAACATTCTTTTTTTGAATGACATTTGTGTCCGTCCGCACCATCACATCTATCTCTCTGTTGTCAAATGCGGCGTTCACGCTTTCTATGCTGTCATAAAACGAGAAACTGAATGATATATTATTTTCTTTTGCCCATTTTGCTGTGCAGTATTCCATCATACTGTCTGAAACAACGCCCACTTTCGCATTGTCTAATGAGGAAATATCGCCGCTGTTTGTACTGCCGTCTCCCGAATGCTTATATATACAGTATCTCTCGTTCCCCATGGCGAAATCCGGGAAAAGCAATGTCTTTTTTCTTTCAAGCGATGCCGACACTCCGCCCATCAAATCTATTTCCCCGTTTTGGAGCATTGCAAGCAGTTCTGTCCAACTGCCGTACTCATATTCGGTTTCCCAACCGGTGTAATCTTCCACTTTTTGTATATAGTCATAACAGTATCCGCTTTTCTTTTCGGAATCGGACATTCCCTCTTGGAAAAGCGTGCTTTCATACCAGCCTATGCGAACAGTTTTATCTTCATTGTCATCTGCGTAAACATTACAGTATCCCGGTGATACGGCAATAAACATCATCGCTGTCACAAGCGGCAAAACCGATTTTATCAATCGTGAAAGAATATTTTTTCTCATTAAATCAAGCCTTACAATAATAATTTATGAACATATACTTATTAATTTTGATTATAACATGTAATATATGATCAATTCAATAACAAAAAATATAAAATGTGGTATAATATAGGATAGTAAAAACTATTTGGAGACAAATACATGACCAAAACCGAGTTAAACGAAGACATAATATACGAAATATTGGCTGTTGTCGAGGAGATACCCTGCGGCAAAGTGGCATCCTACGGTCAGATAGCAAAACTGATAGGCAGAGAGAAAAACGCACGCCTTGTCGGCAAAGTGTTGAGCGTGTCCGGAATGTACGGCGATTTTCCCTGTCATCGCGTCGTAAACGGCGCCGGCAGGACAGCACCCGGATGGACGGAACAGGAAAACCTTTTGAAAAGCGAGGGCGTAATATTCAAAAAACCGGGATTTGTGGATATGAAAATATGCCGCTGGGACCCGTACAGCACAGATTATTGAGTATTATTTGAAAATTGTATGGATTATTGTATGTATTCTTTACAAAACCGCACCCGCATTTTCGTTGCTTATTGTTACAATATCCAAACTTTTTTCAGACCGTGTAAACACTATTGCATATTCACCCCTGCTGTGATAACATCAAGTCATACAGATTTTGTATTCTATATAAGTAAACAGTCCTGTGAAGTGTGCTGAATTTTTATTAAGACTGTACACAGAGGACACTCCGGAGAATCCTGTTAAATCAGGTGCCGAAGGGGCAAGGCGGTACGCCGCTCAATCTCTCAGGCAAAAGAATGGAGAAATTTTACATCCTTACATTTATTATTGTTATATTGTTTTGATGTACGAATTTTGATTTTCCGGAGAGCGTCCGCGTCGGCGGCGGCTCTCTTTTTAGTTTACAAAAAATATGATGACAGCATAAGGGGGAAAATATGTTACTGTCTATTGTTTCAAAAATCAATTCTTATCTATCCGACTATATTTTGATTATTTTGCTTATCGGCGTCGGTCTTTGGTACAGCATTAAAACAAGGTTTGTCCAGATAAGATATTTCGGCGAGGGTTGGAAAAAAGTTTTCGGCAATATCAATCTCAACGGCGAAAAGCAGCAAAGCGGTATGTCGTCCTTTCAGGCTCTTGCAACCGCCGTCGCCGCACAGGTCGGCACAGGTAATATTGTCGGTGCGTCGGGTGCAATACTGACCGGCGGCCCGGGCGCAATTTTCTGGATGTGGATTATCGCCTTTTTCGGCATGGCTACAATTTATTCCGAGGCCGTGCTCGCTCAAAAGACGAGAATTGAAAACGCCGACGGCTCTGTTTCCGGCGGCCCGGCATATTACATCACTACGGCTTTTAAGGGAAGCTTCGGCAAGGCGCTGGCAAGATTCTTTTCCGTGGCGACAATACTTGCTCTGGGCTTTTTCGGCTGTATGGTACAGTCCAACTCCATCGGCTCGACAATGAACACGGCTTTCGGTATTCCGAATTGGATTACGGGCTTAATTCTTTTGGCTATCTGCTTTGTAATTTTCATCGGTGGCAACAGCCGTTTGGCTTCCGTTTTGGAAAAAATAGTGCCGGTAATGGCTTTGATATTCTTAGTCGGCGGCTTCGGTGTGCTTGCTATGAGGGCGAAGTACATACCGGAAACCTTCGCAATGATTTTCAGATACGCTTTCAAGCCCCAGGCAATTATCGGCGGCGGATTCGGTTATGCGATAAAAACAGCGGTTTCTCAGGGCGTAAAGAGAGGTCTTTTCTCCAATGAGGCCGGTATGGGTTCTACGCCGCACGCCCACGCTCTTGCAACAGTTGAGAACCCTCATGACCAAGGCGTCGTCGCCATGATGGGCGTATTTCTCGACACATTTGTAGTTTTGACAATGAACGCCCTTGTAATAATCTCTACTCTCTACACGAGCGATGGCATTTTGGGAAGCGGCGTTATTCCGGACGGAATAGGTAAGGCAAATCTCGCCCAGACGGCATTCGGAGTTGCTTTCGGCGCAAGCGTAGGCTCTATGTTCGTAGCTGTCTGTCTTTTCTTCTTTGCCTTCTCAACCATTCTCAGCTGGAATTTATTCGGCAAAATAAATGTGGAATACCTTTTCGGCAAAAAGCGGACAAAGATATACACAATAATAGCAATGGCTTTTATATTTATGGGCACATTGGCGGAAAACGACTTGGTTTGGGAATTGTCGGATATGTTTAATCAGCTGATGGTTATCCCTAATGCCTTGGCCCTGTTTGCTCTCACGGCTCTCGTGGTAAACACGGTCAAATCAAAAGACGAAAAGTGACATTTTTTAACATATATTATCTTCTCTAAACGAAAACAGCGGGTACATACCCGCTGTTTTTGTCTTATGTATTGCCGTGTAGCTCGGCTTCTCTTTTTATTTTTTCTTTCAGCCGATTTACCGTCTGTTTTCGATACTCGCCCGGCGATATACCGGTGATTCTCTTAAATGTCCGCGAAAAGTGAGCAACCGTGTCGTACCCCAGATTCGCCGCAATGGATTTTATCTGAATATTCGGGTTGGAAAGATAGCTCTTTGCAATATCAATTCGCATATCCGCCGTGAATTCCGACGGCGATTTGCCGATATGGGCGGTAAATATCTTGTAAAGATAGTTGTTGCTGATATTCAGATATTCCGCTAACTCGGCGAGTTTGAAATTTCTGCCGATATTTTCATTTATATACTTTACTGCGTCATTGAATAAGTCGTCCGCCCTGTTTGACGGTTTGTCGAGCAAATCATGGTGATGACTTCCGTTCTGTCTGACAAGTCTTACAATCAAATTCAAAAAGTTGTTTTGAATTTCAAGACCGGCTCCCGTTTTGTTTTCCTTCGCCAGCTTCAAGATGATGTGCATTATCGTGCGTATAACGTTATCTTCGTCGTGTATGTGAAGAAAAGGAAACGCCACATTCATCTCTTTGATAAATAGATTCCTTTTATCTATCGCTTTTATTTCGAAATTGACAAAGAGAATTTTGACCGGCTTGCCCTCGTCAACCGAAAGCGTGACATTAGGCTCTAAAAAAGCCACCGAGCCCGTCTCCAGCTCAATCGTCCGCCCCTCGTACCTGTAATATGCCTTGCCGTCTTCTATATAGTTTATTCTGAAATAGTGAGAAAAAACCTCGCCATGAGAGTCGTTGGTATCCGTCAGTATCTCGCCGCACTCCACCGCCCTCAAGTCAAAGGAGGTAATAATATCGGATATTTCATCATTTTGTATTTTCAGCTTATTTAGTAACGGTTTTGACATAAAATTGTAACCTAAAATAAAGAAACATAGAACTTTTATAACGAATTATGTAATTATTATATAACACAAATGTAATATAATCAACACGAAATCTTGATAAGATATTTAAATTAAAAAGGAGTAAAAACAATGAAAAAGATTCTTGCAATGGCTATGGCTGCTGCAATGGTTCTTTCTTTCGCTGCTTGCTCATCAAAGCAGGATTCTTCATCCGAAGAAGTTAAAGAACCGACAGTTGCAACAGGTACATACACAGTTTACAACACAACAGGCGACAAAATCACAGAGCTCTACCTCCACGAAGCAGGCTCTGAAGACAAGGGCGAAAACCTTGCCGGTGAAAACGGCATGAAGAACTACCGTTCAAAAGTTCTCACATTCGAAGGCGCAGAAGATACAACTCTCTCACTCGAATGGGTAACAGCTAACGGTGACACAGGTTCATTCGATACACTTCACATCGAAGAAGCTCCGGTCGCTCTCATCTCAACAGACGCTGCAGCAGGCGCAACACCGGTAAAATTTGAAGTACCTACGGCAGAAGGCGTTTACACAGTTTACAACACAACAGGCGAAACAGTTACAGAGCTCTACCTCTATGAAGCAGGCTCAGAAGACAAGGGTGAAAACCTTGCAGGCGAAGGCCTTGCAGACGCTGCTTCAGTAGAACTCAAGAAGGAAGGCGCAGTTGACTTTGCTCTCGTTCTCGAATTCACAACAGAATCAGGTTACACAGGTTCATTCGACACACTTCACAACGAAGTAGCTCCGATCAGCCTTCTTTCAGAAGACGCAGCAGCCGGTGCAACAATGATTAAATTTGCTAAGCCGGAATAATTAACAGGCTTAATTGACGGTTAAACCGAAAACACCACCCGACGCGGATATTCCGCGCCGGGTTTTTCGTTTGCTTTGGGCGTTACCCTTTTTTACGGATGTAAATAAACACTCAAAAATCGCCACTTGGAACAGTATTTTGATTTTATGGTATATTTAACTAAAAAATCTGCATATTCTTAAATAAATAATTAACAAATATATTACATTTTAGTATTTTTATGCATTTTACTGTTGACATAATCTCTTTTTGGGTGTATAACATTTATTGTAAATACACACAGGAGAATTTGAAAATGAAAAAATTACTTTCAATAGCTTTAATCGCCGTTTTGGCGTTCTCGCTTGTTGCTTGTTCAAGCGATAAAACCGAAGATACAAACACAGACAAAAAAGTTTTGACAGTCGCCACTTCTGCCGACTTTCCGCCTTACGAATTTGTCGACGACGACGGCAACTTTTCCGGTATCGATGTTGAAGTCGCCGGTCTTATCGCAGATAAAATGGGCTATGAGCTTGAAATCGTAAATATGGACTTCAACTCAATCATTCCGGCTGTCGCCACGGGCAAATACGATTTGGGTATGTCGGGCTTCTCAATCACAGAGGACAGAAAAGAATCCGTTCTTTTCTCTGATTGCTATGTAACCGCACAGCAGGTTGTCATCGTAACCGAAGACAGCGACATCGAATCCGTCGACGACCTTTACGCAGAGGGCGCAACATATGTTGTGGGCACACAGCTTTCGACAACAGGCGACATTTATTTCAGCGACGACATCGCCAACGAGCTGACAACATGCTCAATTATGGAATATGTAAAAGCAACAGATCTTGTACAGGCTCTCAAAACAGGCAAAATCGACTGTATCATCATCGACAACGCTCCTGCACAGGAATTTGTGGCGAAGAACGAAGGTCTTAAAATTCTTGAAACTGAATATGTAACGGAAGAATACGCCGTATGTACAAAGCTGGGCAACGACGAAATGATATCACAGGTCAATGCGGCTCTGTCGGACCTTTTGTCTGACGGTTCTATTCAGGCGGTCATCGACAAGTACATCAGCGCAAAATAATCACAAAAGTCATAGTGTGAGAGCAGCAAAATGCTCTCACTTTTATGCTGTATCGGAGAAATCATGGAAAAATTCATCACTTCATTCAAAGCGGCTTTTTATCTGAACTTTATAAAGGGTGCAAAGTGGAAATGGCTGGTAAAAGGCCTGGGCGTCACTTTGCAGATTGCCCTTGTCGCCGTAATCATCGGTACCGTGTTGGGAGCCGTGACCGCAATCATCCGTCTGTCTTACGAACAGAACGGAAAAAAGGTATTCGGTTTTCCGGGCTTTATGCTTAAAGTCGGCAACGCCCTTTGCAAATTCTATGTCACGGTCATCAGGGGCACCCCTGTCATTGTCCAGCTTTTGATAATGTTCTTTGTAATAATGGCGTCATCAAAAAACGGTCAGCTGGTGGCAACCCTGACATTCGGCATCAATTCCGGCGCCTATGTTTCGGAAATATTCCGCTCGGGCTTTCTTTCCGTCGACAATGGGCAGTTTGAAGCCGGCAGAAGTTTGGGGTTAAGCTATATGCAGACAATGGTAAAGGTCATAATGCCGCAGGCCGTGCGCACAATCATTCCGACTTTGTGCAACGAATTTATAACCCTTCTTAAAGAGACCTCTGTCGCCGGATATGTGGCGGTTACGGATTTAACCCGTGCCGGTGACCTTATCCGCGGCAGCACGATGTCCGCTTTTATGCCGCTTTTTGCCGTCGCTCTAATCTATCTGGCATTGGTTGTCATATTGACAAAGCTGGTCGGCGTAATCGAAAAGAAACTCAAAAACTGATAATAATCCTGTGCAAAAGCACAGGATTTTTTTGTGAACGGCTCTCGGCTGTATATACATCCTGTGATTTATTCTAATAACAATGACAATATAATTACATATTATATATGGAAATATATATGCGATGAAAACAGCAAACAAAAACACCTGCGGGGGCAGGTGTTTTTGCATATTCAATTATTCGTAGAAATCGACTAAAATTTTGCTTCTCTGCGGATGTCTGATTTTTCTCAATGCCTTTGCTTCAATCTGTCTGACTCTCTCTCTTGTTACGCCGAGCACCTGGCCGACTTCTTCGAGGGTTTTTGCCTCGCCGTCGTCAAGACCGAATCTCAGTTTGAGAACGAAAGCCTCTCTCTCGTTCAGAGCACTGAGCACTTCGTCAATTGCGCTTCTGAGCTGGGATATTTCCACCGTGCCATCCGGCGTTTCAACAGAGGAATCCGATACGAAATCGCCGAGAGTGGTATCGTCTTCGTCGCCCACGGTGGCGTCAAGGCTGAGCGGGTCAAGGCCTACTTTGAGAATTTCATTGACCTTTTCAACCGAGAGCCCGGCGGCCTCGGCTATTTCTTCCGGCGTCGGCTCCGTGTCGTTTTGAGCTATGAGCTGGCCCTGTATCTTTTTGATTCTGTTGATGGTCTCAACCATGTGAACAGGGATTCTGATTGTTCTCGATTGGTCGGCAAGGGCCCTCGTGATAGCCTGTCTTATCCACCAGGTTGCGTATGTGGAGAATTTATAGCCTTTTGAATAGTCGAATTTCTCAACAGCTTTCAAAAGACCGATGTTTCCCTCTTGAATCAAATCCAAAAAGCCCATGCCTCTGTTTACATATCTTTTTGCGACGGATACAACCAGACGCAGGTTGCTCTCGGTCAGGCGTTTTCTCGCCGTCTCGCCTTTTCTGACCATCTTTTTGTATTCGGCTTTTACATCCTCCGGCAGACTGTCGCCGTCAGACCGCAGCATTTCCTCAGCGTATCTGCCCCGCTCTACCTCTTTTGAAATATCGACCTCGTCCTGTGATGTGAGCAAAGGAATATTTCCTATTTCTTTGAGGTAGACTTTTACCGGGTCGTCAACGCTGACTCCTTCGCTGGCAAGAGTTTTTTCAAATTTTTCTATATTGTTCTGTGTGATGATCTCTTCTTCCGAATTGTCCACATCAATGCGAGCGTTTTTCAGACTGTCGTAGAGTTTTTCGATTTCGTCATCCGCAAAATCCGTATTGTCAAGAAATTCATTGATTTCCGTTGAAGAAAGTTTATTTCCGTTCTTTTTGCCGTAATCAATGAGTTCCCGTACCGTTGAAATATTTTTCATGTATCTATATTGCCTTTTCATTTTTTTATAACTAAAACATTATAACACTAATTATTATTTTTTTCAAATAATAATTTTGCGGCAAAATCGGTGTTTTTTTGATATTTTTAGGACAAATCTCCGTGAATAGAAACCGTCAAAGCATTTTTTGATAAACAGGTTTGTGTACAACAAAAAGCCTTTCTAACAATAAAAGTCATAATGTTAATACTATTGGTAATATTATTAGCAATAATCACAAGTTGTATATTTTATCGGGTAATTTGCCCCACAATCAAAACAGCACCCGAAGGTGCCGTCTTTAATTCAATGAAATAAGATTTACTTGCAGTCTCAATAAATCGTTTGTGAGCTCGGCCAGCTTTGCGGCGGATATGTCGCAATCTCTGTCGAGCCAATAGCCGATGATGGTAAACATTTCGGTGTATCTGATTTTCACCATCAAATCGCTGTAACCCGGATTTTCCTCGCCGATGTCTTTTGTGAAGTGCATATTCTCTTTGAAATAAGATACAAGCTCGTCGATAACATATCCGAGAGTGTTGGGCATAAGTTTATTTTTTATAATGCATCTGTAAAGGTCGGCGTTCTCTTTTATGTATTCATAAAAGGACGCGAGTGAAGATAGATAGCTCTTTTCCGGGTTATCCGAATCCGAAACGGAAACCGACTCGACGCCGATATTTTTTAAGTTTATTATTTCACTGTCGATTATGTCCTTTGCCAAATCGTGTTTGTCGTCATAGCAATAGTAAAAGGCCATAGCCGTAAAACCGGCGGCTTTGCACAAATCTTTCAGCGCAATTTCGTCTACGGTTTTATTTCGACAAATTTCCACCAATGTCTTGCGAAAAGCCAACATTGAGCGTGTCGGTTTTTCGGATGTTTTTTTAATCATTTTTTTAATTTCCCGTCTTTTATAAAAATAGTTATTTTATCAATAACATTTTATCAAAAATATGATACACTTTTTTTACAATAAAGTCAATATAAATAATTTTGTATAAATATGTGCAACATACACATAAAAATAACCCAGTAACGCTGTAGAAGCCCAACCAAAATACTGCTTTGAATTTCTTTTTCTTTCGGCTCATACACAAGTCGCCCCGGCGGCATTTTTGCTATTCCGACATCAAGTCGACCAGACAATCCCGCAATTCGCCCTCGGTAATCCGAAAGTTTGACATTGTCCATTTTTTTATGGCGACATACAGATACCCCCGTCTGTAAAGCCAAAAGCTCTCCCGATAAGGCTTGAACCTTTCGTCACCCGGTTTTGACTCGAACATCTCCAATATTTTTTCTTTGCAGTTTACGGAAAAAACATTGTCCGACGGCGTTCCGAACTTGTTCAAATATATGTACCTGTATAAGCATTTGTTATCGCGCACATATTGTGCATATTCTTTAACGGCTTTTTTCAAAATCTCTGCGTCCCTGTCATCTGTATATACATATAATATATACTTTATTACTTCGGAATACTTTTGAGCCTCTCTCTCGATAATCTGATAGCAAAAATCATATTTATCTTTATATTTTTTGTAGAATGCCGCCCTGCTGTAACCGGCCTTTTCGCATATATCCTCCACCCTGATTTCGGATAAATCTTTTTCCGCCAGCATATCCATCACAGCTTCGTAAAAGGCAATGTCGCTTCTGCACTGCTTTTTCACAAAAAACACCCCCTACCGTACAATACTATTATAATATATTAACGCATCAAAAAGTAGACATTTTTGTAAATTTGTCAATTCTGACAAAAATCTGTCATGATGTTTGACATATAATATTAGCGCTGCCCGATTTGTGACAATTCAGTCGCAATATGCCGTCTGATTTGAAATCATTATTAAAAAACCGCTGAAACAAGACTCAAAAATTAAGAAATTGAGTTTTTTGTCAATATATACAACATTATATCGAAATCTTTTATATTTACAGATTTATAGAAATGTATATAACTTTACACTTTATACCAAACTATAAATTGTGAATAATATATTAACGGCGTATAATCATTTACATAAAGAGGTACGGTGGTGCCTCGTTCAAGTTATTATAAGGAGAAATTTTATGGCAAACACAGTTCAAGATTTAAGACGTACTCTTAAACGTGGCGATCTTATGTCCATCGCTGTAGGTCAGATCATCGGTTCGGGCGTTATGGTTATGTCTATCGTCGCTCTCGGTATGACAGGTCGTTCTGTTAATATCGCTTTCGTTATAGCGGCTATTCTCACTTGCTTCGGCGCACTTCCGACAATCTATCTCGGCTCAACAATCCGTCTTCTCGGCGGTATCTACTCTCAGGCTGCTATCTTCGTTGGTGAAAGATTTGCTGGTTACTACTCGGTAGTTCAGATATTCTCATCAATGTCACAGGCTATGTTCGCAACAGGTCTTGCTTCATACCTGGGCTCTCTCGTTCCTGTAGTCAGAGATAATCAGCTTATTTTCGGCATTCTCTTCTACATTGCTTTTGTTATCCTCAACCTCATGGGTACAGATAAGATGGCTAAAGCACAGCAGTTCATGTTCTATCTGCTTGTTATCGCTCTTATCATGTTCACAGCTTTCGGTCTTCCAAAGGTTCACTGGGCAGGTTACTTCGGCAACGAGCTCTTTGACGCCCCGCTGTTCTCAAACGGCATCTCCGGTCTTCTCGAAGCTGCTTCTTACCTCACATTCGCTACAGGCGGCGCTACAGTTGTTGTTTCGTTCTCGTCTGAATGTGTAAACCCGACAAAAGATATTCCTATTGTTGTTATCGTATCTACAGTAGCTGTTGCTGTTCTCTACGCTTTCATGGCTACATGTATCGGCGGTATCCTTCCTGCTCCTCAGGTTATGGAAGCCGGCAACCTTTCAGTTATCGCTTTGGAAATCATGCCAGCTCCGTGCTACTACTTCTTCATCATCTGCGGCGCTTGCTTCGCTCTCGGTACAACATTGAACTCTTCAATCGGTTCTGCTATTAAGCCGTTGTTCGCTGCTGCTGCTGACGGTTGGTTCCCTGTTGTCTTCACAAAGCTCAACAAGAACAAGGTTCCTTATGCTTGGATTCTTACATTCGCTGCAGTTAACATTGTAGCTCTTGTTTCCGGCATGAACATCTCAATGCTCGGTAAGCTCGTTCTCTTCATCGGTAACGTTAACTCCTTCATCCTTGTTTTAGGCGCAATGAAACTTCCTAAGCTCTTCCCTGAAGCATGGGCTAAGTCACCGTTCCACGTATCTGACGCCGTTCTCAAGGGTTCACTTTGCTGCACACTCGCAGTTCTTGCTATGCAGGCTTACATGAACTGTAAAGGTCAGCCTACATGGGTTCTCATCGCTAACGCATGTATGTTCATCTTCGCATGGTTCTACTCAGGTGCTATGCTTAAGTCCGGCAAAGTTCATGTTACAGCTAACTACGAACTCGCTTAATCTACAAGGATTCACACGAATAAATTGTTTACTGTCGCTAAAACTCAGTAAATTTAATAACCACCCGGAAAGGGCCGCAAAAGCGGTCCTTTTTTCGTGGTCGGATTTAATTGATATTTATACTGCGTTAACTGTATTTTAATATCGTGCCGCCTCTTTTCGTGTTATAATTTATTTATAACAGTATCGGGAGTGGTTAAAATTGAAAAAATTAAAAAAGGTTATTGTCGGTTTTCTTGCCGTATTCATTGTTTTGTCGGCAGGCACAGGCTATTACATTTTGAAACTTTACGACGGCGCACGACTGCTTGTGACAATCGGTAAAACCGTGGCTCGAACCGGCGAAGTCTTTTGTGGAGACCCAATAAGCCCGGATGTAGAGTGTGACGACCCTCGGCAAGAGGCTGCAAATTGGATTTTGCGGCAGGGTTAATATCGGTCAAGAGTAATTGGGGCGCCCATATACAAACATAATAAAAGGCAAAAAATATCGCTCACAGAGACTGTCTGTGAGCGAATTTTTATTATGTTATTCTGTCGGGGTTGTTAGCGGTATTTCCGTCGACGGATTTTCCGTTACCGTGCCGGCTTTTTCCAGGATTTCCACAGACATAGCCGTGACAATTACAGAGTCTTTTGAGGATTCGTCATAGTTGATGTTTACCTTATCCCCTACGCTGCAAAGCACCGCATAGTTGCTGTTTTGCGCCGATATCATATAGTATTTGCCGGCGTTGTCAAGCCGGAAGTAATAGAATGTGTTGCCGTTTATAACCGCGCTTCTGATATCTGTGATTATGCCGGTCAGTCCGGTCGTCTCGATTTCTTCCTCGGATATAATATTGCTCTGCAAGAGAAGTCTCTCATAGTTGTTTTGACATTCAGCCACCGTAACGCCGGTTGCGACCAGCTGGTATTGCTGAACGTTTACCATAGCATACATTTTCACCAAGTTGGAATTGTCTTTGAGCGACATAAAGTATGTCGGCTGACTGTTGATATTCAAAAGAATCGGGAATGTGGCTGTATAGCCCAAGTCCTGTGTCACGCCTTCCGCCGATGAGCAGGCAGAAAATTCTTCCGCACCGGCTATCGAGTAAAATTTAGTTTCTTTTGTTCTCTGGTTTGACAGAATGAAACCGATGTTGGATTCGTCGGAGCCCACAGATGTGACGCCTGTGTATACATAAACATCGTCGTCTATCGCAATGTAGTTATAGCCGGCTGTTGTGACGGTTACGCCTCTTTGGCCGAAAATGGAGTTAAGGAAACCGTTGGTGTACTTGCCGTGGTAGTTATACTGCTGCATAATAAGTGACGCGGAATACACATGGTCAACCCATTGCGGCACTTCTTCATAGTATTCACATTCGCCTGTAACTGCGTTCACAAGTACTGCGCCCTTTGTATCAATACCGCCGAAAAGACCGATGGTCTTGACAATTCGAGGACAAATCCAATACGGCGTGCCGTCCTCGTCTATTTCAAATATCTCTTCGTCAAAAATAAAGGTCGGATAATTGAATCTGAGATGTCTCGTTAGGTTTCTGCCGAAATAGTCGTAAGGCGAATACTTGATACCTTCGTCAAGTCGGACAAGGGTACATTCCTGTGTTATCATATTCGTCAGAATGTAGCCCGGAATACCCTGTTTAGAGTTGTTAAGCCATTTGATAGTGTCGCCGTATCTGAGCATATACGGGCGCACCGGCTTGCCTTTGTAGTTAATCTGAGCGGAATCTTCCACCACCTCAAACTGTGAGACTAAATCAGACAATTCGCCCAGCTTTCTTGTGGCAAGTCTCGTGGCTGATGCCTTATCCAGCATTGGAATCGAATCAAAGGAAATTTCCGCTACATCCTCGGTAAAATCGCCTTCTTCTATCGGCAAAAGTTTTGTATAAGCCCGTGAGCGAAAGACTACCGACGACAAAAGCGCGCCGCCAAGATTGATAATAACCAATGCGACACAGAGAAACGCCGGTATTTTTACGGTTTTCAGTGTTTCCGACATAATGCTTTTATTTTCTTCGGCGGCACCCGGGACATTTCTGCCAACAAGTCTTGTAAAGCCTTCAAATACAAAATAACTCAGGCAATACACAAACGCCATAATGAAAAAGAATCCGTAAAAAGATTCATCCTGTAAGTTTATTGCCGGCAAGGCAAAATAGAAATAGATAAAACCGACAATGAAAGTAAAAATCAAACTCTTGATTTTAGAGTTTATCGGTTTTCTGATTTTTTTGTTCATAATAACTCCTACCTTATAAAATGCATTAGCATTTTTACTGTCTACCACTAAATATACATTATATGTATTACAATGTAAATATCAAAGCGGTGAAATATTCGTGTTATTTTGCGTACGGATTGCATCGGGACTTATAGACAGAAAATTGTTAATGTATCAAATTGTACTTGGGTGACAGTGTCCGTCCTACACCTTTGCGTAGTAAAAGCGGCGACCGAACCGACAGGCAAGACCTGTCACCGCAGGCGACTGAGGAGCAGTATTTGTAAAATATACTGTTGCACTGAATAATTTTGTTCGGTTTACAGTATTGTTTTAATTCTATCTCTCCGGCTCGTCTTGCTTCGCCCCGTCTCCCTCGCCAGAGTGGCTTTCGCTTTCATCTCACAGTCAAATATTTCTCCCGATTTCCGATAAAAATACGGCGCAGTTACCTGCGCCGTCTGTTGTGCAATATTTTATCGGTTTACCAAATCAATAATTTTCTGCGTTTACTTCAAAGTAAGCCTTCGGGTGATCGCATACAGGGCAGACTTCAGGGGCCTTTGTGCCTACTACGATATGTCCGCAGTTGCGGCATTCCCAGATTTTTACTTCGCTCTTTTCAAATACCTGTGCCGTTTCGATGTTCTTCAAAAGCGCGCGGTATCTTTCCTCGTGGTGCTTTTCAATGGCGGCCACAGCTCTGAATTTAGCGGCAAGCTCAGGGAAGCCCTCTGCTTCCGCCGTCTTTGCAAAGCCGTCGTACATATCCGTCCACTCATAGTTTTCACCGTCTGCGGCGGCGGCAAGGTTTGCCGGTGTGTCACCCAGCTCTTTCAGCTCCTTAAACCACATTTTTGCGTGTTCTTTTTCATTGTCCGCTGTTTTAAGGAAAAGAGCCGACATCTGCTCGTAGCCTTCCTTTTTGGCTACCGACGCAAAGTATGTGTATTTGTTTCTCGCCTGTGATTCACCTGCAAAGGCTTCCCACAGGTTCTTCTCTGTCTGAGTGCCTGCGTAAGGATTTTTCTTTTCTTCCTCAACGAGTTTGAATTTTTCTGCCGGCTGTTTGCAGAGCGGGCAAATTGCCGGAGGAGTGTCGCCTTCGTGTACGTATCCGCATACTGTGCAAACCCATTTCTTTGTCATAATTTTTACCTCTTTCGTTAAAATTTTCAAAAAGCAAACAGAATAATGACAATATTTTCGGTTTTCCCGACACATATTCAAGACGAGAGCCGAAATTTTGTCTTTTTCTTACACTTTTTGTTTTCTAAGTTGTAATCATTATAACATAGATGCATAAATATTTCAATAATAATCAAAAAAACAGTTTTTATGCGGGCTTAATTCTGGATTTTTATTACTTTTTTGTCATACTTTTATTACTTTTCAAATTGATTTATAATAAGTATTGAAATTCATCTTTTTTACTTATATAATAAGTAATATTTGCAGAGGAGAATTTATATGACAGTATTTGAAAACAAACAAGCTTTCTTTGACGGAGTGCGCGACGGCTTGCCGATAGGTATGGCGTATTTTGCCGTTGCGTTCTCTCTCGGAATAGCCGCTAACAACGCGGGGCTGACCCCGTTTCAAGGCTTTGCCGCCTCCGCCCTTGTTGCCGCGTCTGCCGGTGAATACGCCGGTTTCAGCATGATAAGGGACGGCGCCACATATTTACAGATGGCGGTAATGATTTTTATAGCAAATGCCAGATATTTGCTTATGTCCTGTGCGCTCAGCCAGAAATTTAGTGAGAAAGAATCTGTTTTTCACAGACTTTTTGTCGGGTTTTATCTCACTGATGAATTATTCGGTATTGCTATAAACCGACCGGGCAAGCTTAATCCGTACTATTCCTACGGGGCTTTTTCAACATCCATCCCTTTATGGGCTGTTGCAACAGCATTGGGTATTGTCACCGGCTCGGCGCTTTCTCCGGGCCTTGTCAGCGCGTTTTCAATGTCGCTGTTCGGTATGTTTATGGCCATTATTATTCCGACCGCAAAAGAGAACAGGATAGTTTTATATCTTATCTGCGCATCCTTTATATTGAGCTATGCTTTTTCTGTTTTGCCGGTATTTTCGTTTATTTCGTCCGGCACGCGTACCATAATTTTGACGGTCGGCATATCTGCCGCCTCGGCAATGATGTTTCCGGTAAAGGAGGAAAACACGAATGAATAATATATGGATTTATATTTTTATAATGTTCGCCGTTTCTTACGCAATCAGAGTTTTACCTCTGCTGTTTTTGAGAAAACCGATTACAAACAGATTCATAAAATCTTTTTTGTATTATGTGCCGTATGTCACTTTGGCGGTTATGTCCTTTCCGGCTGTGCTGGAGACCACTCAATCCCCTGTTTCGGGGGCTATCGCTTTGGCAGTAGCAATTTTTGCCGCATGGAAAGGAATGGCAATATTCCCTGTTGCCGTTATATCCTGTGTTACGATTTTTATCACAGAGCTTTTTCTTGTTTGACATATAAAATTTTGCCGCCGCAAAGGCGGCTTTTATTTTACTGATTTACGAACAGCATAATTCCAAAACCGTTCACCTTAAATATTATTTTTGACGGATATATCTGCAAAACCGTTAATCTGTCCAACAATAATAATATAATATTGTTTTGGAGAAAGTCCAAAACTCTTCAATTATTAAGTAAAACATTATTGTATTTATTTTCCAAAATAATTCACCTTTTACAGATTGTAAATTTTGAAAAATTCCAAAATCCTTCACCTTCAATCCTTGTATTGCCCTTTACATTTCGTATAATTTTCGTCCGCCTCCGTCGATTTATTAAGAAACATTGTTATGTATTATCTCCAAAATCATTCACTTTATAACTTGATTTTACCGTCTGTATAATCCCAAAATTCTTCACCTGTCGGGATTTGACTCTTTGTAATTTCCCCCTTTTTTTCGAGTTCCAAAACCGTTCACTTTAACGGTTGCCTCTCCAAATTCATTCACTTTTTAATCCAAAATTGTTCACCGTCAAAATCCAAAGGTTTTAACCTTTATTACAAAACCGTTCACCTTTTGTCCAAAACCTTTCACTAATATGCCTAAATTTTGCCGTAATTCAGGCAAAAATCGGCTGTCTAAAATATATAAAATATTAAATAATTATATTAAAATAATTAAACCAAAAATATATTCGGGTTCACTTAGGTGAAAATTTACCATTGATTATACGGCTAAACTGTGCTATTATTTACCTATACTGTTTTTGGAGATATATATGGCAAGAAAATCAAAAAAAATAAAAAGTTCAAAAGCCTTGGTAAAATATGATAATAAATTTAACGAGTCTTCTCTTTCATCGCTGAACCCTATCGAAATTAAGTTGCTGCACGCAATTATCTCACAGATAAAAGACCAGGGTACCAGCGAAGTTTTAATACCTTTTGAAAATCTGAAAGCATTGATATCCGACAACACCGGCAGAACCTACGGTGAAATTGTAGCATTGCTGGACAATTCGGTTATCCCGATTATGAAATCATCTATATTCAGAACGGTGGATGAAAACGGTGTTATCCGTACCACTGCCATGGTTTCCAGTACAGAGATTGACCCGAATCGGAAAACATTCAAAGTCCAGGTACACGAGGACGCGTCTTATATGTTCAACAACATTGCCCGTGAGTTCACTTCTTTCCCGATGGCTGATTTTTCACAGTTGAAACACGCATATTCACTTATCCTTTACAGACAGCTCATGCAATGGAAATCCGTCGGCGTCTACACAATCAGCATTGAGGACTTAAAAGACATAATGCTGGACGAGGCCCACAGAAAGTCTTACGAAGAATTCAAAATATTTAACAGAGATTACATTAAAAAGGCGGTAAAGGAGATAAACGAAAAATTCCCGGATATGAACCTGACCGTGGAGTATACAAGACAGGGCAGACAAACCACATCTGTTACATTCAAATTTAACAAATTCAAGGTCAATAAAGTTGTAGATGTGGATTTCAAAAACGCCGAGTTTAATTCCGGCGACGAAATAAAGGGATATATAGCCCTTGCGCTGAACAGACAGCCGAACAAATCCGAAACTACATTGATAAACGGGTGGATAGAAAAAAACATATCGGAAGAATTGGTCAAAGCCTGTTTTGAATATGCCGCCGACAAGGCGAGCGTCAGATACTGTAACGCTGTCTTGCTGGCGTGGAATGAAAAAGGCTATACTAAGCCGAGCGATGTGCCTGAATTGGTTGAATCGGGGATCGCCTTTGACGCCGAGGACGCTTTGCAGCAAAGCTTTTTTGAGAGCGTCCCGGTATATAAAGAATAGAAAACGGATGGCTACGCCATCCGTTTAATTTATACTTCTTTTACAAATTCCCGCAAAAAGCAAACAGCAAGCCGATTCATACTGATGCCCATATTTGAGGCTATGGTTTTCAGTTTTACATGTTCTTCGTCCGTAAGGTACAAAGTAAAGTTTATTTTCGGGTTATTCTCCGTCACCTTATCAAGCATTATTGATGCGGTTTCGGGAGAAAACTCAAACTCACTCTCTGTTTCCGCCAGGTATTTTTTAACAACGGCGTTGCATAGATTGCCGAACTTTTTGCCCTGTTTGGCGGATATTTCCGCCAGCCGTTCACCGATGGGGTATTTTAATACCCTGCATCCGTAGTGTTTTTCGGCATTCCAGGTTTCGCCCTTTTTCGGTCTCGACATATTATCCCTCTATTTCCGCTCTCAAATTGTTCAACAGCCGAATCATCGCGTCAATTTCAGGCAACACATCCTTGTCGCTGTGTTTTTTATGAGCGTCCTTCATAGCGAGAACAATTGTCTTTTTGTTCATTTTTTGAATGAGATTTTTTGCCTTTACCATTGCGTCGTAGTTTTTTGTATACACCGTTTCCGACGCCGACAAGTTTTCTTTTTTGTCGGCTATTTTTTTTGCCGCCGCTTTTGTTGAGGCGATTTTCCGTTTTATCTCTTTGCATATATCCTCTGCGGTTTTATCCGAAAGACCGTCCCGACATGAGGATATCTTTTTCTGAAAGTCTCCGTAAATAAGAGGATAGACAGAGCCGAGAGATTTCTTTTCCCGGGTCAGCTCTTTTACAGCGTCGAGAACGGCTCTTTGCCGGTCGGCGTTCAAAGAGGATATTTTTTTTGCGGTTTCGCGGGTCATATCGGAATTGTCCTTCCGGTACAGCTCGTAAAGCTCAGGTATCATTTTTCTGTATATCTCCAGCGAGCGGTCGACCTTCCTGGTCTTGTCCCGGCCGGACGCTTCGTTCAGGTGATAAATCAAAGTCCGGCGAGCCTCTTTTTCACTCATTTTATATACGAGAGTCAGATTTTTTACAAATCTGACGGCGACTTTTTCAAAAAGCTCGCCGTCGGATATACCCTCGCGGGTAAAAGCGTTGGCGGAATCTATATAAATCTGCTCGGCGTTGCGGCGCACACTTTCATCGTCTACTTTTATTTCAATCACACGGCAAGGTATCCGTCTGTATTTTTTTGCCGCTTCTATATCGCCTGCCGCTAAAAATTTGTCTTTCAAATATTTGTAAGCCAGATATCTTCTTTCGCCGGAAAGAATGATGTATTCGCTCTCACCCGGCCTTTGAGTGACAGCGATGTTGTGTACAAGGCCCTCCAACTCGATGTTGTCCGCCAGTTCTTTTATGCCCTCGGAATTATTGTCTTTATCGCGGTAGTTGAAAATGTTGTCCTCGTGCAGTTTAATCTTATCCAGCCGGATGTTTTTTATATTTTCGTTTGAGAGGGCTGTTTGAGTGCGGTTGCTCTCCTCATACATTTGACGCTGTATCGAAAAAGATTCTGTCGACACCAGGTCGTCCTGTCTGTGCCCCCGAAATTTCTTGTTTATTTTTGCCATGTGTTATTCCTCGTCTGTAAAATTACTTTTGATTTCGTCGACAAACTCAAGTCGCCGCAGCCTCTGTAAAAATTCGTCGGTAAAATTCTCATAGTCTATCGCCGGGTTTGTGCGCTTGTTGCCCAGAACAATAGGCAGAGCTTCGTTTGCGTTGCTGTCTATGCTGTTTGAACGGCGGATTTCCGTTTGAAAAAGGTAGTGCGAAAATTCGCTCTCGGTGAGCAGAGTTTTATTCTGCTTGTAAGCGGATGAGTTTTTATCAATGTCGCACAGCAAAACACCGACAATTCTTATTTCGTAATTGCCTGTGTCGATGTAGGAAAAGCATTTTGACATTGTCCGCTTTGCACCGTTTATTGACAGAGCATCCCGTTTTGAAGTGACTAAAAGATAGTTGCATATTTCGATGGACCATTCTGTGTCGGTCACGTCGGTAGGGCGTGTGTCGATGATTGTAAAGTCAAAATCCGCCGACGCCTCAACTATTCTGGCGTCGTAGATGTCAACGGGCTCCCAATCGTCGCCGGACATGGATTTTATCAATTCTGTGGTATTTTTGGAATTGGCGGACGACGGGATAATCCACAGATTATCCTGCAAAGAAGGCTGTACAAATCTCCTGTAAGGGGTGTTGTATTCGGCATCTCTGTCCCAGCCCTTGAAAAATTCGTAAATCCCTCTTTTTTGCTGTCTTGTACCCGTCAGAAAGAAAGTAGCGTCGCCCTGCGGGTCGGTGTCGATGAGCAAGACTTTGAAATTTCTTTCCGCCAAAGCCACGGCAAAATTGACGGCTGTCGTCGTCTTTGCAGAGCCGCCTTTGTTGTTTCCTATTGCGATTATCCTGGACATAGCATACCTCTTTTTTAGACAATTGTCCGTGCGGTTATTTTTATAAGTGAACGGTTTTGGACTGTGCCACGTGGAACAAATCAAGACAAATGTCCATGCGGTTATTTTTTAATATTATACCCCGTCTTTTGTAAAATATCAATAAGACAAAAGACAATTTCACGGTTTTGGACAATTGTCCGTGCGGTTATTTTTGCGGTTGACTGAGAAGCTAAAAAAGTATAAGATATAAATTATAAATAGAAAGGAAAACGAAAATGGACGAAAGACTTACAAAACAACTGCGGTTTGCATGTGAAATAGACAAAGAGAAAAATATTTTCAGACAGACGCACCTGACAGGCCACGGCAGAAGAGAAAACGACGCCGAGCACGCGTGGCACATGGCTGTCATGGCATATCTGTTGAAAGAGTACTCGAACGAGCCGGTCGACATAGCAAAAGTAATGATAATGTGCCTTATTCACGACATAGTCGAGATTGACGCCGGCGACACCTACGCCTATGACGAAGAGGCAAAGAAAACACAGAAAGAAAGAGAAGAAAAAGCCAAAGAGAGAATATTCTCAATTTTGCCAGAGGAGCAGAAAGCAGAACTGATCGCCATATTCGACGAATTTGAAGAATCTAAAACAGCCGAAGCAAAGTTTGCCAGAGCCATGGATAACTTACAGCCGCTGATTCTCAACGACTCAAACGGCGGCAGTGATTGGAGAGAGCACGGCGTGAGCGCCGACAAAGTGTATGCAAGACAGATAAGGACAAAACCGGGCTCAGAAAAACTCTATGAGATAACGGACAAAATTATCAAAAAACATATAGAGCTTGGAAATTTGAAAAGTGAATGATTTTGGAATTTTACATTCGGAAAAAGGTGAATGGTTTTGGGCTTTCAATCACCTGTAAAGGTGAATAGTTTTGGAATTATACGCATTGTAAAGGTGAAGGATTTTGGATATTAAACTGAATAAAAAATCAAAAGAGCTGGTCGACATAATGGAAAGAGAGGGGTATTCCAAAGAGTTTGCAACCCTTATCGCGTCGGAGATGAACACAGACTACACCGCCGACAGAATGATTGCTTACATATTGAGAAGCGGATATTTACCCATGCGGGAGGTCGCAGACGAAATGCTCTCGATAAAAGCCGAGAGAGACGAAATAAAGGCAAAAAAGAATTTAGAATACAATCAGTCGGTCATCAACAGAGTTATAAGGTACGGAGTTGACGACGAATAAATATAACAAATATAACTTTTTTGATGGTTGAAAAAAATAATTGAAAAAATAAAAATTATTTCTTTATCAATACATCACTAAACCTGAAAAAATCATTGACAACCGTTTTTTCGATAGTTTATAATGAAAAAAACATATGTAAAAAGGAGGTACTATGCGGAAAGATTACAGTTTTCAGGAATATCACGATGACCGGTCAGAATTTTTCGCCTCGTATAACGCGACGAAAAAACATAAAGTAGCTTTTCCGGCGTTTGCCACACTTGTCGCCACAACGGCAATAGTCGCCACAACGGTTTTGACTATGCAAATGTATGTAAAAGTGTCAACGATAGCAATGTCGCCGAGCAATGCCGTACTCAATGTCAATGTGGTAAACGAAGACACGGACTCTCCTTTGGATTATTTCATTTATAAGTACGATAAAAGCAAGACGAAGAAAGACTATCAGAACGATAAAGACTATATAAAATGGGGCACCATTGACTGTGAGGACACCGCGTTGACGGTAGACGGGCTTTCGCCGTCCACGGAATATATTGCGGTATTCAGAGCTACCGACGGCAGAAAAGACCCGTATGTGGGCTCATATCTCTTTGTCACCGACAGCACCGGTTCACCGCCGCGGCAAAACAGCATGCCTGTTGTGCCGGTGGGCAATTCAGGCGGGGCAAACTCTTACAACTCACAGAGCTCCGGCTCATCGTCTTATCAAAGCTCCGACAGTTTGCAGTCGTCTCGGAGCTCTCGGTCATCACAGAGCACAAGACCGTCGTCCTCGTACATTCGCCCGTCGTCTTCCGCGGCTGTTGTGACGCCGCCGACATCTCAAGGCACGGCGAGTTCTTCCACTCGGTCATCGTCGGAAAGCCGGCCGATCGAATATATTGCGCCGACTTTGTATGACGAATACTATGAGCTGTCGGGCGACGATACCACCGGGTCATATTCCGCTTATATAGAGGCAAGAGTGACGACAAACGACGGCACAATAACCGCAACAAACATAACAATTGACGGCGGCCCTCAAAGCACCGCAGAAATTTTACGACCGAACTATACTGACGGCTTTATCAGCGGGATGGTGTCAGGTATGCTAAAAGGCACGGAATACACAATCACATTTACGGCCGATTACACCTTGCCTGACGGCACAACCGGTACGGCGACAAAGGATATGAATATCCTTATCGACTACATCAAGCCTGAAATACTCTCTGTTAAGATTGAAAAGAACACCGACACAACTCTGGGAGGGCCGATTAAAGTTACAGCCACATTCAGAGGAAATGAAGCAAAAGAGATTACACCGACGCTGTATATAAACGGAAATAGTGTGCAAACAGAAGAGGGTGAAAACGCCGACGCCGACAGCACCTTGACGGCGTACATTCCGTCTTCGGAAGTCAAGATAGGCAGCACATTTGAGGCCACCTTCGAATTGGGCTACACAATGCCGAACAGCACCGACGGAGCTCAGGCGATGTCCATGTCAAGCGATAAGTTTACTTACACAGTGGATGAGCCGGTGTTGACCGTCGGTTCGGTAGAAATGGAAAGTGACGGCAGCGGCGTGTTCTACACAACAGTCATGATACCGATTACGGTTAATAATTATGATGTAAGGTTGGGCACATCCGATGCGATAGACCCTGTTATCAATGTCACGTCAAACCCTGAGGCTCGGGATCTCGGAGTTGAAGGCGGTCTTAACGGAGACAACGACGGCAATCTGCGGGTATTCGTTGAGGTATACAGGTGCATACCGGGATCTACCCTGACTTTGGAGGTCACCATGCCTTACACCGTCATTGAGACAGGGGAGAAAAAAGAAGTCACGCTCACCAAGGAAATTAAAGTGCCGGATGTCAATCTGGGCAAGTCGGAAATCGTCGTGGGCGACGGCGTATTGACTCTCACATTTGCGCTGGACGGCGCTGACAAAGATAATGTCACGATGACCGATCTCACGGTTAGACATATCTACCAAGAAACCCAGGAAGCAGGCTCTCGGCAAATTACGGATTTGTACAAGAACGGATCTCTGAATGGGTATAAATTGGAGATCGCCACCGACGGATATACGTTTTATTATGTGGCAAAAATGACATTTGAAGGCTCTAATGTAACGCTTTGGCAAACACAGTAAAAACAATCAGCACAAATGATTTTAAAAGGGGAATAATATGAAAAAGAACGGTATTATCAAAATAGTATTACTTGCGGCGATTCTCTTGTTGCTTTTGAATCCTGCAATCATTCCATTCTTTGACGCAGGCACAAAAGCGGCAATAAGCTCGCAGCTGCAGTCAAACTTCGGCGCACTCGCCGGCAGCAATTCCGCATCGGCGTTCTCGTGGCCTAATATTATTACGGCGCTGGTTGTAATAATTCTTATGTGGCTTGTTGCGACGGTCATCTGTTGGATTCTGCAAAAGACATGCATGAAGGGCGGCAGAAAAGAGACAGTCGGCGGCCTTATGATGAGCATCACCAAATATGCGGCTGTGCTTATCACTGTCGTATGGGTGCTGGGCATTTTCGGCGTGAACCTTGCCGGCATATTCGCATCGCTCGGAATTCTCTCATTGATTGTCGGCTTTGGCGCACAGAGCCTTATCGAAGACACAATTACAGGTATATTCATCATATTTGAGGGACACTACAACGTCGGCGACATCATCATTCTGGACGATTTCAGAGGCGAAGTAAAGAAAATCGGCGTCAGAACAACGGTTATCGAGGACACCGGCCACAACCTGAAAATTGTCAATAACTCCGACATCAGAAACATTCAAAACCGCTCTAAAAACCTGTCTCTCGCCGTTTGCGATGTGGGTACCTCTTATGACGCAGACATAAGAAAACTCGAAGAAATCATCATTCCGGCTCTGCCTGCAATGTATGAAAACAACAAGGATGTTTTCTCTGCCGCTCCGCAGTACAAGGGCGTACAGGAGCTCGGCGACTCTGCGGTAGTTCTCAGAATTACCGTTGACTGCAACGAATCCAATTACTTTGTTGCAAAGAGAAGACTCAACAGGGAAATCAAAATTCTCTTTGACGAAAAGGGTGTGGAAATCCCATTCAACCAGCTTGTCGTTCACCCGGGCAAATAATACTTAAACAAAGGGCTCTGACCGCAAAGGTCAGAGCCTTTTTATGCTTTATATAACGTGTCGGGAGATAACGGACGAAAGATATTTTGGATTTCACAAAATAAATCAAATTGATTATTTTTTTATATGAATTTATGTGATATAATATTCGTTAATTATTGTAATTTAAGAAAGGGAAAATATGAATAACGAAACACTTTTTGCACAGGTCATGGGCACAATTTATGAGCTGCTCGTGAACTTCGGATATAAAATCGTAGGCTGTATTTTGGCATACCTCATCGGCAGCAAAATTATTTCCTATGTAAACAAAAAACTTAAAAACTCAAAATTACTGAATAAGACCGACGACAATGTAAAGTCGATTACCTTAACAACGGTCAAGGCTGCCCTGTGGTCTGTTCTAATCATCACAATGACCAGCATTTTGGGCATTGAGACCAGCTCTATTATTGCCTTGCTTACCTCTTTGGGCGTTACGGTAGGTCTTGCCTTACAGGGCACAATGAGCAATGTCGCCAGCGGCATTATGATTTATGTTCTCAAACCGTTCAAATCCGGGGATTTCGTCGAGGCCGGCGGCGCAACAGGCACCGTGACAAAGATAAGCCTTTTCCATACCCACATCAACACCGCTGACGCAAAGGTTATTTTAATACCTAACAGCAATGTCACAAGCGGCAAAATTACAAACTATTCCACAAGCGGAAACAGAAGAGTAGACATTGATTTTTCCGTCGGCTACGACAGCGATATCGAAAAAGTGAAAAACACAATTCTCAAAACCGCACTTGCCCATGACAAAGTTCTCAAAGACCCTCTGCCGTTCGCCAGAATGACAAAACAGGACGCGTCGGCGTTGGTTTTCACGCTCAGAGCATGGGTAAACAATGCTGACTATTGGGATGTGTACTTTGATATGCTGGAACAGATGAAAAAAGCCTTTGACGAGGCGGGTATTACAATACCGTACAATCAGCTCGATGTGCATCTTTCTTCCGATAAATAATAACTTAACCGCCCGAAAAGGCGGTTATTTTATATACTTTTTGAAATAATAGATTTATATATTACTTATAGTATAATTATTTCTCTTTCAAAAATGCATTTTCGTTGTATTTAGATAGCAATATGATATAATTTAGTAAGAAATTGCAACAAATATTATCTTTTATCTGTATATAAGACAGAAAGCAAAATCACAGTTTTAGACTGAAATACCGGTACAAAAGAATAAAAAGGTGAAATATGAACAAATCGATGCGGCTTGAAAGGCTGACAATTATTCACTTTATAAACAGAATACAATATTTTGCCGAATCGGCGATAAACGAATTAAAAAAAGAGAAAACGGATTCGGCGGCAAGCGATAAAAGATACAGGGCGGAAAACGCCATGGACAGATACGGCAATTCCGTTTTGAGAATGGCGTATTCCTACCTGCACAATATATCCGACGCCGAGGATATTTTACAGGACACAATGATAAAATACATTCGGTCCGCCCCGGTTTTTGAATCGGCTCGGCACGAAAAGGCATGGCTGTTGAGAGTATGTGCCAACCTTTCAAAAAATAAAATAGAGTACAACAAATACCGAGAGGCCGATGAGCTGAACGAGAGTTTGGTGGGGGAGAACAGACACGACCTGTCGTTTGTCTGGGAGGCCGTAAAAAGTCTTTCGCCTAATTACAGGGCGGTTGTCCACCTGTACTATTATGAGGGCTATTCAACAAAGGAAGTGGCAAAAATCCTGTCGAGGAATGAGAGCTCGGTGCGTTCGGATTTGAAAAGAGCAAGGGAAAAGCTGAAACGGATATTAAAGGAGGAGTACGATTTTGAGTAAATACAATGAAATAATGGACAGGCTTAATGTGGACAGGGATATGAAAAATCGCATAGTCGACAATATCGGAAACGCACAAGAGCCGAAAGTAAAAACGATAAAATATCCGGGACTCAAAAAGTATCTGTCCGTAGCCGCAAGCATTGCCGTCGCGGCAATAGTGCTGACGCGGGTGCCTAAGTTTCTGTCCGGCGGCGGCATGAAATCGGCGGATTCGGCGGAGACATTAACATCAATTGATTTTGACTATATGTCCTTTGGCAAAATGGATACAGCCGCGGAAACTGAAAACGGCTATTCGGTTACGGACGGCGGAACGGTTAGCGACAAGGCAGGCACGCCGTCAGATAAGCTGCTCGTCGAGCCGCAGGAGGACAAAAAAATCATATACACCGCCGATTTACATCTCAATGTAAAGAGCGAAGACTATGCCGACACAATTTCTCGGATAAAACGGCAGGTCTCGGAGACGGGCGGATATATCGAAAATCTCAGTCAAAATTCATATACTTATTCTTCACACACGGAAATAACCGCCAGAGTGCCGGCCGGGGCTTACAGGGCATTTTTGGACGGCATGCCGAATTACGGTAAAGTGACATATCTCAGCGAAAAGAGCGAGGACATTACAAATGTCTATAAAGACTACGAGTCCAGGCTCAATTCCAAAACAAGCGAAAGAGACAGACTGACGCAGCTGTTGGAAAAAGCCGACACTATGCGGGATATAATTCAGATAGAGGACAAGCTCGCGGATGTTCAGGCGGACATAGAATACTATGAGAGCATTATCCGCACATACGACAACAAAGTCAGCTACTGCACAGTTGTTATCACCGTAGACACAGACAAATCCGTCACCTACACCGAGCCTTCATTTTTTGAAAAGCTCTCTGCCGCATTCGCAGACGGCTTAAATCATGTGGCGGATATGGCCGAGGGCATCGTGCTCTACATTGCCGAATACGGCTTTGTACTGGCAATTATCGCCGCCGCGGTTTATACCGTATATAAATTTGCAAAGAAAAGACGCGGCAAACAATAAATAACCGCATAAATCCCCGCTTAAACGGCGGGGATTTTTGTTTACAATTTCGGGTGTATTTGATAGTATATTTACAGTAAATATAATAGAGGTGCATATATGGTAAACGAAATGACGGTGGAATACGGCGGCAAAGTGATAAAAGGCTTGCTTTATATCCCCGAAATAAGCGAAAAGAAATTTCCGTTGGTTGTGTGCTGTCACGGTTTCGGCTCAAAGTATGAATGGATGCAGGAATATGCAGGTAAGTTTTGCGATGCCGGCTGTGTTGCGGCAATTTTTGATTTTTGCGGCGGCTCACAGGAGGAAAGGCGTTCAAGCGGTTCGTCTTTGGATTTATCGGTGGTGTCCGAAGCGGAGGACACAAAAGCCGTATTGGAATATTGTAAAGACCTGGACTTTGTCGACGGTGAAAAGGTATTTTTGCTCGGCGAGAGCATGGGCGGTATGGTGGCGACAATGGCGGCGTGCGAAAGCCCGGAGGCTTTCAGGGGTTTAATGCTGCTTTACCCGGGCTATTCCATGCCGGATATGGCAAAAAGACTGTACCCGGACAAAAACTCAATACCTCGGGTGTGCAAAACATCCCGAATGGATGTGGGGGCAAAATATTACAGGGACTTGTACGATATAGATGTGTGGTCTATGATTGAACAATTCAAAAACCCGGTCTATATTATCCACGGCGACGCCGACTCGGTCGTACCGATTGAGTATTCAAAAAAGGCGGTAGAAATATTTGACAACGCGCTTTTGACGGTTTTCCCGGGCAGAGAACACGGTTTTGAGGGCGATGATATAAAGAGCGCCGCCGAATGTTTTACAGAATTTTTGAAGGAATTGATATAATATGAAAGTAGTAGTATGTAACGGATTCAAAATGAATTACGACTCGTCTTTGGACTATTCTGTTTTGGGGGACGAGGTAACGGTATACGACGACACCCTGGAAGAAGATATTATTGACAGAATACAGGGCGCCGACGTAGTTGTGACAAAGGAGATGCCGGTCGGCGCAGACACAATAAGGAAATTCCCGAAATGCGTAAAGCTCATTGCGGAGGCCGGCACAGGCTACAATAATATCGACATTGCCGCCGCAAGAGAAAGGGGTATAGCGGTGTGCAATGTGCCGTCTTATTCATCCGAAAGAGTCGCCGCAACGGCAATGATGCTGATTCTCAATCTCTCCTCGACGATGCAAACACAGATAGGAATGCTTAAAAAAGGGGATAGGTCGAATTTTACACAATATCTGAAAGTACCGCACATTGAGGTGAACGGCAAAACTCTCGGTGTAATAGGCGCCGGGCACATCGGTAACGCCGTGATTAAAGCGGCGCTGGGCCTTGATATGAAAATACTCGCCTACACCAGAACGCCGAGACAGGATACAGAGTATGTGAAATATGTACCGCTGGAGACATTGCTGAAAGAGAGCGATTTTGTCTCTCTGCATTGCCCGCTGACAAAGGACACATACCATATTATAAATGAAGAGACCTTGGCAAAAATGAAGCCGACCGCATTTTTAATTAACACCTCGAGAGGCGCGCTCGTCGACGAAAAAGCCGTGATTAAAGCCCTGAAAAGCAATGTCATTGCAGGAGCCGGTTTAGACGTACTCGAAACAGAGCCGCCGGCGGAGGACAACGAGCTTTTCAGCCTTGAAAATGTCATTCTCACGCCGCACATGGGCTGGAAAGGTCTTGAAACAAGACAGAGACTGTTGTCGATTTTGAAAGACAACATAGACGGCTTTATGAGCGGAAATCCTAAAAACATAGTTAATAATTCGTAAAAGACAAATATTTGTAAATAGTCAATATCTATTATGTCAAAACAGTATATTATCAGTTAAATATAGGTAACTGCTAATTGAATAGGGATACAACTGTGAAAGTAATGTGATAATTAGCAATCCACTATTGACGTTGCTAATTATTGGTTGTATAATGTGGTCGTAAAGAGAAAAGATAAAGCAAACAGCTTAACCTTTCCGCTTGGAATACATAGTTCATTACACATAATGAATTAAAAGGGGGTTTAGACTATGTTAGCACCAAGAATTTTTACAGACTCTATTTTCGACGATTTCTTTAACGATTTTAATGACATTGACAAAAGACTTTACGGTAAGCACGCCAACAGAGAAATGCTCACCGATATAAAGGAACACGACGACCGCTATGATGTAGAGATTGACCTGCCGGGCTTTAAGAAGGACGAAATCAAAGTGGGCCTTGAAAACGGCTATCTTACGATTTCCGCCGCAAAGGGTTTCAACAAGGAAGATGAAAACAAAGAAGGCAAGCTCATCAGACAGGAAAAATACTACGGCACAATGCAGAGAAGCTTCTATGTAGGCGACAACATTACGCGTGAGGACATCAAGGCAAAATACGAAGACGGTGTTTTGACGCTGTCTGTACCGAAGAAAGAAAAGCCAAAGCAGATAGAATCCAAATATATTGCCATTGAATAATCGGCTGTACACAGCGGGCTGTTGCAAATGCGGCGGCCCGCCGTTTTATGTATAAATTATATCGCCGAGCAAAATTATGAATAAATTATGAACAAAATTTTTTCTTAATTTTTCATAATTAATATTCAGTTAACTAAAAATTCGGTAACGGTGATATAATGAAGATACAAAGTAAATGTAATGTACGGAGAAAATAAAAATGAAGAAAACTAAATTCACACCTCAGCTTCTCGCAGCTATCGGTTTGATGTCTGCACTTGTATTTGTGACAACGAAATTCTTTGCAATTCCTATTCCTGTCGGCGTAGGCGGCAAAACTCAGATTCACCTGGGCAATTCCATGTGTCTTTTGGCGGGCTTGCTTTTCGGAGGCGTTCCGGGCGGTTTGGCTGCCGGCATAGGCACAGCCATCGTTGACCTTACAGACCCGCTTTGGGCCCCTGAATTCTGGATCAGCTTTATCAACAAGTTCATCATGGGTTGTGTATGCGGCGTTGTTGCAAACCTGGGCAAAAACAGAACAACCGGAAAAAATATAGTTGCGGCTATTCTCGGCGCTCTTTCATACTATGTTCTTTACCTCGGCAAGTCATATCTTCAACAGGTTGCTCTCGGCTCTGCCCCGGACGCAATCAAGACAGTGCTTATGACAAAAGCTATCACATCGTTCATCAATGCGGTTATCGCCGTTTTGGTATCCGTTGCGCTCTATACACTTATCGCACCGGCGCTGAAAAGAGCAAACCTCTTTCAGAAAGAGACAAAGTAATAATTGACATCAATATGGCACGCCCATAACGGCGTGTCATTTTTGCATAGGAGTATTTATGGAAAAAATTACAGTAATCGGCACAGGTTTTATATGTGAATATATGCGAAACGGCATGAGGGCGGTGTGTGAAAATTTGGATTTACACACATCGGTGCACGGTATAAAGGGCACCGACACAGATGTCGAAAAAAGGGCAGAGCAGCTGGGGTTTCCCGTATCGGTCGGGGGTACTTACGGTGTACTCTGCCGCCAAAAACCTACAATAATTGTGCTATGCTGTTCGCCGGAGGCGGCACAGGGCATAGTCGACAGCGACTTGAAGCCGTATTATGAAAAAATAAGAAATGAAAACGGCGTCTTGCCGGACTTGTACAGTTTTATACCGTCGCCGTCGGCAGTTAGCATTTACAACGATTTGGGCTCAGACTCAAATGTTGTCAAAATACTGCCGAACATTATGGACAAAGTCTGCGGTTACGATATGTCACCGGTGGGCATTAACTATGCGTCCTATCGGGCGGATAATTGGAGCGAAGAAAGAAAGCAAATACTAAAAAAATTCCTTGCTCCGTACGGCTTTACCGTACAGATAAACGACAGGGATTCTCTGGTACTGCTCACCGGTAAAATCACATCTCATGTGTGCTATGAAGTCTCATACGATATAGCCGATGTCTGCGCCCAAAACGGCTTTGATGTCGAGATAAACGATATAGGCAATGCAATGATAAACGCACAGCACAAAATTTTGCCGCAAATGCCGGTACTCAGCGAGGCCGGTGACGACAGCAAAATCCCGGAAAATCTCAGAGATTTTTTCGCTCCTTTTATGAGCGCGTGGTTTCAGGGAATAAGAAAGTTTACGACGGAAAATGCCGACAGGGTGTCGTTTGACGAGGCTCGGCATACGGATATGTGCTCATTTGCGCTCAATGTATTCCCGATTCGGCACGAGAGCAGACGGCAACTGCGGCAGGACACAAAAAACGCCGCTACAAAAGGTGGCATTTTGGAAAGAGGTATTGAATATTATCTCAGCGATGTGTCAAAAACCGTAAAAGACGGGGTAAGCAAATCTCTCTGCGGCGAAAAGTTAGAGGACGACTACTATGAAAACATTCGGCGTTGCTCATACGAAATCAGCAGACAGGCCTATTTGAGAAGCGTAAACCTGACAAAAAAATAATGCCGAAAATCAAAATATAAAGATAAATCTCGGAGATACTCTCCGAGATTTTTATTTCAGAATATTCTTTCCTTTGTGATAAATACAGGGCTTGACACCGAAAAGCCGTTTTCAAGCAATATATTTTTTAGCCGCTTATTTTCCGCTGTGACCGTACAGGTTAAATCCGAAACGCCTGTCAGACCGGCCATAGATTTGCAAAACCGAATACAGTTGTCGGCATTGCCGCCCACCATAAGAATGTTCAGACCGCTGCTGTGCCGAAATCTTGAGCCCAATACCGCAAAGTCGCCGTTTGCTTCGTCCTCAAACACAAAACCCATATCGGCGAAATACTTTGCGTTTTCCGCGTTTATTCTGTAAAAAGTGCGGTTTGTTGTCATATATCCGCCGTATTCGTCGAATTTCGGCACAATCAATTCCACAGCTCTTTCCCAGTTCACCTGTCTAAAAGAGCCGCGGTAATCCGCCTTAAAATCTTTTGTCCGATATACAATGTTTTCACTTGTCGTAAACAGGCCGTATCTTTCCCGCAGACCCGATGAAGCCCGATTGTCTGTGGAGGTGAACATCGCCAGACCTCTGCAATCATATTCTTTTGCGACTTCGAGCCATTTTTCGTAAATCAATTTGCCGCACCCTTTTCTCTGATAGTCGGGGTGGACTCTCAGGCATTCCAGCCAGCCGATTTTATCCGGCATTACAGACAGTCTGCCTATGCCGACAAGCAATTCGCCGTCGAATATGCCCACCAGCGCGCCGTCGCCGTTTTTGTAATAGTTCCATGCGTCGCGCAGATAAGGTCCCTTGTTCATTGCCCGTTTTTCCACTTCACAGGCGCGGTCAATGTATTTTTCGTCCGACAGTATTTTCCGAGTAAAAGCCATGGTAAACCTCCGATATATTTATGGTTTTATAATATATCGAATAGTGGATAATTTCAAGAACACAATCGGATAAATATGATATTTATATCAAATATTAAAACCTGATCCGGTACATACAAAAAAGATGCCCGCCGGGCACCTTTTTTATCGAATTATTTGTTGTAAATGTCTGTGTCAAGCTTGTTTTCGCTCTTTGCCACGACAATAGATGCGACTGCGTCGCCAACGACGTTGAGAGCGGTGACAAGCATTTCAATCGGTCTGTTGATTGCAAGGATAAGAGCGTAAGCCGCGAGAGCCGGCTCTGTGACCAGACCGATACCGGAAAGAATAGTGAACAGGATAACACCGCCTGCACCCGGAGCGGCAGGTGTGCCCACCGAGGCGACAAGGGCGAGTACGGCGATAGTAACGAGCTGCGGTACGGTGATTTCATATCCTGCACAGCCGGCGATGAAGAGTGTGGCGACAACCTGCATGATGGCTGTACCGTCCATGTTGATTGTCATACCCAAAGGGAGAACGAAAGACGCAACTTCGTCGTTTACGCCGAAATCCTCTACATTAGTTTTCAGGTTGAGAGGCAAAACGGCAGCCGATGAAGATGTAGAAAAGCCGAAAACGGCAACCTTTGAAATTTTCTTTACAAATGTCATCGGGTTGATTTTTGCGATTACAGCTACAAGAATCGGATAGACAATTAGCAGATATGCAAAGAGCAAAACGGTTGTCACAGCCATGTATGTGGCGGCTGGCTTGATATATGTAACGCCGTAAGAGGCGAATGTTCTGGTGAGAAGCATAAAAATTGCGACAGGGCCGAATTTTGTGACGACATAGTTGAGAAAAACAACAATGATGTCGTTTACTTCCTGTACAAGTTTTTTAATTGCGGCGGTTTTTTCGTGACCGAGAATATTCATTGAAACGCCGACCGCAACAGCAAGGAATACGATAGAAAGAACAGAGCTGTTTGTAGAGAATACGGCGGCGATGTTTGACGGAATGATGTTGAGAATAATTGCCATCGGGTTAGAGCTTGTTTTGCCCACAGCGCCTTCAAGACCTGTAAAAGCAATGTTGAACATACCCATTCTGTATACCATGTAACCGAATACACAGGCTACGATAAGACCCAGCACAGATGTGAGCAGAAACATACACAGCGTCTTTACCGAAATTCTTTTAAGCCGGCTCATATCCGAAATTCTGCAAATAGCCAAAATGATGGATGTGAAAACCATCGGCACGATAATGAGCTGAAGCGAGCGGATAAACATTTGACCGGCAATGTAGAAAAGACCGAGAGCTTTTTCGTTGCCCCGAGCCGTGATATCCCGGAAAAGCAGATTGTAAACTGTTGTCCAAACAGAACTTTCGGCGGTTACATTTTCTCTGAGCAGTACCAATCCGAAACCGCACACAACACCGGCTACAAGAGCTATAAACATATTGCGCACGAATTTAGATTGTGCATCGTTTTTCTGTACACTTGACATATAAATTCTCCCTTAATAAATCAATTTCGGGGCAAACCCTAAAAGATTTTAAGTCAAAAAATACAGTCTGTCAACAAAAATATTTATTAAATTAAGTAATATTGACATTTTTGTAATTTGTTGAAAAAACTGCGCCAATAAGAGACGCAAATCTATCAAAGTCAAACAAACGGAAAAATTAAACGGTATTGCTTTTCAAAAAAGTATAGGATATATTATATATAATCAAATTACTAAGAATAAGAAAAGAGGGCGCAACATGGCAAAATTCACCTGTAATTTTATTTCCTACACATTGAAAAGGGCTGTCGACATTACCGTGATCATGCCGACCGTTACCATACCGGAATCAATGGACGGCAAAGTACATTCTCACATAAAAGAGCCTGTCCCGGTGTTGTATCTGTTACACGGCTACGGCAACAACCACGCCACATGGGGCGGATATTCAAATGTGGAAATGTATGCGGAGGAAAGGCAGATAGCCGTTGTTATGATTTCCGCCGAGAACAAAAACTATGTCAACCACGGCGGTGACGACAACTATTACGACTTTATCTCACATGAGCTGCACGAGTTTGTTAAAGGGAATTTCAATGTCTCTCACAGAAAAGAAGACACATTTATCTGTGGGCTGTCCATGGGCGGCTTCGGTGCGTTGTATCACGGACTGACGGACGACAAATACGGCGCAATCGGCGGTTTGTCCGGGGCGGTTGCCGGTATGTTTAACTATGACAATATGCCGATAATCAAGGACATTGTCAAAGAAAAGGCGGAGAAAGGCGATAAATTCCCGCCGGTATACATTGCCTGCGGAAACGACGATTTCCTCATTGACGCAAACAGAGAACTGGCCCAAACTTTTGCCGACGCCGGCGCCGACATTACGGCGGAATTTGTCGACGGATACGCTCACGAGTGGAGATTCTGGAATCTTGAAATAGAGAGATTTCTTGACTGGCTGCCTCGTACAGACCCGTACGCAAATCAAAAAAGAGGCGTTTGACAACAGCGCACAACTTTATAAAATCAAAGCCGCAGATGTTCTGCGGCTTTTTGTGTTATGGAATTGTACTTTGAAAAGTATATGTTGATTTTTCGCTTAAATAAAATAATCCGTGTCGTTTTCGCCGTTTTTTACTTTTTTATAAAATGCTGCGGCAAGTCCGATATAAGCGACGGTCAAAACCGAAAAAACAATGCCCAGCTTAGCGTTGCCCTCTTTGAAATCCACTACAGCCGACAAAAGAAACACGGCGGCAAAAACCAGATAGGCTATAACTTTTGAAATCCCGGATTTTTTCTCTTTTTTCATAAAATTTCGTCCTTAAATTGTAATATACTTAAATTAAACAATACAGTCATTCTCAATGTCAATGTTATCGTATATAAAATTTAGTTATAGTTTATAGTCAAAAACTAATATTATAGCTGAAATTTATCCAATCTATTGAAAAAAACTATATACTATTTACTTTTAATAATTGTAATGAGAATTATTAGGCTATATCATATAATTGTGAAATCCAAAAAAGTATCGGAGGTCAATATGTACGAAAAAGAAAAATTGATTGCCGTCGCTACAGAGGGCGCAGCAAAATATCGGGACAAAGGGCTGGACATTCTCAAAAAGTTTGCCGGCATCGACTCGGGCTCGCGAGATGTGGAGGGCAATGCAAAGGTTACGGCGATTGTAGAGGAGATGCTTTCGGAAATCGAGGGCATCAAAATTGAAAAATTCTTCTACGAAGGCTACGGCTACAACATTGTGGCAAAGCTCACGCCTGAAAACCCGACAGGCAAAATCATCCTTAACGCCCACATGGATACGGTGTTCAAAAAAGGCGACTGTGAAAAACATCCGTTTAGAATTGAGGGCGACGACGCCTACGGTTTGGGCATCATCGACTGCAAGGGCGGTATCGTTGTCGCAATTCACGCAGTAAAAATTATGCAGGAACGGAATATGCTTCCTAACAAGGAAATCTGCTTTATATTCAACTGCGATGAGGAAATAGGCTCGCCGACGGGCAAAGAGATTTTTGAAAAAGAAGGCCCGGGCTCTGAAATGGCGTTCGTATTCGAGCCGTCAAGACTTGACGACGGTATTCTTACATCGAGAAAAGGATCCGGCTCAATCACGATCGACGTAGTGGGAAAAAGAGCTCATTCCGGCGTAAACTATCTCGACGGCAGAAGCGCGATTATGGAAGTCGCTCACAGAATGATGCTTTTGTATGAATCCAATCTCGACGACAGGGGAATCCAGTTCAATGTCGGCCCTGTCATCAACGACGACCCGACCAATGTGGTTTCCGGTCACGCACAGGCAAAGGTATCCGTCCGCGTAAAGAATAAAGCCGATATGGCGACTGTCGAAGAAATTGTAAAGAGAGTAAACGACGCCCCGGCATATATCCCGGACACAGTCACAAAGGTCACGGTAGACGGATTTTCGGTACCTATGGAAAAGACTCCTGAAAACACGGCTGTCTATGAGATGGTAAAGTTTGCCGGCTCGCTTATCGGCTACGATTTGCCGGAACAGTCAACGGGCGGCGGCTCGGACGCAAACAAACTCAACTATATGGGCATTCCGTCGGTAGACGCCCTCGGTCCGTATATGTATGAAATCCACTCGACAAATGAACACATGAGCATAGCCTCCATTGAGAGAAGAACAAGACTTTTCTGCCTTGTGCTCGGCATAATGGACGACTATAAATTGAAATAAAACGGAGGTTACTATGGCTGCCACAAAAAAGCGGACTCCGAAAAAAAAATTTGAAGTCCCTCACATACTTTTGATTATTGCGGGCATCACACTCTTTGCCTGCTTGCTCACATACATTGCTCCGGCCGGCGTATTTGATGTCGACGCCAAAGGCAACGCCATCGCCGGCACATACCACCTTGTCGAAAGAACCACGGTTTCTCCTCTTCAGGCGCTGCTGTGGGTAAAGAAAGGTATTGAAAACGCCGCGTCAATGATTTCTCTCATGCTCATCGGCGGCGGCTCAATCGCATGTATCGTCGGCACCGGCGCGTTTGACGACATTCTCAACTACGGCGTTTACAAACTCTCCGACCGTTCGGTATCGGTATTGGTACCTTGTATAGTAGTATTGATGGGTCTTCTCGGCTCCTTCGCCGGCACAGACTCAATGATTGCTTTCGTTACCGTAGGTCTTGTCATCTGTAAAAGACTTAAACTTGACAGAATTTGCGCCATGGGCATGTTCTACCTCGGCTATCTCGTCGGTATGGGCGCCACATTTACGGGCATGATTACCATGCAGCTTATGGCGGGCGTCGAGCCTATGACAGGTATGGGCGTCAGAATGATAGTTTGGGCTATGTTTGTAGCCCTTAACGCTTGGTGGTGTACAAGATACGCAAAGAAAATAACAAAAGACCCATCAAAATCTCTCTGCGGCGAATGTCTTGCGCCTGATGAGGATATGGAAGAAATCAAAGAGGCAAAATTCCCTCTGCGCGGTATAATTGTAGTTCTCGTTATGTTCGGTATCTACGGTTTCTACGCAATAGCCAATCAGAAATGGGGCTGGGATCAGTCCTATCTCGTCGCCCTTCAGATAGTTCTCGCCTATGCCGCCGGTATTATTTACGGCCAGAATCTCAACAAGGTTTCAAAGAACTTCTTTAACGGTGCCTGCTCAATGGGCGGTATCTCTCTTGTAATGGGCTGTGCCCGCGTTATCGGCTTCACACTTACAGAAGGCCACATTATGCACACACTCGCAAACGCCGCAGCCAACATTATCGGTGGTTCGGGTCTTGCAATGGCGGGCGCAGGCTTGTTCATATTCACACTTATATTCAACCTTTTCATCCCGTCCAGAACATCAAAGATGGCGGTTATGTTCCCGGTACTCATTCCTATCGGCGACGTCTGCGGTCTTTCCAGACAGGTTGTTGCGCTGGCATATCAGTACGGCGACTCTATTTCCAACACGCTTACTCCTATGTCAGGCCCGCTCGTAGGCGCTCTCGGCCTTGCCGATGTAAGCTACGACCAGTGGATTAAATATTCCGCACCGCTTATGGGTATATTTGCAATAATTTCTATTGTGCTTGTATCCTTCCTCGCAAGCATAGGATATGTAGGATAAAACACTGAAAAATCTCTCGGTTAAAGCCGAGAGATTTTTATTAATTTGTGTCTAATTTTTTCGCCACCTCGGCGATAAATTTTGCCGTTTCTTTTTCGTTTTCGCTCAGAGCTTTGCCCTTGTTGTGACATAGGCAAATAGAGCTGATTGTTTTCAGATTATCTGCCAAATTAACCCGGACAAGACCGTCTCGCTCGCCTACGCAATGGTTCATCAGCACGGTCGACGCCACGTTTTCTCTGACATAGTTTTTTATGGCGGATATTTGTTTCGTCATAATAGGTATGACAGGATTTGCACCGTTTTCTCTGAACCGCGTTGCCAATCCGCTGTTGCCCTTGACTAATATTCTGTCAAAAACTATAAACGGCTCATCTTTAATATCATCAAAAGCGACTTCGCTCATAGACCGCAGGATGTTTTGAGGCGAACAAAACATTTTGTATTCCTCAACAAAAAGCATTTTTGCTTCAAGAGTATCGGCATAAGACGAAAGAAGTACCGCAAAATCAATGAGATTGTTGTTGAGCATATTTTTCAGAGTACCTGAGTCGTATTCCACAATATTCAAATCAAATGAGTATATCTTTTTGTTTACGGCACTGAGCAGCATCGGGGTAAAGAAAGAGCCTATCATAGGCGGTATGCCCACGGTGACGATTTTTGAGTCGGCGGACATTTTTTTCGTACCCATGACCGCACTGTCGAGCTGCTGTAAAACAGAGATGACCTTTGAGTAAAAATATGTGCCGGCGCCGGTCGGGACAAGCCTGTTTTTTTCACGGTTAAAAAGCATTACGCCCAGCTCATCCTCCAGTTCTTTTATCGTAACGGAAATTGTAGGCTGAGAGATGTTGAGCTGTTTTGCCGCCGCCGACAGACTGCCGCTGTCCACGACCGCAACAAAATATCTTAACTGTGCAAGTTTCATTTCTTCCCTCCGCTTGAGTATAATGTCATAATTATAAATAATTCATAATTAAATAAGAAATATTATTTAACTATATATTATAGTGAATTTCTATAGAAGTAAAGTATTTTTTGCTGTATTTATTAGAAAAAATAATATATAATTAAATCAAGGATTTCACAAATATATTTTATTCAGAGGTAACGATATGACAGATAATGATAAGAGAGCCCTGAAAGCCCACAAGGATTGGCAGGGGAAAATCGAAGTAATCTCCAGAGCGAAGGTTACAAACAGGGATGAGCTTACGGTGGCATACACACCGGGCGTTGCCGAGCCTTGTCTTGAAATACAAAAGGACGAAAGCCTTGCTTACGAGTACACAAGAAAGGGTAATCTTGTGGCGGTTATCACAAACGGCACGGCGGTTCTCGGTCTGGGAGACATCGGCCCTGCCGCCGGTATGCCTGTAATGGAGGGCAAATGTGCACTTTTCAAGGAATTTGCCGGCATTGACGCATTCCCTATCTGTGTGGATTCAAAAGACCCGGATGAGCTTGTAAACATCATTTACAAGATCTCAAAGAGCTTCGGCGGTATAAATCTCGAGGACATCGGCGCCCCGGCGTGTTTTGAAGTTGAGCGCAGGCTTAAAGAACTGTGCGACATTCCGGTTTTCCACGACGACCAGCACGGTACTGCCATAGTTGTCAGCGCCGCATTGCTGAACGCTGCAAAGCTGAAAGGCAAAAAGCCGGAAGAACTGAAAGTCGTTCTCAACGGCGCAGGCGCGGCAGGCATTTCTATTGCCAAGCTGCTCATTTCAATAGGCTTTACCGACATAATTCTCTGCGATGTATTCGGCACAATATATGAAGGCGGCCCGGCTTTAACCGACGCCCAGAGAGAAATGGCAAAAATTTCAAACAAAGGCAAACTCGCCGGCACTTTGCGGGACGCAATGGTAGGCGCTGATGTTTTCATCGGCGTGTCAAAGGGCAACCTTGTCTCACAGGATATGGTGCGCTCAATGAACGAAAATCCGATTATTTTTGCAATGGCAAATCCTGTTCCTGAAATTTCATACGATGACGCCAAGCGGGCAGGCGCGTACATAATCGGCACGGGCAGAAGTGATTACCCTAACCAAATTAACAATGTCTTGATTTTCCCGGGCATTTTTAAGGGCGCTCTGGCGGTAAGAGCAACAGCCATCACCGAGTCGATGAAAATAGCAGCCGCAAAAGGTCTTGCCGCCGTTGTTACCGACGAGGAGCTCAACCCGGAGTACATTATCCCGGACGTTTTCGACAAGAGAGTGGCGGATGTTGTCGCAAAGGCCGTCGCCGACGAAGCCGTTAAGCTCGGTATAGCGAGAATCTAACATAACAAAAGTCAATGCTATTAAAAATATTAGTATTGACTTTTATTTTTTGTAGTGTTAGCATATTTACAATTCAGCACAAGGAGACATTTATGGTTACAGCTAAAAGCACAAAAGATAATTACAGGACGATTCTTTCCGACGGTAAGCACGAGTTTATATCCGACACACCTGTTGCCTCAGGCGGCGGCGACACGGCACAGCGCCCGGGCTCGATTTTTGCTTCAAGCCTTGCCGCATGTATGAACATAACCACAAGAACTCTGCTTGACGCCGAAAACATCGCCTACAATGATGTTACGGTGTATCTCGATATGGACAGAGACAACCCGGAATTGCTCACTTTCAAAAGAAAAATCGTAATTGACGCCGATATTTCCGACGAAAAGAAGAACGAAATCATTCAAAGAGTTTACAGATGCCCGGTTTGCAAAATGATGACAATGCCGAAACGGTTTGAGGAAATGGAATAATATTCAAATAAAATCCGCACCCTGAAAAACGGGTGCGGTTATTTTCTAAAATGATTGCTCAGTTATCCTTTATCATATTGACAATAACCTTAACTAATCTTGCCATAAGCGCAATATATGTCGCTAAAAACACGACTGCCGCGCCTCTTTCGGCGGGCTTTTTAGATTTTTCCGGAATGTGCAAACCGATGATGATACCGATAGCGCAGAGACAAAATTTTACCAGAGCAAAATCCGTCCAATCGCTTTGTTTTGCGTATTTGTCGCCCATTTCAAAAAGCTTTTTCATAAAAACCTCCGCAAATCACAAACATCATATAAAATATATATTACTATAATACATTATAACATATTCCACAAATTAAAAAATACGAAAAGCCGACTGCACAAGTCCGTAAAAAACGGACATAGAAAATAAGAACCCTCCTGGTGTAGAATATAAACTACATCAGGAGGATTTTTTATGGCAAGAAGTTACAAAAACATAAGCAAGTATGAAAAAGAAATAATCGAATTAAAATCA